>RHMC01000347.1 GCA_003719395.1 Streptomyces altiplanensis
AGGGCGGCTCCTCCGTCATCGCCAACTGGGCGCTCATCGCCATCCTGCTGCGCATCAGCGACACCGCGCGCACGGCCCGCCCCCGCCCCCGCCACCCCGACATCACGGGGTACGAGGGCGGCTACGGCCTCACCCTGGTCAACTTCCTGTCCCGCTTCGTCACGGTCACCCCGACCTCCGAGGGCGGCAAGAAGATCTGCGCGGCCATCAGCCTCTAGCGGGCCGAAGCCGCCACGCCGCGACGAAGGCGGCGAACGCGGCGGGGGTGACGGTGAGGGCGGGACCTTCGGGGTTCCTGGAGTCCCGGACGGCGACATGAGCGGCGAGACCGGCGACCTCGACGCACTCGCCGCCGCTGCTGCCGCTGTAGCTGGGCTTACGCCACTGTGCGCCCGT
Source organism: Streptomyces altiplanensis (assembly GCA_003719395.1). GTDB lineage: Bacteria > Actinomycetota > Actinomycetes > Streptomycetales > Streptomycetaceae > Streptomyces > Streptomyces altiplanensis. The sequence goes on from RHMC01000347.1 coordinate 397, forward strand.
CAGGTCCTGATGGGTCGCCATACCGTTCCTCCAGGTTGCCGGGCGTCCCTGTCGCGAGCACCGCTCGCGCGTACTCCTCCGTTCGGGCCGAGCTGCTTCTGGTTGAGGCCCGTCGCCTCCCGCAGGCGGCGCAGTTCGGCGCCGTAGTAGTCGAGTGCGGAGGCGTGGGGATCGAGGTCACGGATGTTGGCCATACGGGCTCTCCCTGGCTCAAGATCAAGCTCACACAACGTAATGTTTTCTTCTACCCGTAGCCGAGCGTAGCCAGGAGGCCACATTCTGGTGACGTGAATCACGTAACTGGTGAACAGAGCAGGGAAGTTGAGCCCTCATGCTACGGGGCGAACTTCACCGTGGGTGAGCATTCGGCGCGGCATCTGCGGCGCATCCTGCGGTCGTACCTCACGAACTGGGCACTCGCCGAGGTCTCCGACGCGGCGGAGCTGGCGCTCACGGAGCTGGTGGCGAACGTCGTGCGCCATGTGCCCGGAAGACACTGCTCGGTGCTGATCCTCCGCGCGGAGGACGGCGTACGCGTGGAGGTGGCGGACACGTGCCCGCGGCTTCCGAAGGCGAGAAGTGCCGGGCCGCTGGACGACGGCGGGCGGGGGCTGGCACTCGTGGAGGCCGTCAGCGACCGGTGGGGGGTGTCTCCGGTACTGGGCAAGGGAGGCAAGACGGTGTGGTTCGAGTGTGTCGCTAAAACCTGATGCGGGCGGCGATCGGCAGGTGGTCGCTGCCGTGGCGGGCAGCGACCACACCTGGGTGACGGTTGCCTTCCGGGTCATGATCTGGTCGATCCGGGCCACGGGGAACCGGGCGGGCCAGCTGAAGGCGAAGCCCCGGTCCGCCGTGTCCATCCGCCGGACGACCGGGTCCAGCCCCCGGTCGTCCACCGTGCTGTTGAGGTCGCCCAGCAGGACCACCCGGTCCAGTGGCTCGGCGGCGACGGCGGCGCCCAGCAGAGCGGCGCTCTCGTCCCGCCACCCGGTGCCGAACCCGGTCGGTCCGAGGCGTACGGACGGCAGGTGGGCGACGTACACGGCGACCGGCTCGCCCTCCGGCATCCACACCTCGGCCCGCAGGCCGCGGTTCCAGTCCGTTCCGACGCCGTCCGGCCTGATGTCCACAGGCCGCGTTCCCGCCAGCGGGTACTTCGACCAGAGCCCGACCGTCCCCACCACCCCGTGGTGGGGATACTCCGGCGCCAGCGCCGCCGCGTAGGCGGGCAGCGTGCCGGGGGTCAGCTCTTCGAGGGCGATGAGGCCGGGGCGCGTCTTCAACAGGGCCCGCGCGGTGCCTGCCGGGTCGGCGTTGTCCTCGCTGACGTTGTGCTGGACCGCCACGACGTCGTACGCCGCCGGAGCCTCCGCCGGCAGCAGCAGCCCGCCGAAGCCGCGAGAGCCAGGCGGCGACGGGCAGCAGCAGGGCCAGGAGGGCGAGGCGGGAGCGGCGCAGCAGCGACAGGACCAGCAGTACGGGGACCGTCAGGCCGAGCCAGGGCAGGAACGTCTCCAGGAGGCTGCCGAAACGGCCGCCCCCGTTGGGCACAGCGGCATGGAGAACCAGGAGACCGGCGACCGCCACGGCGAGCGAGGCCGGAACACGCCCCCGCCCGTTCCACCGGTTTTTGCTGCGCTCCTGGCTCACCGCCCCGACCGTAGGGCCGCGCCCCTCACCACGGCAACTGCCGGAGAGTGACGGGCGAAATGCCGGGAAGACGGATTGAACGACGTACCCCAGCACCCAGGAGGCGGACGGAATGACCCGGAGCACTGCCGGCACGACCGATGTGGTGGAACTGATCCTCAAGGACCACCGGCGGATGGAGGACCTCTTCCACGCGATGCGGAGTGTGGAGGCGGACCGGGCCGCCGCGCTCAGCGAGTTCGCGGACCTGCTGATCGCGCACGGCGAGGCCGAGGAGGCCGAGGTCTATCCGGCGTTGCGGCGCTACAAGAAGGTCGACGACGAGGAGGTCGAGCACGGCGAGGAGGAACACACCGAGGGCAACAAGGCCCTGGCGGCGCTGCTGGAGGTGTCGGAGGTGGGTTCGGACGAGTGGGACGAGAAGCTGGAGGAGCTCTCGCAGGCCATCTCCCACCACACGGACGAGGAAGAACGCACACTCCTCAACCACGCCAGGGAACTCGTGAAGGACGAGCGGCGGGCGGAGCTCGGCGCGGCGTTCGTCCGCGAGCGCGACCGGCTGATCAAGGAGAACTGCGGAAGCCTGGAGAACGTACGCAAGGTCATCGCGAACTCGGAGTGACTCTGAAGCGTCAGCCGGCCAGCAGCCACCGCCGCCCTCTCCTCCGCCGTGGCGACGCACGAGGGCGGCGAGGCGGACGTGTGCGACAGGAAGCTCAAGGAAGCGGCACTGCCCACCCCGGAGCGCCGGGGTGTACTACCGAGCCGCCGGTGACCGCCACAGTGGACAAGACGCTGAGCCAGTACGCCGCCTGAGCGTGCACCGGGTCTCTCCTTGCCCCGCGTCGCGTGCCACGGTGGCGGGAGGGGACGTGCCGGGGCGCTCCCCGCAGGGCGCCGAACACAACCACCCCGAAGCAGAACCCCGTACCCGAACGTTCGGCACCCGAGGAGACGCCCCGGCGCGGCACCGACCCC
>RHMC01000348.1 GCA_003719395.1 Streptomyces altiplanensis
CGGCGCGCGACCGGCGGCAGACGGCGACGCGCGTCGTCGCGGCGCGGCCGCGCCCGCCGCACCCCGGCCGGAGCGGCCGGACCGGTCGGGGCTGCCGATGGAGGCCACCAGCGCCTGGTCCGCCCGCGCGCGGACGGCCGCGCCCGCCTTGATGCCGGCCGCGGTGCGGTCCTCGTGGGCGCGCTCCAGCTCCTCGATCCAGTGGTCCACGGCGGTCAGCAGGCGGTACTGCTGGTTCACCATCTGCTGCCACATCGCGGTGTCGATCAGCAGGTCGCCCGCGCCTCCGAGCTGTAGGAGGCGCCGTACTGCACGCTGCCGGGCGCGGCCGGCATCCACAGGACGTCGGCGTCCGCGACGCCCGCCTCGATGCCCGGGCGGCCGTCCAGCGGGGCCTCGAACAGCACGCCCAGGCTGCGTCCGATGCCGAGCGCGAAGGCGTGGTCGAGCGGGCTTTCGTACGCCGCGTGAGCGTGAGGAACGGCGTAGCCGTCGGCGTACTCGGGCCGGTACAGCTCCCGCAGCGGGATACGGCGCAGCAGGCAGTCCTGCGACGGCCTGCCGAGCAGGGTGTGCTGGGGGCCTTCGACCGGGCCGAGCAGCAGCGCCCCCGCTTCGAGGCGGCCGAGGAAGTGCCAGTGTCCCTGCTGGACGGCGTCGACCGCGAACAGGTCCAGGGCGCCGCCCACCACGAGCCACACCACCTGCGGCCCCTCCAGCGACAGGCTGCGCAGGCCGGTGCAGTCGACGGGCGCGCGAGACCGCCGAGCGCGTAGGTCACCGCGTCGGTCTCGGTGAAGCCCTCGACGGCGGCCGGGTGTACGAACGACATGTCAGTGCTCCTTGACCAGCTCGGCGTACGCTCCCCGGGCTGCGACCAGGTCCTCGAGCCGGCGCGTTCGACGACCGAGCCGTGGTCGAGTACGACGATCTCGTCGCTGTCGCTCACCGTGCTCAGCCGGTGGGCGATCACGACGCACGCGCAGCCGCGCCGCCGCAGGTTGTCGATGATGACGCGCTCGGTCTCCGCGTCGAGGGCGCTCGTCACCTCGTCGAGCACGAGGATGCTCGGCCGCCTGACCAGCGCACGGGCGATCTCCAGCCGCTGCCGCTGCCCGCCGGAGAAGTTGCGGCCGTCCTGCTCGACCCGGCTGTGGATGCCGTCGGGGCGCCGCGCGACGACGTCGTACAGCGCGGCGTCCTGGAGGGCGGCGACGACCGCCTCGTCCGGTATCGAGGGGTCCCACAGCGCCACGTTGTCCCGGACCGTGCCCTCGAAGAGGAAGACGTCCTGGTCGACGAAGGAGACGGAGGCGGCCAGCGCGCTGCGGGAGATGTCCTCCAGGCGCTGTCCGTCGATCCGGATCGTCCCCTCCCAGGGGGTGTAGAGGCCCGAGATCAGCCGGGACACGGTCGACTTGCCGCTGCCCGATCCGCCGACGAGGGCGACCTGCTGTCCTGGGCCGACCGCCAGCGAGAAGCCGGTGAGCAGCGGTGTGTCCAGCGGGCTGTAGCCGAAGGTGATGTCTTCGAGCGTCACGTGGCCCTTGAGCCTGCGGGTGGACTCGTCCGGCTCGCGGCGCGAGTACAGCACGTCGACCGGGAAGCTCTCGACGTCTTTCAGCCGGGCCACGTCGGCGGCGAAGTCCTGGATCCGGCCCGCCACTCCGTTGAGCCGGCTGATCGGCGCGGTGAAGCGCGCCACCAGCGCCTGGAAGGCGACGAGCAGCCCGATCGAGATGTGCCCCTCCACGGCCCGCAGGCCACCGATCCACAGGATCAGCGCGCTGTTGAGGGTCGCGAGGGTGGGCGCGACGACGGCCAGGTACGCGCTCGGTACGCCGAGGCGCTGCTGCACCTCCAGCGTGGTCGCGTGCTGGCCCGCCCAGCGGCGGAAGAAGCCGTTCTCGCCGCCGGTGGCCTTCATGGTCTCGATCAGCTGAAGGCCGTGTACGAGGTGTTGGTCAGCCGGGCGCTGTCCGCGCGCAGCTTCTGGGTGTGCGTGGCCCGCAGCCGGATCACGATCCGCATCGCGACCACGTTGAGCAGCGCGACGAACACGCCGACGAACGTCAGCTGGGGATCGTACGTCCACATCAGGAAGGCGTAGAGGATCACCACCACCCCGTCCACCCCCGCGGCGGCGAGGTCGCGCGCCAGTGTCTCGGCGACCGCGTCGTTGGACTGGAGGCGCTGGACGAGGTCGGCCGGACTGCGCTGTGCGAAGAAGGTGACGGGCAGCCTCAGCAGGTGGCGCAGGAACCGGGCGCTGCTCAGCGTGGAGGAGATGATGCGGCCGCGCAGCAGGTTCGCCTGTTTCAGGCCGGTCAGTACGGCGGTGAGCGCCACCATCGCCGCCATCGACGCGAAGAGCGGTCCCAGCACCGACGTCTGGTCGCCGATCAGGAACATGTCGATGTACGTACGGCTCAGCGCGGGCACCGCCGCGCCGACGGCGACGAGCAGCAGGCTGGCGAGGAGTGCGGCCAGCAGGGTGCCCGTGGTCCCGCGCATGCGCGCGGGGACGGCGCTCAGCACGCCCGGCTTGCGGCCGCCGCGGCGGAAGGACTCGGTGGGCTCGAAGACGAGGACGACCCCGGTGAAGCTGGTGTCGAAGTCCTCCGCCGCCACGAAGCGGCGGCCCTTGTCGGGGTCGTTGATGTGGACGCCCCGGCGGCCGAACCTGCGCCCCGTGCCGTCGTAGACGACGTAGTGGTTGAACTCCCAGAACAGGATGGCCGGCGCCTGGACCACCTCGGCCAGCGCCGCCGACTCCATCTGCATGCCCTTGGCCTGCAAGCCGTAACTGCGCGCGGCCTTCAGCAGGTTGCTGGCGCGTGATCCGTCGCGCGAGACCCCGCACGCGATGCGGAGCTCTTCGAGCGGAACGTGCCGCCCGTAGTGGGCGAGCACCATGGCCAGCGCGGCCGCGTCCACTCCACCGCCTCCATCTGGAGGACGGTGGGCGTACGGACGGCCTTGCGCTTCTCGCCCGGGCGGCGCCGCGCGG
>RHMC01000034.1 GCA_003719395.1 Streptomyces altiplanensis
CGGGCCGCCGCACGCCCCGGGCCCGTGAGGAAGGCGACCGCGGCTCAGTCGCCTTCGAAGCCGCCCTGGTTCCGACCGTCCTGGTCTTGGCCGCCTTGGCCCTGCTCTCCCTGGCCCTGACCGCCGTCGCCCGCGCCGATCTGTGCGCCGACCGCCGCCAGTGCCGTCGTCACCGGCTGGAAGAACGTCTCGCCTCCCGACGTGCAGTCGCCGCTGCCGCCCGAGGTGAGGCCGATCGCGCTACCGTCGCGAGTGAACAGGGCACCACCGCTGTCGCCCGGCTCCGCGCACACATTGGTCTGGATCAGCCCGGTAACAGTGCCCTCCGGGTAGTTCACGGTGGCGTTCAGCCCGGTGACCTGACCGCTGTTCAGGCCGGTGGTGCTGCCCGTACGGAACACCTCCTGACCGACCGCCGCGTCGTCCGCGCGCACGATGTCCAGGGTCTGGCCGTTGCCGAGACCGACCGTGCTGGGCGCCTCGGTGGCGGGGTCGTCGTAGGTGACGAGGGCGAAGTCGCCCTCGCCGGGGAACGTCGCCTGCTGGACCGTACCGACCGGTGCGCCGTTCGGTTCCTCGGACCACTGGTCGTCGACGACGCCGCAGTGTCCGGCGGTGAGGAAGCCGGGCTGTCCGTCGCCCGTGGTGACGTTGAAGCCGAGAGAACAGCGCGACCCGCCGCTGAAGATGGCGTCGCCGCCTTCCAGGAAGGGCTTGAACTCCCCCTCCGACTTCTGGATACGGGCCATACCGGAACCCAGGGACGCGACGGCAGACTCCAGCCGGTTCCAGCTGTCACCGGCGACCGTGCGGTCCGCGGTGACCAGGATCTGGTTGCTTCTGGGGTCTGTGGCCCAGGCCGTGCCCGGGATCGTGGCCTCACGGGCCAGCGTGTCCGACGCCGACTTCAGCCCGCTCATGCTGTTCCCGACCGGTCGTGCGACGGCCCCTGCCTCGTTGACCCGGACGACCACCTCGTTGCCGCCGCCACTGACGTTGACGACGAGCTGCTGCTTCTGTGCGTCGTAGTACGCACCTGCATACGCATCACCGAGTTCCGGGCCGAGCTGCGCGACCAGGTCCTGGGCCGCGCCGGCGCTCAGGGTTCTCGGCTCCGCCTTCGGCTCGGAACCGGAGCCGGACTGCGATGCGTTGGCGTGGGGCAGCAACACGGCGGCCGCAGCGACGCCCACCGCCCCCGCTCCTGCAAGCACGGCTTTCCGTCTGGGTATTCGCCTGTGACTCAACTCGCCGCCTCCTGCGGGGGGTACGGAATCCGGTCGCCGACGACAGACCGGGGGACGCGTCCGCCCTTGGATACGTACGGGAGAGACGTTGCGCTCATCGCCACTGCGAAACCCACTGGCCGACGTGGCGTCAGCAGCTTTGCGTGGGACGGTCGGTGAGGAAAGCGCGGCGCCGCACCGGCCGCAGTACCGGACTCCGGCGTCTTGGCCGGACGGTCGCGCTCCGCACGGATACGGCTCAGCATGCGGGCCGGTTCCGTTGCCGACGGTCATGCCGGAGCGGTGGATGACCTGCGTGAATTCGTCGGTCCGGGTCAGGCCGACGAGGGCAACCGACTGGCCGGAAACGGCACCTGACGGCCCGGCTCACAGGGCCGGGCTCACGGGCACTGGTCCCCTGGGCGTATGTCATCGGCCTCACGGCTGCCGCGCCGGTACGCTCACCCTCCACAGCCGGGCAGCCGACAGCGCCGCCGCTCCGACCAGCAACAGGTCGCGAACGAAGAGGTTCGCGACGGCCTGCGGATCCCCGTCGTCCCGCAACTCCCGGTACAGCAGCGGAAAACCGAGCGTCGTGAACAGGCACGCGGCCAGCAGCAGCCAGGCGACCGGTCGTTGCGATGTCTCCCGCCGCAGCAAGCACACCGCCGCCAGCCCCACCAACCACACCAGGTACTGCGGGCTGATGACGCGGCTCGTCACCACGAACAACAGCACCGCGGTCAGCGCCGCGTCCGCGAGCAGCCACGGCGCCGCCCGCACCGAGCGCCGTCGCCACCACAGCGACCAGCCGAACGCCAGCACCGTCAGCCCTTGCATCACCGTGCTCACCAGCCCGACGTACGGCCCCACGAACTCGTGCGACCCGTCCTTCGCGGCCCAGGTACCGCTCCAGCCGAAATGCCGCGCCACGTGGAACGGCAGCGCACCCACCGACTCGATCTGGACACCCCGCGACCTCTGCGCCGTCAGAAACCCCAGCGCGTGCGGCATGACCAACGCGAACCCGGCCACCAGAACTCCCCCGGCCACGGCCGTCGACAGCCAAGCCGCACGGGTGCGCCGCCCACGTTCCGTACCCACCAGCAGCAGCACAGGCCACACCTTGATCAGCGCTCCCAGCGCGATCAGCGCACCGAACACCCGGTCCGCCCAGACCCGTCGGGACGCGGCAGCCGCGAGCGCGGCCATCGCGACCGTCGTCACCTGGAGGTCGAACCGGTTCCACGGCAACGTACTCAGCACCGCTACCGCGACGGTCCACAGCCATACCCCGGCGAACGACCGGCCGCGGCGTACGGCGGCGTACAGCAGCCCCGCCGCAACCAGCGCGTCGCACACCGCGCTCGTCACGATGAACGCCTGGCCGTAGTCCAGAACGGGCACCAGGCCCGGAGCGAGAATCGGCAGCGCGGCGCCCGGCGGGTACTGCCAGCTCACGTCGTGCGCGGGGAACGTCCCCGAGGACAGTACGGCGTACCAACCCCGGTACATCCGGTCCACCGACGGGTCCAGCGAGCCGCCTCCCGTGAACGCCGGCAGTTTGAGCGCCGCCGGTACCAGCCACAGCCGGGTCAAGAACCACACCGCAGCCACCGCCCAGGGCGCGCGCCCCAGACGTCGGGGCACTGACACGACGGGGGCGAATCGGGTTCGCAGCCTGCTCCACAGCATTCCCGCACTCTAGGAGGGCACCGTCGCCCGAAGAACTACGGGGCAGTCCGTGGTGGTGGCCGGCACCACGCCGGACACGTGCGCGCAGACCGCGTCCTGCACGCGAACCGGCCCGACCGATCGCTTCGCAGCGAGGTTCGGATTCGCCTCGAGCAGATGATGCCGCGGGCGAGTCGGAGCCGGGTGAAGGGGCGCTCGAACCATCCGGCGGGCCCGGAGGGGGCTGCGGTGTCTGCCGAAGTCGTAGCCCCGGTCGGCGAACAACCGCTTGGCGGTCACGAGGCCGCCTACGCGGGCAGCGTGCCGCTCTGTGCCGCCTTGCGGTGCCGCGCGGACAGGCGGGAGCCGGACTCGCGGCGGGCGGCTCGGCGCAGGAGGGGGACCGCGAGGAGGAACCCGAGGACCGCCCAGGCGGTCAGGACCAGGGCGACCATGGGCAGTTCCCAGGAGCCGGCCGTCTCGGCGGCCCGTGCCGTGTCGGGGAGCAGCGCCGAACGCAGGCCCTGTGCCATCCACTTGAGCGGAAAGACCGAGGCCACCTGCTGGACCGGCACGGGCAGCGAGGTGATCGGGAACACCGTCCCGGAGGTGAACAGGAGCCCCATCGTCGGCAGCATGACCAACGCCAGTGCCTCGCGGGGGTTGGGCAGTACCGCCCCTATGGCCGCGCCCAGCGGTACGACGGAGAGCAGCCCGAGCGTGGTGACCCACAGCAGCGTCAGCCAGTCGCCCGGACCGTGCGGCAACGGCCCGTCCACCAGCAGCGCCGCGGCCGCCAGGAGCAGAGCCAGGGTGCCGACCGCCACGACGACCACCAGCACGCACTTGGCGACGAGGTAGGCCGGTATCCCGCCGGGTGTGGTGCGCATCCGCAGCAGGACCCCTTCCTCCCGCTCGGTCACGAGTATCTGCGGGAGGTTGATCAGTCCGACCTGGAACAGCAGGTAGGCGGCGAAGCCCGCCAGCATCAGATGGGCCATCGGGGTCCGGGTGCCGGGCACGTCGTCGCTGACGTAGGCGGCGACGAGTAGGGCGGCGACCACGTTGGTCAGGTGGCCGGACATCTCCTTGCCGTTGCGCAGGAGGTGCCGCAGCTCGATGCCGCCGCGCTGGAGCCCGGCACGCCAGCCGTTCGTCATGGGTGTTTTCCTCATGCTGCCTGTACCTCCTCGTCCGCGTCCCCGTCCGTACTGTCGGCCTCCCGGTGCACCATGTGCAGGTACGTGTCCTCCAGCGTCGGGCGGCGGACCTCCAGGCCGGCGATCGGGCCGTCCGCGTGCCGGTGGAGTTCCCAGACCAGCCGTGAGGGGTCCTCGGTGCGTTCGCGGCGGGGCGTCCCGTCGTCCGCCGTCCAGCGGACCTCGGCCTGGGCGGCGGCCCGCCGGGCCAGTTCCGCGGGCGTGCCGCAGACCCGGATCCGGCCGCCGACCAGCATGGCGATCCGGTCGGCGAGCCGCTCGGCCTCCACCAGGTCGCTGGGTGGTGAGCAGGACGGTGACGCCCTCGTCGCGGGCCAGCCGTTCGACCAGTACGTGGAACTCGTGCCGCGCCTGAGGGTCGAAGCCGGTGGTCGGCTCGTCCAGGAAGAGGAGTTCGGGGCGGCCGACGATGCCGAGCGCGACGTCCAGCCGTCGGCGCTGGCCGCCGGACAGCCGGTCCACCTGCCGGCCGCCCTGGTCGGCGAGGCCGACCAGGGCCAGCAGTTCGGCCGGGTCGCGCGGGTCGGGGTAGTACGTGGCGAAGTGCGTCAGCAGCTCGGCGACCCGCCAGCGGCGGTGGTCGCGCCAGGACTGCAGGACCAGTCCGATCCGGCCGCGCCACGCGTCGTCGCCCCGCTCCGGGTCCGTACCGAGGACGCTCACCTCACCGGCGGAACGCCGCCGGAAGCCCTCCAGGATTTCGACAGTGGTGGTCTTGCCGGCGCCGTTGGGCCCGAGCAGCGCGAAGACCTCACCGCGGTGGATGTCCAGGTCGACGCCGTGGAGGACGTCGGTGCCGCCGTAGGTCATCGTCACGTCGCGCGCGTGGACGACTGGGCTGGGCGGGTGTGTGCTTCGGCGTCATCGTCCTGCCCCCGAGTGGTGCGGCTGTTGTGGCGCTGCTTCGGTCGCCGCCGGGGAACCGGCGCCCTCGACGATCGCCCGGAGCGCCGCGACGTGACCCTCGAAGGCGGTGCGGCCGCGGTCCGTCAGCCGTACCGTGGTGCGCCGCTTGCGGCCGCCGCCCTCCTTGTGGAGCTCCAGATATCCGGCCTCCTCCAGGGTGTGCAGCTGTTTGGAGAGCGCGGAGTCGCTGAGCGAGAGGCTGTCGCGGACGAACGCGAAGTCCGCCCATTCGGTGTGGCGGCGAGCAGCGCGACCACCGACAGCCGGGTGGCGGGGTGGAGCAGCTCGTCGAAACCGGCGGGGACGCTCATCGGTTCGCCCCCGCGCCCGCCGCGCCGGTGCCTGCCGCCTGTGTGCCGCTGTCCCGCGCCGACCCGGCCGCCCAGCGGCCCGTCGGACCGACGAACAGCACGAACACCGTCGCCGAGACCGTGGCCTGGATCAGACTGGCCGGCATCGGCTCCAGCGAATCGACCAGACGGCCGGACAGCAGTACCGTCCCGCCGGTCACCACCGCCCCTGCGACGAAGGTGCCGAACATCCGCGGGGTGCACCGGGTGTGGTGCAGGCGCACCCGGCTCCGGCGGTTGTGGAGCACGGCCAGCATGCCCAGCAGTGCGACGTACGCGACGAGGACCAGCCCCACGCCCCACCCGGGCAGGTCCAAGCCCAGACCGGCCAGGAAGAGCCACATGAGCGCGGCCGTGGCCCAGGTGGTGCCCGAGCCGCCCGCAGCGGACCGCTCGACCTCGTCGTACACGCGCTCCTGCGGCACCCGGATGCGCTGCAGGTCCCTCCATGCCTGTTCGGCGTCCATCGGCGTGCTCACGGCCCTCACCCTCCCGTCCCCGCGTTACTTTCCTGCGAGGAAAGTTATCCTTGACTTTCCTCGTAGGCAAGTCGGCGGCTCGCCGGGGCCGACACCCCGCACTGCACCCTGGGCGGCGCCGTGCCGGTCGAGCTCGCCCAGGCCGGCCGCGTCAGGGCCGACGAGCAGGACAAGGGGCCGAACGGACCGCGGGTGCACGCCGTCGCCGGTGGACCGTTGTCCGGTCCCCTGCTCCAAGCCGCGAACGAGAAGGCCGCCGAGCGCGTGCGGGGCGCACTGTCCCTCCTCACCACCCGGAACGGCGCCTGCCCCACCCGTCACCGCGGCACACCCACATCGACCCCGGCCCGGCCGAGCCCTACTGGCGGGGGTCCTTGCGCATGCACCACGTGCGGGGGCCGTTGTCGGGGAGCAAGACCTCAGCGGTGACCTTGAAGCCGAGGCGTTCGTAGAATTTCACGTTCCGCTCACTGGAGGTCTCCAGGAATGCCGGGTACCCGGCGCGCGCAGCCGCTTCGACGCCGGGAACCAGCACCGCGCCGCCCAGGCCCTGCCCTTGGGCCTCCGGGGCGACTCCCACCGTGTCGAGAAACCACGCCGGCTCTTGCGGCCGGTACGGAGCGACGGCCCGCTCCGCGGACTCGTAGGCAGCCGCCCGGTCGCCCGTGAGATCGCCGAGCAGCGGGCCTACCTCGGCAAAGGCGGGCGAGGGGTCCTGGTCGGGAGTGGCCCATACAGCGACAGCGCGGCCCCCGTCGGCAACCCACACACGGCCGTACACCATCCCGACCCGGGTCAGGCAGAGCTCCTGGAAGCGCCGGATCCGGCCCTCGTGTCGTCTGCGGCGACACATGCCGGGTGTAGGGGTAGTCGGCGAAGGCCCGGGCGAGGGTCTCGACAGCGGTAGGGACGTCGGCGTCGGTGATGGGGCGTACGGCAGGGGCGTCCAGGTGGTGCGGCATGCCGGTTGAACGGTCTTGCCGGAAGGTGAGTTCCCAGGAGCGTCACGCCGGGCTGTCCGCCACTCCGCGGCAGCTCCGGGGTCTGCCGCCGGATGCTCTTGAGTGGCGGATCACGGCAGGGTGATGCGTCGCCATGAACTGCCTGATGACGAGCGGGAGTTCGCCCGTCCACTGCTGCCCCGGACGGAGCCCGGCCGGAAACGGGTGGACGACCGGGCCGGGAGGGTCTCGACGGGATCATGCGGAAGTTCCGCACCGGTACGGCCTGGCGGGACGCACCTGGGCGGTACGGCTCGCGGGCCACGCTCCGCACCCGTTTCCGCAAGTGGGCGGGCGAAGAGCCCGGAAACCGGGCATGACCGGTTCCCGGGCTCGCTTCCCGGCGGGGCTCAGCCGAGCCGGAGTGTCACCCGCTCCGTGCCCGGCGCGGCGGGCAGCAGCGTGCCCAGGTCCGTGCGCTCGGCGCCCGCGGGCAGTTCCGCCGGCGCGTCGCCGGTGAGCAGCACGCCACGGGCCGGGCGCGCCCTCGGCCTCGACCGTCAGCACGCCGCCGTCGCGCCGGGTGCGGAACACCGCGGCCGTCGAGCCGTCCGGCGCCGGGATTTCGGTGACGACCGTGGCCCCCTCGGCCGGGGCGCCGACCCGGAGCGTGACGCCGTCGGCCAGTCGTACACGGCCTCGTCGTCCTCCGCGCCGAACGGGATGACGGAGCCGGGCCGGGCCAGCAGCGGCAGGGTGTCGTAGCCGTGCGTCTCCTGGCGCCAGCACGGGCCCTGGACACGCTCGCCGGTGAGCAGGTGGGTCCAGGTGCCCTCCGGCACGTAGTACTCCACCGTCCCGTCCTCGGAGAAGACCGGTGCGACGAGGATGTCCCCGCCGAGCATGTACTGCCGGTCCAGGGGGTGACAGGACGGGTCGTCCGGGAACTCCAGGACCATCGCCCGCATCACCGGGGTGCCCTGCCGGGCGGCCTGCCGGGACGCCTCGTACAGGTACGGCATCAGCCGGTGCTTGAGACGGGTGAAGTCGCGGGTGACCGCCACGGCCTCCTCGTCGTAGTCCCACGGCACCCGGTAGCTCTTGCTGCCGTGCAGCCGGCTGTGCGAGGAGAGCAGCCCGAACTGCGTCCACCGCTTGAAGACCGCGGGGGTCGGGGTGCCTTCGAAGCCGCCGATGTCGTGGCTCCAGAAGCCGAAGCCGGACAGCCCCAGCGACAGCCCTGCCGCGCAGCGACTCGGCCATCGCGTTGAACGTCGACTCGCAGTCACCGCCCCAGTGCACCGGGAACTGCTGGCCGCCCGCCGTCGCCGACCGGGCGAAGAGGACGGCCTCGTTCGCGCCGCGTTCCCGGGCCAGCACCTCGAACACGGTCTCGTTGTAGAGCTGGGTGTAGTAGTTGTGCATCAGCTCGGGATCCGAGCCGTCGTGCCAGACGACATCGGTCGGGACGCGCTCGCCGAAGTCCGTCTTGAAGCAGTCCACGCCCTGCCGGGTGAGGTCGCGCAGCTTCTCCGCGTACCAGTTCCTGGCGCCGGGGTGGGTGAAGTCCACCAGGCCCATGCCGGCCTGCCACAGGTCCCACTGCCAGACGTCGCCGTTCGGCTTGCGCACCAGGAAGCCCTGGGCGCGCGCCTCCTCGAACAGCGGGGACTTCTGCGCGATGTACGGGTTGATCCACACCGAGATCCGCAGGCCCCGCTCCTTCAGCCGGGCCAGCATTCCCTCCGGGTCCGGGAAGACGTCCGGGTCCCAGGTGAAGTCGCACCACTGGTACTGGCGCATCCAGAAGCAGTCGAAGTGGAACACCCCGAGCGGGATGTCGCGCTCCGCCATGCCGTTGACGAACCGGTTCACCGTCTCTTCGTCGTAGGAGGTGGTGAAGGACGTCGACAGCCACAGTCCGAGCGACCACGCCGGCGGCAGCGCGGGGCGGCCGGTGAGCGCCGTGTAGCGGTCCAGGATCTCCTTGGGCGTCGGCCCGTGGATGACGAAGTACTCGACCGACTGGCCTTCGACGCTGAACTGCGTCTGCCCGACCGACTCGGAGCCGATCTCGTACGACACCTTGCCCGGGTGGTTGACGAAGACGCCGTAGCCCCGGTTCGTCAGGTGGAACGGGACGTTCTTGTACGCCTGCTCGCTGGCCGTGCCGCCGTCGGCCTGCCAGATGTCGACCGTCTGGCCGTTCCTGGTGAACGGGGTGAACCGCTCCCCCAGCCCGTAGACCAGCTCGCCGACGCCCAGGGACAGCTGGGCGATGGTGTAGTGGCGGCCGTCGCCCGTGGTCGCGAAACCCGTGCCGCGGCTCCCCGCCAAGGTCAGGGTCCGGCCGCCGGCGGCGAACTCCAGCCGCCACGGTGCGTCGGTGTCCACGCGCAGCGACAGCTTGCCGCTGGTCAGCTCGGCCACCGGGCCGTTCCAGGAGATCTTCGGGGTGTGGCCGGGCTCGGTGTTCAGTGCGAAGTGCGGGCCTCGGTCCACGCCGCCGCCGTGGTGGGTGGAGCGGACGCCGATCACGCCCTCGGCGGGCGACCAGCACTCCACGGTGATCAGCGGGCTGTTGAGGGTGTGTCCCCGGGTCTTCACGTGGCGGACCGGGGCGTAGAGGGTGAGCCGGCCGCCCTCGGCACGGGCCTCGGAGACCTCGGTGGCGTACGAGGCCCGGACGCCTTCGCGCATGAGCCAGTAGCCGTCGGTGAATTTCATCGGTTGGGCTGCTCCTGCACAGGGGTACGGGTACGGTCGCGGTGGTCGGTGATCAGGTCCCGGTACCAGCGGTAGCTGTCCTTCGGGGTGCGCTCCAGGGTGTCGTAGTCGACCCGGACGATCCCGAACCGCTTGTTGTAGCCGCGGGCCCACTCGAAGTTGTCCAGCAGCGACCAGACGTAGTAGCCGCGCACGTCCACGCCCTGCTCCATGGCGTCGGCGAGCGCCGCGAGGTGGTCGCGCAGATACGCCACCCGGTCGGCGTCGCGGATCTGCCCGTCGCCGTCCGCCCGGTCGTCCTCGGCGCTGCCGTTCTCGGTGATCAGCAGCGGAGGCAGGCCGGGGTAGCGTCGGCGCAGGCCGGTCAGCAGGTCCGTGAAGGCACCCGGGACCACGGGCCAGCCCATCGTGGTCCGCCGTACGCCGTCGCGCCACGACTCCTCGGCACGGATGTCCACGGCGGTGCGCGTAGCCGGGTCGGGATCCTGGAACGGCACGTCGGAGACGGTGATCGGCCGGTAGTAGTTGATGCCGACGAAGTCCAGCGGCGCGCCGATCAGTTCCAGGTCACCGTCGCGCCGGTACGAGCCGTCGGCCAGTTCGCCCCAGGTCTCCCGCTCGTGCTCCGGGTAGTGCCCGGCCAGCAGCGGGTCGAGGAAGACGTCGTTGTGCATGGTCTGCGCGCGGCGCACCGCGTCCCGGTCGGCCTCGCTGTCCGTGGCGGGCAGCAGCACGTCCGGGTTGAGGGTGATGCCGACGTCCGCGGCGCCCGCCTCGCGCAGTACCCGTACGGCCAGCCCGTGGCCCACCAGCAGGTGGTGCGCGGCGGCGAGCGCGCCCCGGCCCTCGCGGGCGCCGGGGGCGTGGCTGCCGGAGCCGTAGCCGACGAAGGAGCTGCAGAACGGCTCGTTCAGGGTGATCCAGCGGCCGATCCGGTCGCCGAGCCGCTCCGCCGCGATCCGGGTGTAGTCGGCGAACCGCTCCGCCGTCTCCCGTACCCGCCAGCCGCCCCTGTCCTCCAGTTCCTGCGGCAGGTCCCAGTGGTAGAGGGTCGCGGCGGGGGCGATGCCGCGGCCAGCAGCTCGTCCGTCAGCCGGTCGTAGAAGTCCAGGCCCTTGGGGTTGCCGGGGCCGGTGCCGTCCGGCTGCACCCGCGGCCAGGCGACCGAGAAGCGATAGGTGTCCACGCCCAGGTCGCGCAGCAGGACGACATCCTCGCGGTAGCGGTGGTAGTGGTCGCAGGCGACGTCGCCGGTGGCGCCGTCGGCCACCCGGCCGGACTCGCGGCAGTACGTGTCCCAGATGGAGGGGGTGCGCCCGTCCTCGTCGTGGGCGCCCTCGACCTGGTAGGCGGCCGTGGCGGCGCCGAAGAGGAAGCCGTCCGGGAAGCGGGGGAACCCGGGGCCGTCGGTGGGGGAACTCATCAGGATCGCTTGCCTTCTTCTCCGGTCGGCGGTCACTACTTGACGGACCCGCCGGCGATGCCGGCGGCGATGTACTTCTGGGCGACGACGAGCAGGATCGCCGCGGGCACGGCCGACAGCACGGCGGTGGCCATCACGGCGCCCCAGTCGCTGACGTGTGCCCCGACGAACTGGTAGATGCCGAGGGTGATCGGCTTGACGTCGTCGGTCGTGTTGAGGGTCAGAGCGAACATGAAGTCCGACCAGGCGAAGAGGAAGGTGAACAGCCCGGCCGTGATCAGCGCGTTGCGGCTCATCGGCAGCACGATCCGGATGAACGCCGTGAACCGGTTGGCGCCGTCGACCAGCGCCGCCTCGATCACCTCGCCGGGGATGGCCACCATGAACGCCCGCAGCAGCACGATGGAGAACGGCAGCCCCAGCGAGGCGTCCGCCAGGATCAGCCCCAGATAGGAGTTGACCAGGCCCAGCTCCGCGTACGCGCTGTAGAGGGCGTTGGCAATGACGATGCCCGGCACCATCTGGGTGATCAGGGTGGTGAAGACGATGGTCTGCCCGCCCTTGAGCCCGAACTGCGCCAGCCCGTACGCGGCCGGAGCGGCCAGTGCCAGGCAGACGACGACCGAACCGAGGGCCACGGTCAGGCTCGTCAGCAGCGACTTGCCCTGGCTGCTGAGCGCCGCCTCGAAGTTGGACAGACTCAGCGTGGTCGGGAACCAGTCGGTGGCGGCGGTGCTGGTGTCGGGCTGCAGCGCGGTGTTGAGCATCCAGTACACCGGGAACAGCAGGAGGACGAGGATGAGCAGCGCGGCGGTGGTGTTCCAGGCACCGCGCAGGGAGGACGGCTTCATCGGTATCACTTCCCCGTTCCGAAGTCGGCCCGGTTGGCCCGCAGGTAGAGCACGGCGAAGACCGCGCTGATGAGGATGAGGACGTTGCCGACGACCGCGCCCTGACCGAAGTCGAGCTGGAGGAACGACAGTTGGTAGGTCACGGTGCCCAGGGTCTGGGTGGAGTCGGCGGGGCCGCCCGAGGTGAGTGCCAGGATCAGGTCCAGGATCTTCACCGTGGACATGAAGCCCAGCACCAGCACCACGGTGACCACAGGGCGGAGCAGCGGCAGCGTGATGCTGCGGAAGGTCCGCCACGGGCTCGCGCCGTCCAGCGACGCCGCCTCGTACAGCTCACGGGGGATCTCCTGGAGTCCGCCGTAGAGGATCACCATGTTGAACGGGATGCCGATCCAGATGTTGACCAGGATCGCCGACAGCAGCGCCACGCTCGGGCTGCTCAGCCACGGCACGCCGCTGTCGGTCAGACCGAGCGCCTGGAGCGCACTGTTGAGGATGCCGTGGTCCTGGTCGAGGATGCGCCGCCAGACGACGGCGGACACCACCATGGGGACCAGCCAGGGCAGCAGCAGCACCGCGCGTATCGTCCCGGAGAGCCGGAACCGGCGGGAGAAGAACACGGCCAGCGCCAGTCCGAGGGTGAACTGGCCGGCCAGCGAGCCGATGGTGAAGACCGCGGTGTGCCACAGCGAGTGGGCGAACAGTTCGTCGGAGAAGACGGCGCGCCAGTTGTCGAGCCCGTTGAAGGGTGCCTCACCGGTGAAGTACGTCTTCGGCGTGTAGTGCTGAAAGCTCATCAGGACGTTGCGGACGAGCGGGTAGCCGAAGAACAGCGCCATGTAGACGAGCGCGGGCAGGACGAACAGCCGGCGCAGCACGGAGCGCCGGCCGCGCAGGGAGGTGGGCTTCGGCGCGAGAGCGGCGGCCCTCGCCGTTGCGGTGGCGGAGGAGGGAGCGGTACTCATGGGCGTCCTCACTTCTCCCCGTCCGCGGCCTGCGACTGCGCCCGCTTCAACGCCGCCCCGGGCTCGGAGCGGCCCGTCAGCACCGACTGGAAGGAGCCCGCGAGCGCGTCCTGGATCACCGGCCAGCGGGTGCCGACCTGTGCGGTACGGGAGCGGGCCGTCGCGACCAGGTCCACGAAGGGGGCCAGCTCGGGGTTCTCGGCGGCGTACCGGCCGGCGGCGGCCGCGCGGGTGGGCACGTTGTTCACGCGTTCGCCCCACGCGAGCTGGTTCTCCTCCTCGTTCAGGCAGTTGAGGATCTTCGCCGCGTTCCGCTCGCGCTCGGGGCCGTCCTCGTTCTTCGGTACGGCCATCACCGTGCCGCCGATCGGCGGCACCGCGTCCTGTCCGGCCTCGGGCACCGGGATCGTGGCGACGGCCCAGTCCACCTCGTCCTGCTCACTGAGGACAGGCACCTGCCACGGCCCGTTGATCATCATGGCGGCACGGCCCGCGACGAACTGGTCGTTGACGTCCTGCTGGTTCCAGTTGACGGCTGAGGCCGACACGGACTTGTCGTCCAGCATGTTCTTCCAGAGCTCCAGCGCCGCTTCGCCCCTGCCGTTGTCCAGCTGTGCCTCGTCACCGCCGCCGGACCAGAAGAACGGCAGGAACTGGTACACGCCGTCGGCGTTGGGGCTCGCGCTGAACGCCATGCCGTAGGTGTCGCCGCTGGTCAGTTTCTTCGCGGTTTCCCGCAGTTCGTCCCAGGTGGCGGGCGGCTCGGCCCCGGCCTCGCGCAGCATGTCCTTGTTGTAGAGCAGCGCGAGGGAGTTCACCGAACGGGCGACCCCGTACTGCTCACCGTCATGGCTGCCGAGCGAGGTGGCACTGTCGGAGAAGCCCGAGGTGTTCAGGCCGATCTCGTTCAGCGGGCGCAGCCCGCCCGTCCCCGCGAACTGCGGCAGTTCCGAGCCGTCGAGTTCGAGGATGTCGGTGAGCGAGTCGGACGAGGCCATCCGCAGGGCCTTCGAGGCGACGGTGTCGGCGGGCACGCTGATCTGCTCGACCCTCAGGCCCAGCGGCTTCGCGCAGCGGTCGAAGAACTCCTGGTTGGCGTCGTGCTCGGCCGCGTCGGTGGCCGAGTTGAGGACGGTGACGGTGCCGGGGTCGGGGGTGGTGGCACACCCCGTGGGGCCCAGCGCCGACAGGGCGGCGGCGGCCGCCACGATCAGCCTTGTGCGCCTGGCAGGGCGTTGCATGGTGATGGTTCTCCGTTCACGAAGACGGCTCCGAGGGAGGACCGATCACGCACCCGGTCGCCATCCGGGGGGAGATCAGCCGGTGTGGTGGGTGTTCCCCCGCCGTGTCCGAGGTGTCAGCGCCGATGGCTCCGATGGCGAGCCGGACCACGGCGGCGGACATCTCCGCGACGGGAAGTTCGATACGGGGCAGCCGTCGGCCGCCCAGGTCGTCCGGGATGCTGCCGACCAGCACGAGCGCCAGGTCCTCCGGTACCCGCAGGCCGAGCGCGGTGATCTCGTCCAGCAGATGCGGCAGGAGGATCAGGTGCTGAACGACGAGTGCGGTCGGGGCGGGGCGGACGGAGAGCACCTCGCGCAGCCGGCGGCCCAGTTCCTCGGGGTCGCCGCTGGAGGGCACGGTCCGCAGCTCCGCGGTGGTCTCCGCGGCGGCCAGCCGGGCGCCGCGGAGACCGTGCAGCGCGTAGCCGCGCCGGGAGTCGATCTCGTGGTCGGCGGAGGACAGGAAAACGATCCGCCGGTGGCCGGCCGCCGCGGTCTCCCGCAGGGCCAGGGCGACGGCGGCCTCCCAGTCGAGGTCCACCCACGGCATACCGGGGTCGCTCTCGCTGCCGGCGAGCAGCGCGGCCGGGAACTCCAGTTCTCGGAGTGCGGCGATGCGCGGATCCTCTTCTTCCACTGCCATCAGCACCGCGGCGTCCGCCATGCCGCTGCCGGCGACCCGGCGCATCCCGGCGACGCCGTCGAGGTCGGTGATCAGCACCTCGTCGT
Organism: Streptomyces altiplanensis; assembly: GCA_003719395.1. Lineage (GTDB taxonomy): Bacteria > Actinomycetota > Actinomycetes > Streptomycetales > Streptomycetaceae > Streptomyces > Streptomyces altiplanensis. The sequence goes on from RHMC01000034.1 coordinate 14,775, forward strand.
GGCCGTGGCCGCGGGCGGCGTCGCTGATGTCGATGGCGAACGTGCCGTCCGCGCCCCGGGACTTGCCGGAGACACGGGGGACGGCCAGTGCCAGTACGCGGGTGCGGGCACTGCGCAGGCTGCGGGCGGAGGCGCGGGGGTGGTAACCCAGCTCCTCGACGGCGGCGCGGACGGCGCGGCGGGTCTCGTCGGAGATCTTCCGGGAGCCGCTGAGCACGTACGAGACAGTGCTGGGGGCCACACCGGCCCGCTCGGCCACGTCCTTGATCGTTGCCACGCCGCTCCTTCGCCGGGTGGTCGAATCGATTCGTCGAATCGATTCGATTCAACGTGGCCGTAATGCTAGGCAGTTGGGAGATCGCGGACAAGAGTCTGGAGCGAAGCAATCCGGGGCGGCCGGGAGATGGGCCGGCGCGGCCGAGCACGGGTTCGTGACGTGCAGGACGGTGCGCTCCCCCACCGTCTCGAACGCGGCGGCGCGAAGCGCGGCCGCAGCCGGCCGTCGGTGCGTTCCTTCGGCCCGGCTCGGGAGAGGGTTCCACAGCCCCGGGCTCCACCACCTCGTCGATCGTCACCGGGCCGCCAGGCCGTCACGCCACCAGGCCATCAGGCCACCAGGCCATCAAGCAGGTCTCCGCGACGATGGCGGCGGCGTCGGCCTGGCCGGCCCGGCGCACGGCGAAGTCGAGACCGGGCCGACGCGCTCGGCGCAGAGGCAGCGGTGACGCTCGGCCGACGCCGACGCCGACGCCGATGGCGGTCGCGGCTCATGGCTCCTCCATGTCCGGCACCGGTGGGACCGTCGCACCGGTGCCGGACAGCAGTCTCCGCGCGGGCGCACGGCAGCGCCTTCCGGGCTCCGGAGCATCGAGTACTTCGAATGCGTGTCCCGGCAGGAGTACGTGCAGGAGCACGGCGTCGAGGCCGGCGGCGCCACTGAGCATCTCGCAGAACTCGCTCCCCCGCCGTCGGAATCTGCGCGCACCGTGTCGGCCGACGCGTGCACGAGGAAGCTCGCCCGGTGCGGATGGACCCGACTCGCCACACCCTCCTGCACGTGTGCACGTGGCCGGCATGCCCCGGGCAGCCGAGGGTCGCGCAGCCGCTCGACATCACGCCGTACCGTGCGCGGCGTGCCCCCGAGCCGGCCGGCGAGCTCGGGGCCGGACCAGACCTGGCGCTGCTGCAACAGCCCGACCAGGGTGAGCACTCGCTCCGTCGTACCCCGCTCGTCACCGCTTGCCACGCCCATGTCACCCACCCGGCCGGAGACAGCGGACCGATCCTGTCCGCAAGAGGTGTCAGGGTGAGTCCATGGACGCAAACGGACTCGGCTTGAACCGGACGCTGCGCGACCTCTGCCCGCACACGGAACCCGCTACGAACGGAGCAACCCGATGAGCCGCCACATCCAGGTCACCTTCGACGCCCACGACCCGCGGGCGCTGTCGTCCTTCTGGCGCGACGTACTGGGCTACGTCCACCCCGGCCCGCCCGGAGTGGACCTGCCCGAGGGCGCCGACCCGCTGGCCGCGTGGGACGACTTCCTCGCGCGGATCGGCGTACCGGAGGAGCAGCGCAACACGAGATCGGCCATCGAGGACCCGGACGGGCACGGCCCACGCGTGTTCTTCCAGCAGGTGCCGGAGGACAAGGTCGCCAAGAACCGCGTCCACCTCGACGTCCGTGCGGCTCCCGGGCTGCGGGGAGAGGAGCGGATGGCGGCGCTTGAAGCCGAGTGCGACCGGCTCGTCGCACTGGGAGCGACGCGGGTACGCCGCTACGAGCCCGCTCCCCCGATGAGCGCCGGCTTCATCGTGATGACCGACCCCGAGGGCAACGAGTTCTGCCTGGACTGACGCAACTCGTCCGCGGTCGCGGAAGCCGCGGCGGTCTTGCGGCCGAAGCAGCCGGCGGTGACGAGGTGCCCCGGCAGCGGGGCGGGCGCGAAGCCGGGCTCGCGGACCTGGCCGACGGGCAGTGGGCGACACCGCCGCTCGAAGACCGGGGCAGGCCGGACGGTTGCGGGGCGGACGAGGCCGACGGAGGGCGGGCAGGAGTCTGCCGGCGTGGTCAGACGGTCAGGACAGGTCTGGGCGCGCCAGGGCGAGGGCGCTCCAGCAGGCGCGTTCCTCCTGGTGGGAGCCGGTCTTCGTCGTTTCGGCGACGGACGCTCCCGCTTCTGTGGCCGCCACTACGACGCGGCCTTCGCGGGTGAGAGGGTGAGTGGCCAGAGGGGTTCGCGGGGTTCGGCGCCGTCGAAGGGGTGCCAGTCCCACGGGCCGTCGAAGCGCCAGGCGCGGCCGCCGCGTCGGCGATCTCGTCTCCGGGCTCCAGGAAGGCGTAGGGGCGGAGGACCAGGTCGAAGGCGACCGGAATGTCGTCGTCTGGATCGAGGCTTTCGCCCTGCTCCTCCAGGCGGGAGTCGTACGAGCGGCCCGCGAACAGGACGACTGTTTCCCGTCGGGGGCGTGGCAGGCGGCCGGTCTCCTGGGGCGGGTCGTAGTGGGCGACGTCGATGACGTGTACGAGGGTCGGTGGGATGCCGACGTGGCATGTGTCGCCGGCGGTGAGCCGCTCGGGCGCCGGATCGGTGCGGAACAGCCCGCGGTGCCCGTCGTCCAGCCCTGGATCGCCGTCGACGGCTACCCTGCCGTTCCAGTGGATCCAGTCGCAGTCCGGGTCGGCCGACCACCACGGCCACTCGACCACGACCTGGCCGCCGTACTTCCGCTTCCCGGTGACCTGGGCCTCCGTGAACGGACAGGAGATCCTGACGACGTCGCCCACCCGGAAATCCATCACACGCCCGCGGCCCTTCGCCCCTGATGTCACGGGCGCGACAGTACCGCCCCGGTACGACAGCCACCGCGGAGGCGGCCGATGGAGCGGGGCCCGTCGGGCGGGCCGGCGGGCTCACCGGCCCGACGGAACCGAGCCTGCGTCGGAGCCGGACCCCCGGCGGAACCGGGTCCGCATCGGAGCCGGGTCCGCATCGGAGCCGGGTCCGCATCGGAGCCGGGTCCGCATCGGAGCCGTACGTGCCACAGCCGGCAAGGGGCGGCATCGGCCGCTCATTACCTCCGGGGTAATCGACCGCTCTCCCCTCCTCCGGCAGGATCGAGCACATCGACGGGAACCCCCACCGGGGCCCGGCCGCAGCCCCGAGGAGAGCGACATGACCGTCAAGTCCCCCGCCACCAGGCCGATTCCGGTCACCACCGCGAGTTCCGTCACCGAGGCCACCCGGACCGTCGTGCAGGATTTCATTGCCGCCCGGGTGGCCGGGGACACCGAGCGGCTCGTCACGCTCTTCGCCGACGAGGTCGACTGGCTGCTCGCCGAGAACCCCGCCGTCCCGTGGATCCGCCCGCGGTCCACCGCCGCCGACTGCGCCGCCCAGTTCACGGAGTTGATGGAGCACACCGTGCCCGAGGACGCGCGCGCCTCCGTCGACGCCTTCCTCGTCGACGGCACCGACGCCGTCCTGACGGGGCACCTGTCGGGGACCGTACGTGCGACGGGGAAGTCCTTCGAGGGCCCGTTCGCGCTGCGCCTCACCGTCGAGGACGGCCGGATCACCCGGCACCACCTCTACGAGAACAGCCTGTCGATCGCCGAGGCCTGCACTCCGTAAGGTCACCGGCGCCGCGGGCGGGACCGCGATCAGGAGCGCCGGCAGGTGGCGCGCGGCGGAGCCGTGGATCTCGTGACGGAGCCCGTACGGCTCCGAAGCCGGGGCCCGCCTCGCAACCGAACCGATGCCCCGTTCACGTCCTGCGTGAACGGGGCTCCTGTGGTGAGGCGGACGCCAGGGCATCGTCGTCCAGACCGCAGCGACGTCAATGGCGGTGTAGCTTTCCGTCCCTGGTTCGCCCCGGCGCCCACCGGTGCTCAACAGGGCGCGGACCGCCTCGAACCCGCGGGCAGCAGCGCGCGTTCCGCGGGCGTGAAGTCCCGGGCCACGCCCGCGCACAGGGCGTCGGCCATGGCGTCGGGCAGGAGGTCCAGGTTCTGGTACCAGTCGCGACCGGCGATCATCAGGTGGTGGTCGCGTACGTGACGCCGAGCGGCCTGCCCACCGGGTGGCTGGTCAGCAGCAGCCCGCTCTCCAAGTCCCAGAACTGCACCTCGCCCACGAAGCCGCCGCCCAGGGTCATCAGTGTGTCGCGCGCGCCAAAGCCGATCAGATCGGTGACTTGCGCTCCCGCCGCCGCCAGCGCGGGGCCCAGTTCCTTGCCCGCGTTCACGTCCCAGCGGCGCAGGAATCCGTCGGCGTTGCGCGTCATGAGGTGCCGGCCGTCGGAGGTGAACACGAGTGGTGTCGGATCGGTCGTCTCGAAGCGGGGGTGCAGCCCGCCTGTGGTGAGGGTGTGCAGACGGGTGGCGGTGCGCAGGTTCCAGAGTTCGACGCTGCCGGCGTTCCTGCCGGCACTGGTGACGACGGCCACCTCGTCCGGGTGGCCGGGGCGGGCCCGGAGTTGGCCGTACTGGGTGAGGGGGTTCGTCTTCTGTTGCTCGGTGCGGCGTTCCACCTGGATCACCGGCCCGACGCGGCTGCCGGTTGCGGCGTCGACGAGCATCACTGTGCCGTCGGTGGTCATGACGGCGATCTCGCTGCCGCGCACCGGTTCGACGGCTTCCACGCCCTTGTTCCTGGCCGGGCGGCCGGTGCCCTCCCATGCGAGGTCGGTGCGTGTGCGGAGGTTGTGGGAGGCGGCGGTGAGCCCGCGGTCCGGTCGGTGCAGCACGATCCACCGGGAGTCGGCCGTCCATACCGGCAGGGGGGCGGTGCCGGTTCCGGAGTCCCAGGGCATTCTCCGGGTAGCGCCGGTCGTGGTGTCGACGACGCTCAGCGACTGGTCGGCGAGGAACGCGAGGTGCTTCCCGTCGGGTGCCAGTGCGCCCTGCTCGGTGGCGTTGTCCTCGCCGACCAGGGATGCCGCGGACGTGTCCAGGGGAGCGGCCCGGGCGGTCAGCAGCGCGTTGGGGGTGGGGACGGCGACGGTGACATGGTTGTCGTCGCCGGCGGCGGGAACGACTGTGATGTTCGCGGCCGAAAGATCGTCGTACGAGCTGTCGGCGGCCGATCTGGTCCGGTAGGCGTTTCCGGTCCGCAGCTGGATCAGGGTGAACTCGGCGTACGCCCCTTCCTCGACGAACTGGATGTAGACGGCGAATTCCCCGGTCGCGTCGATCAGGTCGTCCGTGGTTGTCGTGCCGCCCCTAGGGGCGGGCAGGGCAACGGTGCGCTCCCCCGCCGGGCTCGCGGGGCGTACGCGCAAGGTCGCGGCGCGGATGCTGTCCGGTTCCTCGACGAGCAGTTCGCCGCCCCCCGCGACCGTGGTGTGGCGGCGTGTCGCGAAGGTGTGGACCGGGCGGCCCGTCGCAAGGTCGCGGATCACCGTTCGCCGGACGTCGGGCGGCGAGTACTCCGGTGTGAAGACAACCTGCCCGGGGTCCTTGGTGAAGGCGGCCGCGCGCGTCTGGTCCGGTACGAGGTCGTACGCCGGCAGCTGCCGGCCGGTGGCGACCTCCCAGGCCGAGACGACTGCTTGGCGCTCCCGAGGGTCCTTGGCGCCGGAGGCGTCGTAGAACGTGAACATCCGCAGCAGGCGCCGGCCGTCGCCGCTGAAGTCCAGTGAGACACCGTTCGGCTTGCGCCCGGCCGCGTCGTCGGAGGCCAGGTGGCGGGGTTCGGCGGCGGGCTCGGTGAGGTCCCACAGCCACACGCCGCCGTCGGCCTCCGCCTGGGCGTAGTAACGGCCGTCCGGACTCAGGTCGCCGCCCACCTCCCCGTCCGGGACGCCGCCCAGCGGACGCTGCCGGGGGGCGCCGTCCGCCAGGCCCGTGACCAGGGTGAGCGCGGGCTCGCCGACGTCCCGGCGGGACCGTACGACAGCGGTCCTTCCGTCCCGCGAGGTCTTCATGCTCGTGAAGGAACCGGGCCACAGGCCGGGGTGGCTGCCCGACATCTGCTGCCCGCGTGCGTACTGACGGAGCAGCGCGGCGTACGACTCGGAGGTCTCTTCGGTGCGCCAGGCGGCGAGGCCCAGCTGGAGGGAGAGGGCGGGGTCGTTCGCGGAGTGGCGGTCGGCGAGCGAGGCCAGCAGTCGGGACGCCTGGGTGCGCAGCTGCTCCTCGACATGCCTGTTGCTCTGCCAGACGCCGACGGCCAGGCTCCCGGCCAGCAGCACCAGCACCGTCAGCACGGCCGCCAGGATGCGCAGACGGCGGATGCTGCGCCGGTGGTGCTGGGTGCTGCGCCGGATGTAGGCGTGCTCGGTGTCGCTGAGGTCCTGGGGGCGGTCCTCCAGCCAGTCGGACGCCGTTGCCAGGACGCCGCCGCGCAGCAGGGCTCCGTCCTCCTCCCCCTCCTCCTGCCAGCGCCGCATGTCCTGCCGCAGCTGTTCCTGCCACTGCCGGAAGTCACGTGAGTCGACGAGCCAGCCGTTGAGCCGGGGCCAGAGAGTGGCCAGGGCTTCGTGGGCGAGGTCGGCGATCTCCTCTCCGCCCGGGGCGCGGCCCAGTACGACCAGCTTCGTCGGTGCCAGCCGCCGGGCGAGGGAGCGCAGTGCGGGGTCGAGGCCGGACAGGCGGGCGGGGCTGCGCGCGAAGCCTCCGCGGTCGTCGGGGCTGGTCAGCTGAGCGAAGAGCCGTCGGGCGAGGAACTCCTGGTCCGTGTGGAGCAGTTCGGCGACCGCCTCCTCGGCGTAGCCGACGAGCGCTCCCGCGACGCCGCCCAGCTCGTTATAGGCAGCGTGAGTGAGCATCGACCCCTCGCGCCGCTCCCACAGGCGGGTCAGGGCGAACTCGACGAGTGGCATGCGTCCGGGCTCGTCGGCCGCGTTCGCGACGATCCGTTCGGGCAGGCCCGCTTCGTACCAGAGGCCGGGCACCGCCTCGACCGGCGCGGTGATCGCCCGGTGGAGCCCCGTGGCGGACAGGGGCGCGAGGAACTGCACGGCGCCCGCGCTGAGGGAGTCGGCGGTGGCCGAGGTGACGAGCGTGTCGAGGGACTCGGGGCGGGCGGTGGCCACGACACGCAGCTCCGGGCCGGGCCCGGGCTGCCGATGTGAGCCGAGGATGATGAGGAGCCGCAGAAGTTCGCGAGCGTCGGCCGGCTGCGCTGCGGCGTACTCCTCCAACTGATCGACGAAGAGGACGTGTCCGCCCGCTCCCGCGTGGGCCAGCACTCGGGAACGCAGGTCGGCGGCAGGCTCGTCGGACGCGCCGGCAAGGGCAGAGGTCTGGTCGGCCGGTTCCGGGGCGCCGGGGCGCGGCCGGGTCAGCAGGCCGGCCAGGTCCTCTATGGCGCGGAGCCGTTCGGTCTCGGTCAGCGACGGTTCCAGTACGGGTACGAGGGCACGCGCCACGATCCGCGCGGGACTCGCGCCGGGCACGGCCCGCAGCTCGGACACCGTCGCCCGCGCTCGTCAGCCGCGGCACCAGACCGGCGCGGACGAGCGACGACTTGCCGCAGCCCGAGGGGCCGACCACGAGGGTCAGCGGCCGCACTCCGACCGCGGCTTCCAGACGCCCGGTCTCCTCCTCACGCGCGTGGAAGAGGCCCGCTTCGGCCTCGGTGAACGGGGCGAGTCCGCGGAACGGGCAGCGCGGGCGCAGGATGCTCTCGTCGACGAGCGACGCGGACGGGATCAGATATCCGGTGGTCGAGCCGGCGCCGCGCTGCACGGCGACGGTCATGCCGACAGCGCCACCCTGCGCGTCGTCCCAGACCGGGGAGCCGCTGAAACCGGCGGAGACCCGCTGCCCCTGGCCGGTCGTCTCCATCTGCAGCCAGCCCGCGCCCTGGGTGCCGCGCAGCGTTCCCGAGGCCCACACGCCGTGCCGCGCGCCCTCGGGAAAGCCCATGACCCGGAATGTGTGATTCCAGACCTGGGTGCCGTCGACGAGCGGGACCGGCCGGGAGCCCGGCACAGGCTGCTCCAGGCGCAGCAACGCCACGTCTCCGGTGTCGTCGTCGTCGACGGCCGCCACGTCACGACCGCGGCACGGCCGGACCGTACGGTTCCGGCACCGTCCCTCAGCAGCGGGAAGTCGACACTCACCGTGTCCCCAGGCGCCTTTGCCGGTGTGGCCGGCAGCCCTGCCGCCGCCGCGACGACATGGGCGCAGGTCCAGACGATGTCGCTGTCGACCAGGAATCCCGCTCCGACGATGTCCCCGTGACGGGAACGTATGCGGACCAGTGACCGCGTCAGGAACTCTTCCTCGCGCACCGCCGTCACAACGCCGCCCGCTACGCCGGGTCCGCAGCCGGGTCCGGGCCTGCCGCTCGTGTCCGCGCCTCCGGCGGCAGGGGCGTCGGCTCTGCTTCGGCGCGGGGCCGCCACTCCACGCTCACGGTGAAGTTGGCCTCCGATGCCGCCTTGGCAACGACCACGCCCGCCTCAGCCGTCAGCTTGATGCCGAAGTCCACGCGTACGGTGTCCGGTGTGTGCGCCATGTCCCGCAGGCCCGCCGCGATGACGTCGAGGGCGGGCCGCACATGCCCCATGGCGTCCTGCAGGGTCTCCGACGTGGCACGCGCGAGCGCCGCCGCCCGCCCGACACGGTCGATCCCGGCGGACTCGCCGTCGGCGATCTCCACCAGCACACCGCTGCCGTCCGCCAGCCGGATCTCACCGGCGTATGTCATCTGGTACCCCCCTGTTCCCCTGGTGCTCTCAGGTTACGTGAACACACCGGCTCCCGGGTCGAGTTGGGAAGCCGGGGCGGTACTGTGCGGTCGCCGGACGGCACGGGATCCTCATGCGTCGCGTCCCCTGCAGCCCTCACCCGGTCAGTGGCCAAGCCGAAGAAGCTCACTGCTGCGGGTTCTCGGGCTCCGTGCCGTTTCCTCCGCTGTCGTGTCATGACGACGGCAGTCATGGCGCTCTGGCTCACTCCGTTACGGGCAGGCACTCGGCGAGCAGGCCGACGACGTCGCGCCAGGCTCGCTGCGCGTGCTGCGGGTGGTGGCCGACGCCGGGGAGCACGGTCTGGTCGACCGGCGGGTGGTGGAAGGCGTGCAGGGCCCCGCCGTAGACCACGAGGCGCCAGTCGACGCCCGCGGCCTGCATCTCGGCGGCGAAGGCGTCCCGTTGCGCGGGCGGCATGATCGGGTCCTCCGACCCGACCCCGGCCCACACCGGGCAACGGATGCGCGCCGCCTCGCCCGGCCGGCCCGTGGTCAGTGCGTTGACCGTCCCGATCGCCCGCAGGTTGACGCCGTCGCGCCCGAGTTCCAGCACGATTGCGCCCCCGGTGCCGTAGCCAATAGCGGCGATCCGGTCGGGGTCGGTCCGCGGTTCGGCGCGCAGCACATCGAGCGCCGCGTGGCCGATGCCCCGCATCCGGTCGGGGTCGGCGAGCAGCGGGGTCACGTGCGCCAGCATCTCCTGCGGGTCGGTGAACCAGCGCCCGCCGTTGATGTCGAAGGCCAGTGCCACGTAACCCAGTTCGGCGAGGGCATCGGCCCGGCGGCGCTGGAAGTCGTTCAGACCCGGCCCCTCGGGCCCGATCAGGACCGCGGGCCGGCGGCCGGCACCGGCGGGGAGCGCGAGGTGCCCGGTCATCGTCAGGCCGTCGGCCGGGTACTCGACCGTGTGCGTTGTAACCGTCGTCATGAGACCGGACTGTAGTGATCGTCGAGCCCGGTCGGGCCGGTCTTCACCGTCGGCAGAACAGCGCGGATGCGGGCCCGTGGGTGGGCACGGTGGAAGGCTCTGGTTCTGGCGGAGCACACCGACGCCGATGCGAACCGGTCCGCCGGCCATCGCCACGCCATTGAGGGAGCCCTGTCCGACCGCAGCCACTCCGCCTGAGGCGGCCGTGCCGGTCGCAGGTGGAGGAAATGACACGTCCCTGGGACAGCACCTGGGCGACACGACCTGAGACAACCACCCGAAGGGCGGCGGCACATCGCCCTGGACCAGGGCGAACTCGGCTTGCTCACGGACGGCTTCCAGGGGACCGAGTGGTTCGACGCGGCGGGCCCGGCGGTGCTGGTGCTGCGCGTTCCGGGCGGCTCGTTCACCGCCGAGGAGAAGGGACGGCCGAACCCGCAGGCGGTGTTCGGCGCCGTGTCGGTCGTCACCGATCCGTCCGGGCAGGTGCTCTTGGGCTGCTCCACCCGGGGCAGGTGGGAGCTGCCCGGCGTTCATTCGTCGAAGGTTGTCCCGTACGGGGCGGGAGTTGTCCCGTGAGGGCGGGGCTGTGAAGTCGGGCGATACGGCGCGCCGGGAAGCCGGACCGTGACGAGGAGACCGCCGGCGGGGCGGGGGACGAGGTCGAGGGCCCCGTCGTGGGCGCGGACGATGCTGTGCACGATGGCAAGGCCGAGGCCGACACCGGCGTGCTCGTCGGTGCGTACGCGTTCCGTTCCGCGCTGGAAGGGTTCGGTGAGGGCCGGCACCAGTTCCGGTGGGAGCGGATGCCCCGTGTTCTCGACCCGCACCACGCTCGCGTCGCCCTGCGCTTCGGTGTGGACCGTCACGGTGCCGCCGGCGGGGAGGTTGTGGACGACGGCGTTCTGGACGAGATTCGTCATCATCCGCAGCAGGAGCTCCGCGGAGCCACTGGCCCGTGTCGCTCCGCCGGTGACGTCGAGCGCGATCCCGCGCTGTTCGGCGAGGGGGAGCAGGGTTTCGGCGGCCTCCTCGGCGACGAGGGAGAGGTCGACGCTCTCGCGGGTGAAGTTCCCGCGGTCGCTGCGGCTGAGCAGCAGGAGGGCCTCGGTGAGGTCGATCGCGCGCGTATTGACGGCCTGCAGGCGTTCGAAGAGTTCGCCTCGGTCCCGCGTGGGGTCTCTGCGGGCGACGTCGAGCAGCGTCTGCGAGATGGCCAGCGGGGTACGCAGTTCGTGGGAGGCGTTCGCGGCGAACCTCTGCTGCTCGGCGACGTGGGACTCGACTTGCCCGAGCATGGTGTCGAACGCGTCGGCGAGTTCACGGAATTCGTCCTGGCGGCCTTCCATGCGGATCCGGTGGGACAGCGATCCGTTCCCGGCCGTCCGTGCCGCGGCCGTGATCTGTGTGAGCGGTGCGAGCATCCGGCCGGCGAGGATCCATCCCCCGACGAGGCCGAACACGAGCAGGAAGACCATCGCCGCGGCCGCGGCGGGGACGAAGGTGCGCACAAGGAGGTAGCGGTTGGGCGCGACCCCGAGGAGGCCCCTGGGGTTGTCGGGTACGTAGCGCAGCAGGAACACCCACACCACGGCCAGCAGGAGAGCGCCGGCGACGGCGAGGAACCCGGCGTAGCTGAGGGTGAGTTTCAGCCGGACGCTGAGCCCTGGACGTCTATGCATGCGTACTGCCGGGGCGGGTGGGGCCGGTGTCGATGCGGTAGCCGACACCCGGCACCGTGGCGACGACCCATGGTCCGCCGAGCCGTTTGCGCAGTGCGGAGACGGTGATGCGCACGGCGTTGGTGAGGGGGTCGGCGTTCTCGTCCCAGGCCCGTTCCAGCAGCTCTTCGGCGCTGACGACCCCGCCCTCGGCGGCGACGAGGACTTCCAGCACGGCGAACTGTTTGCGAGTGAGCGCGACGTAGCGTCCGTCGCGGAAGACCTCCCGGCGGAAGGGGTCGAGCCGCAGGCCCGCGATCTCGCGGACCGGGGGCCGGGCGTACGCGCGCCTGCGGTCGAGCGCCCGCAGCCGCAGGACGAGCTCCCGCAGCTCGAACGGTTTGGTGAGGTAGTCGTCGGCGCCGAGCCCGAACCCGGAGGCCTTGTCGTCGATCCGGTCGGCGGCGGTGAGCATGAGGATCGGGATGCCGCTGCCGGAGGCGACGATGCGCCGGGCGACCTCGTCGCCGGAGGGGCCGGGGATGTCGCGGTCGAGGACCGCGAGGTCGTAGGAGTTGACGTCGAGCAGTTCCAGGGCGGAGTCGCCGTCGCCGGCGATGTCGGCGGCGATCGCCTCCAGCCGGAGACCGTCACGGACTGCTTCGGCCAGGTAGGGCTCGTCCTCCACGATCAGGTACGCGCATGTCCGAAGCCTAAGCAGCACAACATGTCGCCGACGTATGCAGGACGTGTGCACACCGGACACGCGACTCACGCCCGCCGGCGCGCGCGGTGCGCGAGGGGCAGGGCTGGTCCGACGGTGCTTCCGCCGCAGTGCGCCACAGCGGCGGCGACGCCAGCGCGGCCAGCACGGCGCGGCGGCGTTGACCAGTACGTCGTCCACGGAGGACACCCGGTCCAGCCGCAGGACGTACTGTGCGGTTTCGACCAGGACCGAGCAGCCCGCCCCGAGGGCCAGGATCCGCGGCACGGACGCAAGCGCCGCGAACCGCATCGGGGCGAAGAAGCCCAGCGCCGCGAAGATCAGCAGGTTGCCGACGATCCCGAGGGTCCCCATCGTGAGCAGGTCCCGCAGCGGTACCAGGCTCACCCGGCCGGGGCCGGTACCGGCCCCGCGCCCGGCATCATGGTCATCCACAGGAACGGCACCGTCCCGTGGACCAGGCCCGCCTCGCGCAGCGACATCCGCCACGCCGATGTGACGCCCGCGGCACGCCGACGGCGCGCCAGAGCCCACACCACCAGCGCGGCCAACGGCAGCGCGGCCAACGTGATGAGCACCACGCCGTTGAACGTACCGAAGCAGCCGTGCCACCGCCCTGCCATGCACATCGGAGCGGCCATCAAGAGCGGCCCCCGCACGACGAACAGGGCGCTCGCCACGCCGAGGACCGCCAGGCCGAGGAACACGGTCCTACGGGTGCTGCGGGGCGGTGCCGGCAGGGGTGCGCTGTGGTTCATGCGCCTATGGGAGACGAAGGCCCGTTGCGTGGCGTATGCGATTTTCGATACGCCTGCGATACACGGGGTCCCCGGCATCGAGGAACTGCGCAAGGCCGGCGGTGAGACGCTCCCGCCGCCGGTGGTCGCGCCGGCCCAGCTGCCGCGGGTGCTGGACGACTCGTCCGTGAACATCGCCCTGCCGGGCGTCCGGGGCGTGCTCGACGCGGGCGCGTGCTGTGCGGTGAACCTTTTTCCGGCCTCCTGCTCGGCGCTCAGGTGCTGTCGGCCTCGCCGTCTGCGGTGCGGGACGAGCGCACCGGTACCCCGGTAACCGCCGTCGGCGGTGATCGGAGCTCCGCGACAGACCCGGTCAACGCCGGATCAGGTGAACGCCCGGCAGTCGTTGCGGCTGCCGGGCGGCGGGAGGCCGATGGCCGCCGCGAGGCGTGCCGGCGTCGACGACGACCTGCGGGTTCGTCGAGTACCGGCAGTTCTCGCTCGATGCGGAGACGCGGACGGGAGCAACGGTCCCGGACCGCCCGTCGGCACCTGTCGGGGCGCGCGAGCGATCACCTGCCCTCCGAGCCCGTTCCGCCGGACGACGGCTCCCACACTGCGGACGCGGCCGCTCCTCCTTAGTCTCGTTCACAGGGCGTTGTCGTCGGCGAGCGCCGCGAGGGCGTGACCCGGCAGGGTGCCGCACGGGTGCCCGCCCATCCGACCCGGAGGAGTCCCCATGCCGGAGCTGTTCATCGGTGGCAAATGGACCGCCGCCTTCGACGGGCAGGTTCGCGAGATCCGCTGCCCCGCCGACGGCACCCTGGTGGCGACCGTCGACGAGGCGGGCCCCAAGGACGTATCGGCGGCGATCGCCGCCGCCCGGGACGCCTTCGACCGCGGCCCCTGGCCGGCGGCTCCCGCCGCGAGCGCGGCCGGCTTCTCCAGCGCGTCGCCGAGCTGCTGGAACGCGACAAGGACGCGTTCGCCCGAGCCGAATCCCTGGACACCGGGAAGCGGCTCGTCGAGAGCGGGTACGACATGGACGACATCGCCCGCTGCTTCCGCTACTTCGGCAACCTGGCGGCCTCCGGCGGCTCCGACCGGATCGTCGACACGGGCAACACGGACGTGGACAGCAGAGTGGTGCACGAACCGGTCGGCGTGTGCGCGCTGATCACCCCGTGGAACTATCCGCTCCTCCAGACCGCCTGGAAGGTCGCTCCCGCGATCGGAGCGGGGCAACACGTTCGTACTGAAGCCCAGCGAGCTGACACCGCACACCGCCATCATGCTGATGAAGCTGCTGGCCGAGGCCGGCCTGCCGGACGGAGCGGCCAACCTCGTCCTGGGCGCCGGACCGACCACGGGTGCGCCCCTGACCGAGGACCCGCGGGTCGACATGGTGTCGTTCACCGGCGGGCTCGTCACCGGACGGCGCATCATGGCGGCCGCCGCCCCGACGGTGAAGAAGGTCGCTCTGGAGCTGGGCGGCAAGAACCCGAACATCGTCTTCGCCGACGCCGATTTCGAGGCCGCCGTCGACCACGCCCTGATGGCGGTCTTCCTGCACTCCGGCCAGGTCTGTTCGGCAGGGGCACGGCTGCTGGTCCAGGAGGAGCTGCACGACGCGTTCGTCGACGAACTGGTCGAGCGCGCGCAGGCGATCCCGCTCGGTGGCCCCTTCGACGAGAACGCCCGTACCGGACCGCTGATCTCGGCCGCGCACCGCGACAAGATCGAGGCATACGTGGCGGCCGGGCTGGCCGAAGGGGCGGTACTGCGCTGCGGGGGCACCCGGCCCGAGGACCCCGCCCTCCAGGACGGTTTCTACTACCTGCCGACCGTGCTGGACGACTGCACCCCGGACATGTCCGTCGTACGCGACGAGTCCTTCGGCCCGGTGCTCACCGTCGAGCGGTTCCGCGACGAGGCCGAGGCCGTCGTGCTCGCCAACGCCACCGTCTACGGGCTGACCGGCGCGGTCTGGACCGAGGACGTGGCGCGCGGCCAGCGGGTGGCGTCCCGGGTGCGGGCCGGGACACTGTGGATCAACGACTTCCACCCGTACGTGCCCCAGGCCGAATGGGGCGGGATGAAGCAGTCCGGCTTCGGCCGGGAACTCGGCCCCGCCGGCCTGGCCGAGTACCAGGAGGCCAAACACATCTGGCGCAACCTCGTGCCGAGCCCGCTGAGATGGTTCGAGTGAGTACGGACAGTGCCGGCCGGGGCCCGGAAGATCCGGAACCCGAGACTCCTGCCCGCACCCAGACGCAGCACGACGACGACGCCCTGGGCGAACTCGGATACCGCCCGGAGCTCAAACGCACCCTCGGCAACTTCCACACCTTCGCCGCCGGGGTCAGTTACATCTCCATCCTCACCGGCACCTTCCAGCTCTTCTACTTCGGCGTGACCTTCGGCGGTCCCGCCTACTGGTGGTCCTGGCCAATGGTCTTCGCCGGCCAGCTGATGGTGGCCCTGTGCTTCTGCGAGCTGGCCGCCCGCTATCCGGTCGCCGGCTCGGTCTACAACTGGGCCAAGACCATGGGCGGCCCGCACGTCGGCTGGCTCGGCGGCTGGATGATGATGACGGCGACCATGGTGACGCTCTCGGCCGTGGCACTCGCGTACCAGATCACGCTGCCGCAGATCGACGACTGGTTCCAGTTCGTCGGGGACGGCAGCGGCAGGACGGACGCGGCGGCCAACGCCGTGCTCCTCGGCTCGGTGCTGGTCCTCTTCTCCACCCTCGTCAACGCCTTCGGCGTCAAGCTCATGGCACGGATCAATTCGGCCGGGGTGTTCATCGAGCTGATCGCCGCCGTCGCCCTGATCATCTTCCTCGCGGCGCACATCACGCGCGGGACCAGCAGCGTCCTGACGGAGACGTACGGGCTCGGCAACGGCCAGAACCTCGGTTACCTCGGCGCCTTCCTGACCGCCTCGCTCGCCTCCGCGTATGTCATGTACGGCTTCGACACCGCCTCCTCACTCGGCGAGGAGTCGCACAACCCCGGTCGCAACGCGCCCCACGCCATCCTGCGGGCGCTCGTCGCGTCGTTCCTCATCGGCGGGCTGATCCTGCTCTTCGCCCTGATGGCCGTACCGGATCTCGCGGCGGAGGAACTGTCCACGGGCGGTCTCCAGTACGTCGTACTGGAAACACTCGGTTCGACCATCGGCGAGATCTTCCTGTGGGCCGTGGTCGTCGCGATCACGGTATGCGTGCTGGCCGTGCAGGCCGCCGGCATCCGGCTGATGTTCGCCATGGCCCGGGACAACAACCTGCCGGCCGGCTCGCGGCTCGCCCGGGTCAGCCCGCGGTTCCGGACGCCCGTGGTGCCCGCCGTCCTGATCGGCGTCGTGGCCGTCGTCATCCTGGTGATCAACATCAATCAGCCGCAGATCTTCTCGGTGATCACGAGCATCGCGATCATCATGATCTACGTGGCCTACCTCCTGGTCACCGTCCCCATGCTGCTCAGGCGCCTGCGCGGCAAGTGGCATCCCGCGGAGGGCAACTTCTCGCTGGGCAGGTTCGGCCTGCCGGTCAACATCGCCGCCGTGCTGTGGGGCACGGCCATGGCGATCAACCTCGCGTGGCCGCGCGCGGAGGTGTACAACGCGACGGGACCGCAGCACTGGTATCTGCGGTGGGGCGCGTTCCTCTTCATCGGCATCGTCGCGCTGGGCGGCTTCGCGTACTACTGGTTCGTGCAGCGGCACAAGACCGGCGTACTGGACGAGCACCGCTTCGAGGCCGAGGACACGCCGCCGCAGGGCACACCCTGAACCCCTGATCCGATCCGCCGGATACGCCGATCCTGGAGACGCAATGCCCTCAGCACGCCCTCCGCGCCCCCTGCCCGCGTACGACTATGTCGTGGTCGGCGGCGGAACAGCCGGCGCCGTCGTCGCCGCGCGGCTGACCGAGGACCCGGACGTCACCGTCTGCGTGGTGGAAGCCGGACCGTCGGACGTCGGTGACGACAGCATCCTGCGGCTGGACCGCTGGATGGCCCTGCTGGAGTCCGGTTACGACTGGGACTATCCGGTGGAGCCCCAGGAGAACGGCAACAGCTTCATGCGGCACGCCCGGGCCAAGGTGCTCGGCGGCTGTTCCTCGCACAACTCCTGCATCGCCTTCTGGGCACCCGCCGAGGACCTCGACGAGTGGGGTGCGCTGGGCTGTACGGGCTGGAGCGCCGCCGACTGCTTCCCCCTCTACCGGCGCCTGGAGAGCAACGACGCGCCCGGGGACCACCACGGCCGCTCGGGTCCCGTGACGATCCGTACCGTCCCGCCCGAGGACCCGTGCGGCGCGGCCCTGCTCGAAGCGTGCGTGGCCGCCGGCATCCCCACCACGCCGTTCAACACCGGTACCACGGTCGTGCGCGGCGCCCACTGGTTCCAGATCAACTCCCGCCCGGACGGCATCCGCTCCTCCGCGTCGGTCTCGTACCTCCACCCGGTGCTCGGCAAGCGGCCGAATCTGGAGGTAGTACCGGTCTCCAGGCGAGGCGGCTCCTGTTCGACGACGGCCCCGACGACGGCACGGGCGGCGGCGCCACCGGGCGGCGCTGCACGGGCGTCGAGTACCTGGAGCCCGACACCCTTCACACCGGGGCGGTCGCTGCCCGGCGCGAGGTGATCGTGGCCTGCGGTGCCATCGATTCGCCGAAGCTGCTGATGCTGTCGGGCATCGGGCCGGCCGGGCATCTGCGCGAGTGCGGTGTGGAGGTACGGGTCGACTCCCCCGGGGTCGGCTCCAACCTCCAGGACCACCCGGAGGGCGTGATCATGTGGGAGGCGAAGCAGCCCATGGTCTCGTCGTCCACCCAGTGGTGGGAGATCGGCATCTTCACACACACCGAACCAGGTCTCGACCGGCCGGATCTGATGTTCCATTACGGCTCGGTGCCGTTCGACCTGAACACGTACCGGCGCGGCTATCCGACGACGGACAACGCCTTCTGTCTCACGCCGAACGTCACACGGGCCCGCTCCACGGGAACGGTCCGGCTGCGCACCAGGGACTACCGGGACAAGCCGAAGGTCGATCCGCGCTACTTCACGCACGAGCACGACATCCGCGTGATGATGTACGGCCTGCGGCTCGCCCGCGAGATCGTCGCGCAGGCCCCGATGGCCGACTGGGCCGGCGCCGAGCTGGCACCCGGACCGCAGGCCACGACCGACGACGAGCTGTTCGCGTACATCCGCGACACCCACAACACCGTCTACCACCCGGCGGGCACCGTGCGCATGGGCGCGGTGGACGACGCCGGCTCGCCGCTCGATCCTCAGCTGCGGGTCAAGGGGGTCACGGGGCTGCGGGTGGCCGACGCGTCCGTGATGCCGCTCCTGACGACGGTCAACCCGTGCATCACCACGATGATGATCGGCGAGAAGTGCGCCGATCTGATCAGGACGTCCTGAACGGCCGGGCAACGAGCGGTGCGGGAACGATCCGGGCCAGAGCCCTCGCTTCCACCACCGCTCGGCACAGCCGGACACGGCGGCAACGCGCTCTCACCGTTGCGCGCGGCGCCGCCGTGTCGTCTCCCGTGGGCGCGGTGCGGCCCGTGAAGGCCGACGGGTCAGTCGTTGATGTTCTTGTTGAAGTCCCGCTCGCACGCCTCGCGTTCGCTCTGCGTCCCGGCCTGCTGGACACAGTCGTCGAAGTTCTTGAACTCCTCGGAGTCGAGGACCGACGCGCCGATCGCGATGATCACGACGGACGCGATCAGCCCGAGTGCGCCGAGGACCGCGCCGATGATCGCCATCTTGCCGTGGGGCGCCCGGCTCCCGCGTGCCTTGCGTGCGCCGATGATCCCGAAAATCACTGCCGGCAGACCCAGCACGATCCCGCCGAAGACGGTCCAGAAGAGGAGGATCGCCACGATGCCGAGAACCAGCGCGGCGATCGCTGGGCCGTTGCTCCGCTTCACGCCCGTGTCCGGGGAAGTCCGCCCGTAGTCGTTCGGCGTCTGGGGGTGGTGGGAGAAGGACACGTCATCACACTCATCTCTGCTTCCGTGCCAACGAGTTGCCGTACGTGCCCCCTTGTGCCCCGGCTCCGGCAACGAATGCCCCCGGCCGCCCCCTCGGACGTCACGCGGCACGGAACCCGCCGGACACGCCCCTGCGTGTGCTGCCGAAGGGCGGTCCGGGGCCGACAGGGCCAGGATGGGGTATGTGGAGTGCCCTCGCGCCCGTGCTGCCGCTGGAACACTCCACCGTCAAAAACTCGTACTCCCAACCGTTCGAGAGGGGGCGGGCCGCGGATGGACGAGCAGACCCGGATCGGGGAGCTGATCAGCGGGGCGGCCCAGGACGCCGGTGGGTGGCTGGGCGCCCTGGACGTCGCGCAGGTGGCCACCAGCGCCGACGGGACGATCGTGCGGTGGAACCATGTCGCACAGGAGCTGCTCGGTTACGCTCCGCCCGAGGTCGTGGGACGGCACATCGCCGAGCTTCTGCACCCCGGGGCCGACCGTAGCCTCGGGCGGTCACTGTGGGAGACGGCCGCCACCGGGCGGGGCGTGATGGGCACGGTGACCGCCTGGCACCGTGAGGGGTACCCGATGGAGCTGGAGATCTGGGCCTGTCCGGTGCACAGTGGGCGGCTCGGAGCCTCGGCGGTGCTGGTCTTCGCCGCCGAGGCCCATGCGGCGCGCCGCATCAGAGGGTCGTCGGCGGTGTGGGACGGGCTGTTCTCCCGCTCCCCCGTCGGTATCGCCGTACTCGACACGCATCTGCGGTTTCTGCAGGTCAACCCCGCGCTGGAAGCGATGAACGGGCTCCCGGAGTCCGCGCACGTGGGCCGTCGCCTCGCCGAGTTGCTGCCGGAGGTGAACGCGGAGGAGATGGAGGAGGCGATGCGGCAGGTGCTGGACACCGGGGAGCCGGTCCTCGACCGGCGCCGCGTCGGGCGGACCCCTGCCGATCCGGAGCACGACCGGGTGTGGTCGTGCTCGTACGTACGGGTGGAGGATCCCGGCGGCCGGCCGATCGGTGTGATCGCCTCGCTGCTCGACATCACCGAGCAGCAGCGGGCCCACACCGAGGCCGAGGCGGGCCGGCACAGGCTCGCCCTGCTCAGCGAGGCCAGCGTCCGGATGGGTGCCAGCCTGGAGCTGGAGCGTACCGCCCAGGAGCTGGCCGAGCTGGCCGCCCCCGGCCTCGCCGACGTCGTCACCGACGACATACTGGACACCCTCGCCCACGGCGACGAGCCCGGCACGGCCTCGGCGGCGGCGTCGCACTGCGGCGCCTGGGCAAGGCTCCGCTGACCGGGTCGGCCATCACCGACATCCTGGCCCCGCTCGGCAGGACCCTCACCTTCCCCGCGGCGGCCCCGTACACCCAGGCGCTCGCCGCCCGTCAGCCGTTCCTTGTCGCCCGCCTCGACGAGCGGGCCATCGCCCCCACGGCCCGCCACTCCACCGTACCGGCCCAGTTGCTCAGAGCGGGCGCGCACTCGTTCATGATGGCTCCGCTCGTCGCCCGGGACCTGGTCCTCGGCGTCGCCACCTTCTACCGCACCCGGCCCGTCGGCCCCTTCGGATCCGACGACGTCACCCTCGCCGGCGAACTCGCGCCCGGGCCGCCGCTCAGCATCGACAACGCACGCCTCTATCACCGTGAACACGAGACCGCGGTCGTCCTCCAGCGCAGCATGCTGCCGCAGCACATCACCCCGCCGCCCGGCATCGAAGTGGCCCACCGCTACCTGCCCGCCAGCGACATCAACGAAGTCGGCGGCGACTGGTACGACGTACTGCACCTCCCCGACGGCAAGACGGCCCTCCTCATCGGCGACGTCATGGGTCACGGCATCGCCGCGGCCGCCGTCATGGGACGGCTGTCCGCCACCGTCCGGGCCCTCGCCCGCCTCGACATGACCCCGGCCGAACTGCTGCACCAGCTGGAGGCCACCCTCGCCGACCTCGCCGAGCCGATGCTCGCCACCTTCCTGTACGCCGTCTGCGACCCCGCCACAGGCCGTTGCACCATCACCCGCGCCGGACACCCGCCGCCCGCAGCGGCGGCGCCCGACGGAACCGTCCGCCTGCTCAAGACCCCGCCCGGCGCGCCCCTGGGCGTCGGCGGCATCGACTTCTCCACGACCGACGTCGTCCTGCCCCCGGGCAGCGTCCTCGTGCTGTACACCGACGGCCTGATCGAGGCCCGTCGGCCGCGACATCGACGAACGCCTCACCGACCTGACCCAGCTGCTCACCGAGCCTCAACAGCCGCTCGGCCATCTGTGCGACTCGCTGATCACCCGCCTGGTTCCGGCCTCCGCCGACGACGACGTCGCCCTGCTGGCCGCCCGCATCGGCGCCACGCCCCGGCCGGATCCGACCGACCGCCCCGGTTGACGGGCCGCGAGCGCCCGGCCCCGAGCGCCCGGCCCCGAGCGGGGCCGTACCGGTGAGGCCGTACTGGCGGGTCGGCGTGCGCGGCGGCTCCCTCATGGGCGACGGTGTACTCGCCCTGGTGTTCGCCGTCGCACCGTAAGGTCTTCGGCTTCACCGGGGTGATCCGTTCGGCAAGATCCGCTGGCGTTCCGGAGGACTTTTCCCATGAACTGGACACTCGAAGTCATTCCGGTCCCTGTCACCGACATGGACCGTGCGAAGGAGTTCTACGCCGACAAGGCAGGCTTCAAGGTGGACCTCGACGACGAGGTCGCCCCCGGTATGCGCATCATCCAGGTGACACCGCCCGGCTCCCGGTGTTCGATCGCGATGCTCCACGGGATGCCCACGGCGCCCGGTATGAAGGAGATGGAACCGGGATCGCTTCAGGGCCTTCAGCTCTGTGTGACGGACATCGAGGCGGCCCGCGAGGAATTGCTGGGCCGGGGCGTGGACGTCTCCCCGATCCGCCACGTCGGCGCGACGGGCTGGGAGGACGGCAAGGGCGACACCTGGAACTCGTTCATGTCCTTCGAGGACCCGGACGGCAACGGCTGGGTGGTCCAGGAGGCCCCGTCGGAGCTGTCGGAGCGCTGAGCGGCAAGGGCGGGGCGGAAGCCGGCTGTCCGGCTCCCGCCCCGCCTGCCGGCCTTCCTCGGCGCACTCCCCCGAAGCAGGCCCGTCCCGGCTGCCGGCCGGGTGGGCGCCACAGCGAGAGAGACCAGGACGCCATTCGGACCTTCGCATCATGTGAGCGTGCCCGAGAGCCGGCCACCGGCCACCGGCGGCGACCCTGCGGACAGACTCCGCTCCCGGAGCAGGTGGAGCAACTGCCAAGCCATGTTGACCAGTTGGGGTTTTCCGGGTGACAGCGGCCGCAGAACCTCCCCAGGGGCAGCCAGTTGCCGGCTCGGCGTTCAGTGACCGTCTTCGGCGGGGTGGGCCAGGGCGAGCCGGATCCGGTCTAGGCGCGGAAGGCCTTGCTGAGGAGTTCGCCGAACTCGGCGGGGTGCGTGGTCAGGCCGGTGTGGCCGCCGGGGAAGTGCAGGAGTTCCGTGCCGAGACGCTCGGCCAGGAGAGCGGCCGGGCGGTAGGGCAGCTCGCCGCGTGAATCCTGGCCGCCCCCTCCCCTGAGGCGTCCCGTCGCCGGCCGACCCGTCCGTCTACTGGGCGGGCGTGGAATGGGAGTCCGGCCGGACGAGGAGCAGGGCGCGGTCGTCGGGGTAGTCGGCGCCGGACTGGTGGTTGAGGAACAGCTCGCACAGGTCGGACACGTTCAAGCCGACACCCCGGCGGGCTGTCTCGGTGAGCCGGTCCAGGCCGGTGTCCAGGCGCTCCCCGCGGCGTTCGATCAGACCGTCGGTGTAAAGCAGGAGGGCCTCGCCTGCGGCCAGAGTGGTCTCGCCCTGGCGGTAACGGGCACCGGGGATCGGTCCCACAGGCGGGGAGATCGGGCCGTCGAGGTAGCGGCTGGAGCCGTCGGGGCGCACCACGAGCGGCGGGGGATGCCCGGCCTTGACATAGGTCAGGGTGCGGGTGGGCCGGTGGTAGAGCAGGTAGGCGGCGGTGGCCATCTGGCCGCGGTGGTAGAGGTGCAGGTATTCATTCAACTCGGACAGCACCGCTTCCGGGCGGGTTCCGCAGCGCAGGACGATTCCGCGCAGGGCGGCAATTATCTGCGCCATGACGGCCGCCTGGGGCAGGCCGTGGCCGGCTACGTCACCGATCGACAGGCCGATGTGGTCCTCGTCGAGGTTGTAAAGGTCGTACCAGTCGCCGCCGACCATGACCATGTCGCTGCCGGGCGCGTAACAGGTCGCCACCTCCAGGCCGACGACATCCGGCAGTTGGGGCAGGAGGCTGAGCTGGAGGCGTTCGGCGACACGGTGTTCGTGCTCGTACAGCCCGGCGCGGCGCACCGCCTGGGCGATCTGCTGGGCCACAGCGGTCAGGTACTCGGACTCCGGCACCCCGCCCGCCCCGGGGTGCACGGTCAGGATCCCCAGCACGACACCGTCGGCTTCCAGCGCGATCCGCAGCGCTCCGGCGACCGCAGGGCGCGCGACATCAGGGGGCTGGTCGAGATCTCTCCAGGAGTTTTCCGTCAGGACGCGCAGAGCCTCACCTGGTTCCAGGACGGGCACCAGGCGCTGGGAGTGCAGCTCCAGTGTCACGCTGTCGACGTCCAGCACCCGCGCAGCAGTGGCCGCCACGGCCGCGGCGACCTGGGTGAGGGTCGCGGCCGATGCCAGCGCCGCCGTCAGCTGATACAGACGTTGCAGACGGGCGCGGGCAGCCTGTTCGGCAAGCAGCAGTTCCTCGCGCTGGGCTTCCGCGGTACGCCGGATGGCGACTTCCCGGTTGAGTGCGCCGACCTGCTGACTGAGGACGACGAACCGGTCGGCGTGGTCGAGGCGGTGCAGGTACAGCTGCACGAGCCGCCCCCGGCCCCTGCCACCAAGTGGCGCGGGCGCCGTGGCAGCGAAAGCGCACCCGGCGGCTGCCGTCGCTGTCCTTGAGGACGAGCGCACCCGGCAGCGGACTACCGCTGCGCAGCCAGTTGCCCAGGTGCGTCCGCAGGACACTGGCGTCGTCCTGGGCGAGGGCATATAGGCTGGCGCCCGCACAGAGCTGAGGAATCGAGGCGGTGGCGGCCGGATTGGCTGCCAGGATCGTGCCGTCCCCCGCGCACAGGATGACGGGGTGGGGCAGGTTTTTGGTGATGGCCTCGAACAGGCCGAGATTCACGCAGGTACCGTACCGGTGCCCGGGCCGCCGACGGGCAGCTCCACCTCGGCAAAGTACTCACGTCCGCTCGTCAGGCCGGCGCCGGGCACCAGGTGCACGACCACGCGGCAGCCGGCGTCGCCGCGGGCGATGGTCTCCTGCAGTTCGACGCTGGCGTAACCGAGGTTGCGGGCGGCGATCGTTCCGAAGACGTTCGATGTCATCATGCACATCGACTCACGGCCCAGCACTTTCTCCGCGAACGGGCAGGCCCGGTTGCCCAGGACGATCTTCGTGTCGTCCTGTTCGATGACGTAGAAGTCGCCCTTGATCCGCCGCTTGAGATCCACCAGGGCCTCCGCGACCTCTTCCCGGGACAGCTGGTCCACGCCGAGCGCCTTGAGGTACATCTCATCGATCTGGGTGCCCACCGCCTGACCCACCAGACTGATGTAGCCGGATGCCTCCTCCAGGCCGATCACCGACTCCAGCGACGTCGCCAGCTCCCGCACCAGAGTCCGCAGGAACACATCACGGTCCAGGCCAATTTCCACATCCACCGGGCGGCTCATAGCGCAGTCCCCTCTCGTCTTTTCATGCCCCCGTACTACCGCGCGGGCGCCCGGCAACCACATAGAGCCAGAGACGTAAGACTAGAGACTCGGCGGCACTCGTAGCCACCTGCTCAGGGTTCCCGGCTCCACCCCTGTGACGTTTCACACCGTCCCGCAGCCGCGTCCGGAGGCCGACGGCCCGTCGCCGACGACGGAGCGGACTTCGAAGGCCGCCTCCGCCATGATGCCGCTTTCACACGACCTCACCGATGAGGGATACTGGGAACTTCAGTCGGCAGGTAACCCAGGGGAATAGCGTGGACGGTTCAGGGGAGGCGAATGCGCTGCCAGCATCGTCGGCCCGGTCCATGGGGTCGACGGGCGCTTTGCGCGTGAGCCCGTTGGCGGACCGGCCGGGCTGGCAAGCGGCCGGCGAGATCAGTCTGATCACACGTCCGGCCTGGGAACAGACGCTGCACCAGTTTGCCATGAGTGACGAAGAGGTGTTCCACTTGGAGCTTTCCGCGGTCACCTTCGTCGACGTCGCTGGTGTCTCGGCTCTGGCGGTGACCGCCCAGGGCCTTCCGAAGGGGCGACGCATCGTGCTCGAAGAGCCGCCCGCCGCCTTGCGGCGCGTGCTGGACATGTTCTGGCCGGACCTGCCCACCCTCGAGGTGGTGGCGTGATGACCGCCCCGACCGTAGAGCCGTTCGTTCATCCCGCCTTGTTCTACCGAGGCGAGAAGGAATACCTGCACGGCACGGTGTCCTTCATCCGCGACGGCCTGAAGGCCGGAGAGCCGGTGGCGGTCGCCGTTCCCGGGCCGAATCTGGCGGTCCTCAAGACGGCCTTGGGTGAGGATGCCGCAGACGTGCAGTTCCTCGACATGACCGAGGCGGGGCGCAACCCGGGACGGATCATCCCCAGGGTGCTGCGCGCCTTCGCGGACGCCCACCGGGAGACGCGGGTGCGGATCATCGGTGAGCCGATCTGGGCCGGCCGCAGCAGCGTGGAGTACCCGGCGTGCGTCCAGCACGAGGCGCTGATCAACCCGGCATTCCAAGGCCGGGAAGTCACCATTCTCTGCCCGTACGACGCCGACCGCCTCGACGAGCAGATACTCACCGACGCTTACGCGACCCACCCCGTCGTCATCTCCGGCGGCCAAGAGCGGCGCAGCCCCACCTACGCCCCCGAGCATGTGATCGCCCACTACAACCAGCCCCTGGCGCACACGGCGACCACCGAGGAACTCGTCTTCGACGCCGACGGCCTGCCGGGCGCCCGGCACTTCGCGGTCGAGCAGGCCGCGCGGTTCGGTCTGTCCGGTATCCGGCTGGAGGACGTGGCCCTGATCGTGGCCGAGCTGACCACCAACAGCGTCGTGCACGGCGGAGGTTCGGGCACTGTACGCATGTGGACCGACGACGGCCAGGTGGTGTGCGAGGTCCGCGACCGCGGGCACCTGAGCGATCCGCTCGCCGGCCGTCGCCCACCCGCACGGGACCAGCAGGGCGGCCGGGGTCTGCTGCTGGTGCACTACCTCGCCGATCTCGTACGTATCCACACCGGACCCGACGGTACGGCCATCCGCTGCTACCTCAACCGCGGCTGATCCTGCCTCAGCAACTCGGGGCTTTCGCCGTGCAGGCCGGTCCCGGCAAGGGACCCGCTCGGCGGCTCGGGGGCGGACAGCGATGACGCGGCCCCGGGCGGCGGTCCGGGGACCGCCAGGCAGCCCGGGGCGCCGTGCACCGGTCCGCCGCACTGGTCCGCCGAGGTCAACGAGCGAGGCTGCCCCTGCGCCGCGGTCCCCGTCCGGCCGTCGCCCAGCGTCGGGTTCACGGCTTCGCCGTGACCCGCCCGGCACCGTCTAAGCTTCCTCCGTGAACGCCACCGCACATGACATACGGATCAGGCCGGGCAACCTGGCCGACGCACCAGCCGTGCTGGACATGCTCGACTCCGCTGTGGCCTGGATGAACGATCGCGGCAATACCGAGCAGTGGGGCACGACGCCGTATTCGCAGAAGCCCGGCGGAGTGGCGCGGGTCGAGCGGTACATGACCGAGAACGCCCCACACATCGCGGAGCTGGCCGGAACACCTGTCGGAGCCCTCGTACTGGACACTGGGCCCAGCCCTCAGATGCCGATCGCGCCGGCCGAGGAACCCGAGCGGTACGTCCGGCTGCTGGTCTCCGACCGACGGTACGCCGGTCGGGGCATCGGGGCGGCGCTGCTGGCCCATGCCGTCGAGGAGGCCCGGCAGGCCGGCGTGGGACTGCTGCGGGTCGACTGCTACGCGGGCGGCAGGGGCGAACTCGTCGCGTTCTACGAGCGCAGCGGTTTCATCCCCACCGATCGTTTCCTTTCCGGGACCTGGCCGGGACAGGTGCTGGCCCGACGGGTCCGCTGACGGCGGGGGCAGGACGCCCGGCGACAAGGACATCCAGCGGGTCCGGAACGGTTTCCCGCCGGCCGGTCCTGGCGCGGGTCCATACCGGCCGGCGATGCCGCCCGTGCCGTCGGGCCCCTGACCCGCGTCTGAGGGAGCAGCTGGTCGTCGATCTCGTGTCGGCGGCCTTCAAGAACGCGCGTGCACTGCTCACCGGTGCTCGGGCCGTTCGGGATGAACACGAGTGACCGTCGGCCTTCTCCCTGGCTGCGCCGGCTCTTGAAGAGACCGGCAAGGCGGGCTTGTGCATGGTGATGCTCGCCACGCCTCCCGCCGGACGCGAGGAATTCCGCCCAGGGTTCAGCAAGGTGTTCACGGACCACCAGGCGAAAGCGGCCTTCGCGCACCTGGTTCCGGCGATGGCCGCTGATGGGGTGCCGGTCACCCGGGAGCAGACAATTGATGACGTCATCACGCCCGCCCGCCGGACCGGCGCGGTGAAGTTCCGCGGCCTGTACGTCGGCTACTACGCCGATGCCGCTCAGGAAAAGTTCCTCGCCGAGCAGGTCTCCGCAGGCGAGGCCCACCGCGCGCTGCCGATGGGGAACGGCTTCCCCCGGTGCTGTCTCCCCATGACGGGTGACCACGTCACGCGGGACTGGCCTCGGACACGAGGACGACCTCAGCCGTACGGCCAGAACCCTGCCAGGTTCAGCCAAGGCGAGGCCAGAAGCCACAACGGCTCCGTCGTGAGCTACGAGGTGCTGTCTCCGATCTCGCAATCAGCCGCGTTCGAAGCAGTGAGAGCGGCCGATGACGGAGAAGCCGCGGCGCTCGTACCAGTGTCGTGGCCAGTCCGTCGCATCAGCGGTCAGGAACCGGGTACCGCAGCCCTTGCCGGCGGCCAGGCGCAAGGCGGTGGTCAGGACGGCATCGGCGTAACCGCGTCCGAGATGGGCCTCCGAGGTGATCAGGTCCTCGATCTGGGCTGTGCCGGTTGCCGGGTCCAGATAGAGGTCGGCCCATGAGGCGACCTCGCCCTCCTCCGTACGGGCACCGAGGAAGTGAACGACGTCGGCCCCGCGCCGGCGAGCCTCGCGTCGGTCGACGAGATGGCGTACGACCTCGTCGCCGACGTCCGGAAGAAGGCCCCGCCATCGCCGGGCGAGCGGGACACGTATCGCGTCGAGGTCCATCTCCTCCGCGGGTCCGCCGGCCGGCACCGGGCCCGCGTGCAGCATGACCAGATAGGTGGAGTGGGTGTATCCGGCCCGGATCAACGGCTCTGCGCACGCCATTGCGACTTCGTCGTCAAGGACGGAGATCAGTCGGTGAGGCAGATGCCCCAGCGCCTCCTCCGCGATGGCGGGCACCGCCCCGGAGTCGACGGCCGTGTCGATGACGACCTGGTTGTTCGCGCGGGAATGCGCGAAGGCGTCGTCATATACGGCGAACCCGCCCGGGAGGTCGACGGTGCGCGCGGCCTGGCGGCGGGCGAAGGTCGTCAGGAAGGAGTTGATCCGCTGCAGTTCCGGGTTCGGCATGGGGGGAGCGTAGGCGACTGGGGATCATGGCCGCATGCGAACGGCTTCCATGGGCTCAGAACACTCCGGTCGCCCCGTTGTGGCTTTTGGCCTCACCTTGGCCGGCCCCCTGCCGCGCGGCGGGCGCGTCGTCGGCCAGGCCCGCGTCGGCGAGGACGGACAGCTGCACCGTGTGCCCGATGCCCTCTGCCCACTGCCCACTGCCCACGCGTCGTGCAGGACCCGGCGCACCGCGGTACGGGCCTGCAGCTCGGCGGTGTCACCCCCCTCTCCTCCGTGATCCTGCTGGCCTTCGCCGGGATCATCGCCACATCTTGACCTGCCGTCCACGGCCTCGCGTTGCCGGCCCGTGCCGGCATCAAGCGAACTGCGCGCACAACGCCGGCGCCCGCTCCGGCCAGTCGAGGTACAGAGCCACCACGTCGGGGACCTCGTCCACGAAGAACGGGTCGGTGGACTGAGCCCGCATCCACCCACCCAGCACCTGACACTCGTGCTCGGACCACACCGGCTCAGCCGACCGTACCCCCGGACGCCCCGTGCGTATCATCGGCTGGTTCCGCTGCTGCCGGGTGTGGACGGACGGGTCGCCGTGGCGTGACCTGCCGGAACGGTACGGGCCGTGGCAGACGGTGTATGAACGCTTCGCCCACTGAGCGGCGGACGGAACCCGGGCCGCCTTCTTGAGCGGGCCCAGGTCCGGGGCGACTCCGCCGGATCGGCCGCCCGCCACCTCGCCGGGCTCACCCCACCCCTCTCATCCTGTGGCCGCGTGAGCCCGGCGTGAACGATCACCAGCCGGTCCTCGGGCCGGCTTGCGCACCATGAATACGTCCACCGGATCCTCGGTCTCGCGTGTGAACCCATGCCGCTCGTACAGCCGCCGGGCCGGACTGCCCTGCAGAACGTTCAGCCGGACAAGGGTGCCGTTGTGGTCGCATCGCTCCAGCAGCCCGCTCAGCACACCCGCACCGATGCCCCTGCCCTGCAGATGCGGAGCCAGATAGAAGTGTTCCAGCCAGTGGGCGTCCTCAGCCTGTCGCAGCGCCACACAGCCTGCGAACGCGCCGCCCACCTCGATCACCCAGGTGTGCGTCGGATCGAATCCGTCCCGCAGCCGCTGCCGCACCCGCTGCTCGTCGTACCGCCCGAGCCGCTCGAGGTCGTCCCGCAGCACCAGGGCACGCAACTCGGCCACCGCCTCCACGTCCGTCACCGACGCCGGCCGGATATCCCAGTCCATCATGATCGTCACGCTACCGCGCCGGACTCACCCCGGTTTCGTCGATTCTCCGGCTCTACGGGACCACGCGGTGTTTGCCGGACAGGTCTTACGGCGCGCCTCTTCGGTCAGGCAACGCCAGAACACCCGACTTGATAGGCAAGTATCTACTTGCCTATGGTGCTGGTCATGGCGGAAGATGTCTTCAAGGCACTGGCCGACCCCACCCGTCGACGCATCCTCGACGAGCTGGTGGAACGGGACGGCCAGACCCTGTTCGAGATTTGCACACGACTGGTGACCAAACACGGTCTGGGGCTGTCCCGCCAGGCGATCAGCCAGCATCTGGTCGTACTGGAATCCGCGGGCCTCGTCCTTTCGCGGCGCCAGGGCCGCTACAAGTTCCACGACCTGAACACCGAACCCCTTGAGCACATCGTGACCCGATGGCTCAAGCCCGACGCACCGGAGAACACCCCATGAAGATCCATCTGTCCAGCGTCTTCGTCGATGACCAGGAGAAGGCCCTGCGCTTCTACACGGATGTGCTGGGCTTCGTGAAGAAGACCGAGGTCCCGCTGGGCGAGGACCGGTGGCTGACCGTGGTCTCACCGGAGGATCCCGACGGGACCGAGCTGCTGCTGGAGCCCGACGGCCACCCCGCGGTGAAGCCGTACAAGGCGGCGCTGGTCGAGGACGGCATTCCGGCCACCTCCTTCGCCGTGGACGACGTGCGTGCGGAGTTCAACCGGCTGCGCGGACTCGGGGTGCGCTTCACCCAGGAGCCGCTGGAGATGGGGCCGGTCACCACTGCGGTTTTGGACGACACCTGCGGCAACCTGATCCAGATCGTGCACAGCGGGTAAGGGCCGGCGCCGACCGCGATCCACTGTCCGCGGTCGGGTAGCGAGGTGGGGTCACGTTGATGTCCCAGCCGGTTCCGCTCGCAGCATCGGCGGCGGCCTGGACGTGCTGGAGAAGCCGTTCCCACTGCCGGATCCCCCAGTCCTGGAGGTACCGGCTCCTCTCGCCCATCCCGCGATCATCGCAAACAGCACTGACAGCGCCACCGGAACGCACGGCTACCGCCTCGCTGTTCAGTAACGCGACTCCATGCCCCCTCGTGAAGCCGCGGGGACGCCGCGACAGGGCGAACCCTTGCGGGGGACGGGTCAGAATCAGAAGGAGACCCGGGCCGCAGCGAGGGCCGCCGCCGCCTCCGCGTCACCCTCGAACACCAGCTCACCGAGGGGCGGACGACCCGAGAGGTGACGAGCGAAAGCGATGGCATCGGCCCGTAGCGTGACCACCGGAGGACCACTGCCGAGGCGGTAGTGGCCACCGACCGGCCCCGAGAGGTCCAGAAGGCAGGAGGGGCCGGTCCAGCCGAGCGCCAGATCCAGCAGCACCTGGTTCATGATCTCGCGGTCGTGCGCGTCCAGGACCAGCTCGGTACCGGTGGCATCGCTGATGTCGATGCGGTGCATCCAGGTGTCGCGAGCGAGAAGCACGTTGTTCATGTACTCCACGGAGTCCTCGGGCAGTGCCTTCGCCTCCGGGAAGATCATGCTCGTGCGCGTCCGGCGCCGCACCGGAGCCGGCATGCGCGCCAATGAGCGGGCTCCCTTCGGGGCGATGCGAGCGAACTCCTCCATCAGTCGCTCTCCCGGCACTTCTCCGCGATCCTCGACCTGGCTCGCGTTGTGGCCGTCGAGTGCGCCCAGCTCAGGGTGTGTATGCCGGGCCCGACGGATGCGCGTAATCATGAGCCAGGGTTTGGGCAGCTCTTCGAACTGGCCCACCTCGTGGGCGACCATGTCCCGGACGGTCCAACCGGTGCACGCGGTCGGCCTCGACCACGCCTCGGCGTCCAACGAGCTCATCGTCTCGAGCGAGGCGCGTATCTCGGCCTCGTTGACCGTGCGCGCCCGAGCCGGAGAAGTCCGGGGAATGTCCTCCACAGAGACACTGAGTCCGGCCATACGGCACCTCCTCGACCTCCTCGCCCCCTGCATTCGAGGCTAACTCGCTGGACATCTCCCGCTCAGGGGCGCAGCAGAACGCCTGTGCAGAACATGGGCGGCAGCGAGCTGGTCGCCTTCGCCCCCGCGCCACGCCGCACCGCCACGCGCCACGCCGCACCGCCACGTGCGAGGCCGCCTCCCACATCGCCGAAGTGGCCTCCGTACGTTTCCTGCCTGTGCGGGCGCGGGGTGCGGGCAGCACGTTGCCCCGGCCGGCCGGCGGTGCGGGACGGCCGGGTGGTCGACGACGGCGCGCTGCTCACACCCCCGGCGCGCTCCCGGCGAGACCGTGCGGCGAGCCGGCTTCGCGCTCAGTCCGCCCTGGACTGGGTGCGGCGGGCGTAGGCGCGGGCCGCGCGGGCGCGGTCGCCGCAGCGGGTGGAGCACCAGTGGCGGCGGCCGTGCCGCAGCAGGTAGCGGTTGCAGGGAGTGGAGCCGCAGGCGGTGAGGCGTTCGGCGTCGGGAGAGGAGAGCAGGTCGGCCGCGTCGCGGCGAGGGTCGCCAGAGCGTGGTCGACGATCTCGGTGGTGGGGTGCGGCGCCGCACGGTAAGGGCCGTCCTTCTCGTCCCACTGCAGCAGCGGGGCCGTGGAAACCCTGGTCAGGGCGTCGTTGACGGCGGACAGGGCGGCGGGGAGAGCGGGAAGCCCGGCGACGCGCGAGGCGAAGAGGGCCCTGATCTGCTCACGCAGCGAGCGCAGCTGTGTCGCGCACATCTCCTGCATACCGACGTCCACCGGAGCGAGGCCGCGCTCGGTCAGCCATTGATTCGCCTCTGCGGGGGTCCCGAGGAAGTCGACGAAGTGCCCGCCGGGCAGCGCGACGACGCTGTTGGCGAGGGCCAGGGAGGGGTACTGCTCCGCGCCCGGCGCGGGCTGCGGGCCGGGCTCGGCACTCACGGTCTCACTCATGAACCTCATGGTACGGGTTGCATGCATCCATGAGAAGCAACTACGGTCACTTCACGGATACACCCCTACCCATCCGTGAGGTAAACCTTCATGTCTTCTGCCACCACACCCACCGGCCAGTTTCCCGTCCGTGTCTTCGGCGGCCCGACCGCACTCTTCGAGTACGGCGGTCTGCGCTTCCTCACCGACCCGACCTTCGACGGCCCCGGCGACTTTCAGGCGCCGCCGTGGTCCTGACCAAGACCGTCCCCTCGCCGCGCGCACCCGCCGGCCTCGGCCCCGTCGGCGTCGTGCTCCTCTCGCACGACGAACACGCCGACAACCTGGACACCTCCGGGCGGGCCCTGCTCACCGGCATACCCCTCACCCTCACCACACCCGGGGGCGGCCGGCGACTCGGCGAGAAAGCCACGGGCCTGGCGGACTGGCAGTCCATCGAGCTCGACCGTCCCGATGGCGGCACGGTCACCGTCACGGGCGTCCCCGCCGTCCACGGCCCCGGCCCGCGCGAGGAGGTCGAGCCGGTCTGCGGCGAGGTCGTCGGCTTCGTCCTGACCGGGGAAGGACTGCCCACCGTCTACGTCAGCGGCGACAACGCCTCCCTCGACGCGGTCAAGGAGATCGCCGAGCGTTTCGCCCCGGTGGACACCGCCATCCTCTTCGCCGGAGCCCCCCGCTTCGCCGAGGTCTTCGGCGGCGAGCCGATCGTCCTGGACAGCGCCCAGGCCGCTGAAGCCGCCCAGCTCCTCGGCGCCCGCCGCATCGTCCCCGTCCACTACGACAGCTGGGCCCACTTCACCGAGGGCCGCGACGAGCTGGAGGCCGCCTTCACCGCAGCCGGTCTGGCCGACCGCGTGGACTGGGGACACCAGGGCTGACCGTCCCCCGCCGGGCCCCCGCCACTCGTTCCTGTCCGTGGCGAGGACCTGCCGAGCGTGAAAGCAGGCCCTCGCCACGGACGCCACCCACCCCGCAAAGAGGCATTCCCATGCCGCACACCTTTGTCCTGGTCCACGGCACCTGAGGCGGCGGCTGGGTCCGGAACACGGTCGCCCGCTGCTGGAGAGCCAGGGGTACCGCGCCGTCGCCCCCACCCTGCCGGGCCTTGCGCCGACGACGACCCGATCTCCGTCCTGCTGTCCGACACCGTCCAGTTCCTGGTGACGGAGAGCGGGACGGAGCTCGGGCGGCGCTGCATCCCATGCCGTTCGCGTACCTGCACGACTCGCCGCCGACCGCCGACGCGGCGACTCCCGGCCTGCCCACGACCTGCCTGACCAGCTCCCTCGACCCGACGCTCCCGCGGGGCGGGGAGGGGTGGACGCAGTACACCGCCCGCCTCGGCGCCCATGGCCTCGCCACCCGCTACGAGAAGACCGCCACCTCATATGAAGCAGCGGCCACACTCGCATCGTTCCCGATCTGAGCAAGGTCCGGTTGAAGACGGGCCCCAGCCGGCTCCGTTAGGCCGGCCGTGCCGACCGGTCCGGGAATGCACAGGTCACACAGGGGTGAACAGCCCGGGAGGAGAAGATCTGTCTCCCCGGCACGCGTGCGGGCCCTCCGATCGTGATCGAGGGGCCCGCACCTCTACCCGCTGCTCACGCCCGACGCAGCGCGGAGCGGCCCGCGAAGCGCGCCGATTCGCCCAACTCCTCTTCGATCCGGATCAGTTGGTTGTACTTCGCCGTACGGTCGGAGCGGGAGAGCGAGCCGGTCTTGATCTGACCGCAACCGGTCGCCACCGCCAGATCCGCGATGGTGGTGTCCTCCGTCTCGCCCGAGCGGTGCGACATGACAGCCGTCCAGCCCGCCTGATGGGCCGTGGCCACCGCGGCCAGCGCCTCGGTCAGGGTCCCGATCTGATTGACCTTGACCAGGACCGAGTTGCCGACGCCGGTACGGATACCCTCGCGCAGCAGTGTCTCGTTGGTGCAGAACACGTCGTCGCCGGTGAGCTGGCAGCGGTCGCCGACGCGGGTGGTCAGCTCGCGCCAGCCGTCCAGGTCGTTCTCCGCCATCGGGTCCTCGATGGAGACGACCGGGTAGGCGTCGATGAGCTCGGCCAGGTAGTCGGCGTTCTCGGAGGGGGTGCGGCGCACCCCCTCGCCCGCGTAGTCGTACACACCGTCGCGGAAGAACTCCGACGACGCCGGGTCCATGACCAGACCGATGTCCGTGCCGGGGCGGTAGCCGGTGCGTTCGATGGCGGTCATCACGAAGTCGAGCGCCTCCTCAGCGGTACGCAGCGCGGGCGCGAAACCGCCCTCGTCGCCGACGCCCGTGGAGTGTCCGGCGGCCAGCAGATCGCGGCGCAGGGTGTGGAAGACCTCGCTGCCCATGCGGACGGCTTCGGCGAAGGTGTCCGCGCCCACGGGCGCGATCATGAATTCCTGGAAATCCAGCGGATTGTCGGCGTGGGCGCCGCCGTTGACGATGTTCATCATCGGCAGCGGCAGGAGGTGGGCGTCGGCGGCGCCGAGGTCGCGGTAGAGGGGCTGGCGGTGGGCCGCCGCGGCGGCCTTGGCGGCGGCGAGGGAGACGCCGAGGATGGCGTTGGCGCCGAGCCGGGACTTCGTGGCGGTGCCGTCGAGGGCGACCAGCGCGGCATCGAGACCCGCCTGGTCCGCCGCGTCCCGGCCGCGCACGGACGTCGCGATCTCCCCGTTGACGTGGGCCACCGCGCGGTCGACGCCCTTGCCGTGCCAGCGCGCGGAGTCTCCGTCGCGCAGTTCCACGGCCTCCCGGGCACCGGTGGAGGCGCCGGAGGGGACAGCCGCGCGCCCCAGGGAACCGTCCGCCACGACGTCGACCTCGACCGTGGGATTGCCCCGGCTGTCGATGATCCGGCGGGCGGTGACGGTCTCGATGGCGGCGTTGACGGTTCCGACTGCCTTTGCGGACATGGGAGTTCCTCCCCGTTGTCGTGTGCCGTGGCCCTGGCTGCGACAACGCTGGCGCTGAGCCCGACAGCACCAAACAGTACAGCAATGCTGATCAGTTTTGCTGTACAGCATTGCTGTGCAGGTCAGGTGCACAGCTTTGCTGGCCAACGGGGTAAAGTGCCCTATGCCCACCCCGGAAGCCGCCGCCATCGCCGCCGAACTGCGCACAGCGATGGGCAAGCTCACCCGACGCGTCAAACACGAGGACCGCATCCCGCTGGGCCAGGTCGCCGTGCTCGGCGCACTCGACCGCGACGGCGCCATGACCACCAGCGACCTCGCCGCCGATCAGCGCGTACGCCCCCAGTCGATGGCCCGGGCGGTGGGGCTGCTCATGGAACAGAAGCTGATCACGCGCCGGGCGCACCCCACGGACGGCCGCAAGTCGCTGGTCGAACTGTCGGACGCGGGCCGGGCCGCGCTCGAAGCGGAGCGCGGCCGCAGGGCCGGTTGGCTCGCACAGGCCATCGAGGCCGAACTCACGGAAGAGGAGCGGGTGTTGCTGGCACGGAGCGCCGCCCTGCTGGAGCGGCTCGCCGCACACTAGCGCCCCTACAGGCAACGTTCGCCCTGTCGCGACGCCGGCCCGCGCCCCCAGGATCTCGGCTGCGCTCGAGCAGGGAGGTACCCCCTTCGCCGCACCGCGGTGACACAGCCGCTCCACGGCGGGCGCCCCTGCACGGGCAAACGTCACCTGCCGGGGCGCGCACTGGTCTCGCCGGGCGCCGCGAGGAACGCCCGGATCGGCTCGGGCCTGTTCGTGAGAGCGGTTCACCAGGTCCATCAAATTCCCTTCCGTGGGGGGTGGCGCCGTCGTTCCTGGTCGCGATCTCCTCCTGCCACAGGGCGAGGTTGACTCCGTGGGCGGCCTCGATCGCTGCCGGCGACGCCAGGAGGGCGAGGCGCCGGTTCACGGCAACAGGCGCTTGAGTGTCCAGCGGCTGGAAGGTCCATGATCTCGCCATGGACAACGAACGCCCCGACGTGCTCACCATCGGCCGGCTCGCGCACCGCACCGGACTTCCGGTGCGCACCCTGCGCTTCTGGTCGGACAGGGGAGCAGTGCCGCCCGTGGCCCGCTCCGCGAGCGGCTACCGGCTGTACGACACCGAGTCCGTGGCCCGCGTAGAACTGGTCCGCACCCTGCGGGAGCTCGGCCTCGGGCTCGATGACGTGTGCCGCGTCCTGAGCGGCCGCACCACGGTTGCCGAGGTCGCCGACGCGCACGTGGCCGCGCTCGACGCGCAGATCCGTTCCCTCAAGGTGAGCCGGGCCGTTCTGTCCACCGTGTCGAAACGTGGTTCGACCGCTGAGGAGACAGCACTGATGAACCGGTTGGCACGGCTTTCCGCCGCTGAACGCAAGCAGATCATCGACGAGTTCAAGGAGGAGGTGTTCGGCGGTCTCGACATCCACCCGCGCCTGCACGACCGCATGCGCGCCTTCAGCATCGAACTGCCCGACGACCCCTCGCCCGAGCAGGTCGACGCCTGGATCGAACTGGCCGAGCTGGTCCGGGACCCCGGCTTCCGCGCCCGGATGCGCACCATGCTGGAGCTGAGCACCCCGGCCCCGGGGCAGAGCCGTCCCCCCGGGGCGTCCATCTGGTGGGCCAGGCAGGTCGTGCAGACCGTCGCGGAGGCCAGAGAACGCGGGATCTCTCCGGAGGGACGGGCAGCGGCCGAAATGCTGTCCGAGCTGTTCGGCGATGCCGATCGGGCCGCCGTGCTGTTGTGCCTGGAGGCCGGGATCGAGGCAGGGGCGGAGCACTACCGCAGGCTCGTCGCCCGCGTGCGCGGACAGTATTCGTCTCCCGACGCGACCGGGGAGCTGGAGTGGCTGGCGCGAGCCCTGCGTACTGCGGAGCAGGCCTGACCGGCCGTACCGCCTCTGTCTCGCACGACTGGATGCCGTTACTGACTTCAGCTCTTTGGGGTGAATCGTTGCGAAGTCCCTGATAAGCGTGGGTGGGTGACTGTATCCGTGGTGTGTGAGATATGCGGATGGGGGCGGACTGACTCCTACGGGACGTCAGCGTCGGGAGTCGGTACGGATGCAGGCGGCTGAACTGTTCGAGCACGAGATCAAGCCGTCGGACGTCGCACGGCGGCTACGGGTGAGCGTGAAGTCGGCCTATCAATGGCATCAGTTGTGGCGGGACGGTGGTGTCGAGGCTCTGGTCTCCCGTGGTCCGAGCGGGTCACGGTGCCGTCTGTCCCAGCGGTGTCTGGAGAAGCTGGCCGTGTATCTGGAGGAGGGTCCGGCTGCTCACGGGTGGGTGGAGGACCAGGTATGGACCGCATCGAGGGTGGCCACACTGATCGGCCGGAAGTTCCACGTCACCTACAGCGTCTCAGGCGCCACACGGTTGATGCACCGGCTCGGTTTCAGCCCGCAGGTGCCCGCCCGGCGGGTCGCCGAGCGCGACGAGCAGGCCGTCACCGTGTGGAAGGAGGCGACCTGGGCGGAGGTAAAAG
>RHMC01000349.1 GCA_003719395.1 Streptomyces altiplanensis
CCCGCCCGCCGTCCTGGACGCCGCGACCGTCGACAGCACCGCGAGGCCGAGCGCGCCGCCCATCGTGCGGGAGGTGTTGATCATCCCCGAGAGGAGTCCGGCGTCGCCCGGCTCGCCGCCCGACGTCGCGAGCGAGGCCAGCGGGGTGGAGGCGAGGCCCGCACCGGCCATCATCAGGATCCCCGGGCCGAGGATGGCCGTGAGGTACGTCCCTTCGGCGCTCATCGTGGACTGCCACGCCATTCCGCCCGCCGCCATCAGGGTGCCGGTGATCGCGACCCGGTGGGCACCGGCCCTGGCCATGAGGCGCGGGGCCAGCTTCGAGCCGAGGACGACGCTCAGCGAGCTGGGAACGAGGGCGAGCCCGGCGCCGAGCGGGGTGTAGCCCAGCACGTTCTGGGCGTACAGCGTCATGAAGAACCACATGGAGAACATCGCGGAGCCGTTCACGAACATCGCCGCGTTCGCCGCCGAGACCGCCCGCACCCGGAAGAACTTCAGCGGCATCAGCGGCGCCCCGGTCCGCGCCTCCACCGCCACGAAGGCGCCGAGGAGGGCCAGTCCGACGGCCAGCGGGACCAGGGTGGCCGCCGCCGCCCAGCCCTCGGCCTCGGTCTGCACGATCCCGTACGCCAGGATCGCGAGCCCGGCCGTGACCAGCAGCGCGCCGGGCAGGTCCAGGCGCCGACCGTCCCTGGAGTGGCTCTCGACGAGCCACAGGGCCGCGCCGGCGAGGACCAGCGCGCCGACCGGCACGTTGATCAGCCAGCACCCAGCGCCAGGACAGCGCGTCCGTCAGTACGCCGCCGACGAGCCCGCCCGCGGCCCCGCCGCCCGCGCCGACCGCCGACCACGTCCCTATGGCCCGTGTCCTGGCGGGCCCCTCGGGGACGGCCGAGGTGAGGATGGTGAGCGTCGCGGCGGCCAGCACCGCCGCGCCGAGTCCCTGCACCGCGCGGGCGGCCAGCAGGTGCCAGTCCTCCTGTGCGAGCCCGCCCGCGAGGGACGCAGCGGTGAACAGGCCGAGCCCGGTCAGGAAGGTCCGCTTGCGGCCGAACAGGTCGGCGGCGCGCCCGCCGAGGAGCATGAACCCGGCGAAGGCGATCGAGTACGCGTTGACCACCCATTGCAGGCCGGTCGCGCTCAGCCCGAGGTCCGCGCGCATCGAGGGCAGCGCGACGTTGACGACGGAGACGTCGAGGACGACGAGGAACTGCCCCGCGCAGGCCGCCAGGACCACGGCCCAGGTCCGCAGGGGACGCGGTGGGCGGGAGGAGGCGCGGGCGGGCTCGGTGTCTGTGTGCGGCTGGACCATGGGTGTCATGGTCCCAGGTGCCTGTCGGCCCGTACATCCTGCCATCGGCGTACGCCCGCAGCCCTGGGCCTTCCTGGCGGGGCGTCAGGAGTTCTCGCGGTCGCCGAACTGCTGGAAAGGGGAGGGGGCGGCCTGGATTCCGAGTACCGGCCGGGGGCGGGGGGACGGGGGGCCGTCGACGACGGCGCCACCGCCCCGGCGACGGCCCTCACGCCCGTCGGGACGCACCGCGCCGGGTTCCGGACGGCTGATGTGTCTTGACTGCGGATGCTCCTGTAACAGAAGCTGTTGCAGCGAGGAGGAAGCAATGGCGGCGAACAGTCGGTTGACCATCGCGACGCACGCGCTGGCCTGGCTGGCACTGGCACAACGCCGCGGCCAGGAGGTCCTCACCTCGGAGCAGGTCGCGGCCAGCGTCAACACCAACCCCGTGATCATCCGGCGCAGCCTCGGTGACCTGCGGCGAGCCGGCCTGGTGGAAGTCCGCCACGGCGCCGGCGCGGGCTGGAGCCTGGCCCGCGGGCCGGAGGAGATCACCCTGCTCGAGGTGCACGACGCCGTCGGCGCGCAGCGCCGTTCGGCCTGCACCGCACCGAGCCCAATCCGGAGTGCCCGGTCGGCCGGGGCATCCGGCCCGCCCTGAGCGAGGTCTACGGCCGGGCCGAGCAGGCCATGCGGCGGGAGCTGGCGGACACGTCGATCGCCGACGTACTGCGCGAGACGCTGGTGAACTAGCCGACAGGTCGGCGGCCGGGCGATCGCCGTGCCGCATGCCGCTTGTTGTAACAAAGACTGTTCCAGCAACTGAACGAGGAGTGAGGCTGTTGAAACCCTTACGGTGTCCGGTCGTCGAACTGCGGCAGTACACACTGCGCCCAGGACAGCGGGACGTACTGATCGAGCTGTTCGACCGGGAGTTCGTCGAGCCCCAAGAGGCAGTGGGCATGACCGTCCTGGGGCAGTTCCGCGACCTGGACGACCCCGACCGGTTCGTCTGGCTCCGCGGCTTCGACGACATGCCGCGCCGCGCCGAGGCGCTGGAGAGCTTCTACGGCGGGCCGGTCTGGCAGGCGCACCGCGACGAGGCGAACGCGACGATGACCGACTCCGACGACGTCCTGCTGCTGCAGGCCGGCCTCGGCGCGCGGCGGGTTCCCCGTCCCGGCCGGCGCCCGGCAGGCCCCCGGCGAACCGGCGGCGTGGCCGCCGTCATCGCCACCGCCGCTGGTCCTCGCCACGATCTGGTACGGCCACGGTCCGTTCGACACCGCGTTCGTCGAGTTCTTCGAGCAGCGGGTACGGCCCGTCCTGGCCGAGACCGGCGGCGAACCACTGGCGTACCTGCGGTCGGAGCACGCCCCGAACACCTTCCCGGCGCTGCCGGTGCGGACGAACGAGGAGGTCTTCGTATGGTTCGCGCGTTTCACCGGCGAAGGCCACATCGACGACCACCTGAATCGCCTGCGGCGTTCGGAACGCTGGCGCGAGGAGGTGCTGCCGACCCTTTCGAAACGGTGGGCCAAGGCCCCGCAGCGGCTACGGCTGGCGCCCACGGAGCGGTCGATGCTGCGGTGAGTTCCGAGGGCAGCCGGCGGGCAAAAGGTCATGTCCCTTCTGGTGGTGTAGGCGATCAGTTGTCTGATGCGGCTGGTAGGA
>RHMC01000350.1 GCA_003719395.1 Streptomyces altiplanensis
TGCGCGGGCGCTGGCGCCGGCCTCGTCGAAGGGGTGCGCCAGGCGATCGGGAGGGTGGAGACGGTGCCCTCGGGACGCGGTCGGGCAGGAGGGCGGCGAGCAGGCGGGCGAGGTCGGTGGTCGCGCGAGGCGCTCGGGGTCGGTCCAGTCCGGCTTGTAGACGCGGTACTTGACCTCTCCGGCACCGAACCCCTCGTACGGGAAGCCGTTGAGGGTGACGACCTCCAGGCCGCGCCGGTCCAGTTCGGCGCGCAGGCCGCGCAGGGCCGCCGGGTCGGTGGTCAGGGCGCGCGCGGCGTCCTTCGCGAGCCACAGGCCGATGCCGAGGCGGTCGCGGCCGAGGCGTCTGCGGACGGGTTCGCAGTGGTCGCGGAGCTGGGCGAGTACGCCGTCGAGGTCTCGGCGGGGTGGACGTTGGTGCAGTACGCGAGGTGGACGGTGGAGCCGTCCGGGTGGCGGAAGCGCATCGTTCACTCCCCGCCGCGGAGGATGGAGTTGCCTTCGTGAAGAGGTGCGGGGGCGTCGGGCACGTCGAGCTGGAGGCGGCCGCTGAGACCGTAGAAGGCGACCGGGTTGCGCCACAGGACCTGGTCCACGTCGTCCTCGCCGAAACCCGCGGCAAGCAGGGCGTCACCGACCCTGCGGGTCTTGAGGGGGTCGCTCTTCCCCCAGTCCGCGGCGGAGTTCACCAGCACCTTCTCCGTGCCGTACTCCTTGATCACCGCGACCGTGCGCTCCTCGTCCATCTTGGTGTCGGGGTAGACGGAGAAGCCGAGCCAGCAGCCGCTTTCGGCGGCTGCCTTCACGGTTGTCTCGT
Source organism: Streptomyces altiplanensis (assembly GCA_003719395.1). Taxonomy (GTDB): domain Bacteria; phylum Actinomycetota; class Actinomycetes; order Streptomycetales; family Streptomycetaceae; genus Streptomyces; species Streptomyces altiplanensis. Next base: position 818 of record RHMC01000350.1, read on the forward strand.
TGAGGTGGTCGAGGAGGACACGGTCCGGGGGGAGGTCCGATTCACGGATGACATCGACGGTGCGGTGCAGACCGGCGAGCTTGTCGCGGTGCGGGGTGTGGACGAGGGCCGGCAGCCCGTGGCCGGCGGCCAGCTGGAGCTGGGCGGCCAGAGCGGTGTCCTCGGCGGGGGTCATCGAGTCGTAGCCGATCTCGCCGACCGCGACGACCCCGTCCTTGACGAGGTAACGGGGGAGCGCGTCGAGAACGGGGACGCAGCGGGGGTCGTTCGCCTCTTTGGGGTTGAGGGCGATCGTGCAGTGGTGGGCGATGCCGTACTGGGAGGCGCGGAAGGGCTCCCAGCCGAGGAGCGCGTCGAAGTAGTCGAAGAAGCTGGCCGGCGAGGTACGGGGCTGGCCGAGCCAGAAGGACGGCTCGACCACGGCACGCACCCCGGCGGCGTACATCGCCTCGTAGTCGTCGGTGGTACGGGAGGTCATGTGGATGTGGGGGTCGAAGATGCGCATCAGGACTCCTGGGTGGGGGCGGCCGTAAGAGCCAGGACGCGGTCCAGACCCTCCGGAACCGGGCGGCCGGCGGCGGTGCGCTCGGCGGCGTAGTCACGGAGCATCCGGGCCAGTCGGCGTCGCCGGCGGCCCGGCCGGCCAGGTCCGCGACGGCGCCGACGGGGACGCCGGTGAACAGGCACTTGAGAACGGCGTGCCGCCAGGCGTGCTGATCGAGATGAGCGGCGGCGTACCCGCCGACCGCGGCGGCGACCAGGCGCGTGTCGTTCGTCCGCAGCGCGTCCTCGACCAGCGGGAGCGCGGATCCGGCGGGTACGTCGCTCAGGTGCGGCAGCGCGAGCAGGACCGCGCGGCGCTCGCCGCGGTGCCCTGGGTGTAGAGCCGGGTGGCGGTGGCGTGGTCGGCTCGCACGGCGTGCAGGAGGAGGACGCGGGCGGCGTCGGCCAGGTCCTGGGCGCCCGGGCCGGGCGTGCCGGACGGGCCGGCCTGGGCCGGGTGGCAGTGGCGGCCTGCTTCGGCGAAGCGGGTCTCCCAGGTGGGAAGGGACCACTGGGGGCGGTTCGCCGGTTCGGGCGACCAGGCTTCCGCCTCCGCTTCGGCCAGGGCCTCGTGCAGCCAGGCGCGGTCCGCGCCGGCCAGTCGTTCTTCGAGTGCGGCCTGGAGGGCGGCGGGCGGTGCGCCGTCGGTCAGCCCGGTCAGCTCGGTCAGCATCGTGCGCCTCCTGTCGGGAGGGCCTGTCCGGTGGGCAGTGCCGTGCGGAGGAAGTCGAGGGAGCGTGCGGCCAGGTCGGGGCCGGCGTGCGAGTGGCGGGGCAGTTCGACGACCGTCAGGCCCTGGTAGCCGGTGGCCGCGAGTGCCTCCAGGACGGGCGGGAAGTCGATCTCGCCCTCGCCGAACGGCAGATGCTCGTGCACGCCGCGCCGCATGTCCTCGATCTGCACGTGCCGCAGCCAGGGCGCGGCCTCGCGTACGCAGTCGGCGGGCGAGGACGGTTCCAGGCACTGGCAGTGGCCGATGTCGAGGGTCAGGGCGAGGGGGGACGGGTCGCCGAGGACGCGGCGCAGGTGGTGGAAGTCGGCGAGGGTGGAGAGGAGGTGCCCGGGTTCGGGCTCGACGGCGAGCGGTACGCCGGCGGTGGCGGCGGCGTCGATGACGGGGGCGAGGGACGCCGGTCAGCCGCTGCCAGGCGTCCCGGGCGGGGTGTCCGCCGGGGTGATGCCGCTGAAGCAGTGCACGGCGTGGGCGCCCAGGTCGGCGGCGACGCGTACCGCCGTGAGGAGCAGCCCGGTGCGGGCGGCGCGGCCTTCGGGGTCCGGGTCGAGCAGGGACGGGCCGTGCTTGCGGCGCGGGTCGAGGACGTACCGCGCACCGGTCTCGACGGTCACGCCCAGGCCCAGCCGCGACAGTCTGCGGGCGACTTGGCCGGTGCGGGCGGCGAGTTTGGGGGCGAGGGGGTCGAGGTGCATGTGGTCGAGGGTCAGGCCGACACCGTCGTAGCCGAGGTCGGCGAGGAGGGCGAGGGCGTCGTCCAGGCGGAGGTCGGTGAGGCCGTTGGTGCCGTAACCGAAGCGGACGGGGGCGGGAGTAAAGGTGGGGG
>RHMC01000351.1 GCA_003719395.1 Streptomyces altiplanensis
TGGGGTAGGGTGTTGGTCAGGAGGTGCTCCATGTCCGAGTTGTTCGACGCGGTCGACGCACTGCTCGCGTCCCGCGCCGCGCTGCCGCCGCCGGCGGAGCGCAAGCGGCTGCGTGCCGCGCACGGTCTGACGATCGACGAGGTGGCCACCGCGCTGAAGGTGCGGCGGGCCACGGTGTCCGGCTGGGAGGCCGGAAAGACCGAGCCCCGCCCGCCGGAGCGCGACGCCTACGCCCGGCTGCTGGACAAGCTCGCGGAGCTCTACCCCGCCCCGGCCGACGCGGGCGCACCCGTCCAGGACGCTGCGGTGCCGGCCGCATTCACCGCCGCACCCGCACCCGCACCCGCTCCGGCGGAAGCGCAGCCGCTGGCCACAGGCCCGGCGCCCGACGCTGCGGACGTGACTGCAACCGGGCACCCCCAGACCCCTGCCCCTGCTCCCGTCGCCGCTGCCCCGGCGTCCGCGCCGCGTCCGGTGCGCACCTCCAGGCCGATGTCGTCGGTGTCGCGCCGTCCGGGGGCGAAGAAGGCGACCCAGGCCGCGCCCCCGGCGAGCGAGACGGACCCGCGCTTCGAGAACGGTCCGCTGGCGGTCGTCGACGTCGACGCTGCCGGGCAGGTACTGGCGTACTGCACCGGCGGCCTGGTCCTGGACGTACCCGCCAAGTCCATCCCGGCCCTGGTGGACTGGACCCTCACGGAGGCGAAGCTGGGCGCGCCGAAGCTGTCCGGGCCGGGCAAGGACGTCGATCCTCTGATCGTTCTCACCGAGGCGGCGTGCAAGCGTTACGGCCTGCCGGTCCACCTCACCGACGAAGAGCGCCTGTCGGGGCGGCTGCCGGAGGGCCACAAGGTCATCAAGCAGCTGGTCCGTGCGGAGTGGAAGCTGACCAAGCGCGGTTTCGGACCGTGGGCGCGGATCTATCGCCCCGCGACCGGTTCGCAGCGGGCCTGCGTGCAGCTGTGCATCCCGTCCTGGAACGCGCTGGACACCCGGCACTGGGGCGAGGCCGGGCAGCTGGCTGCGGCGGAACTCGCCCGGGTGCTGGGCACGTACGCGTCGCGAGTGATGACGCCGCGCGGGTCCACGGCCGTGACCGGCCTGGAGCTGATGACCGCGCTGCACCCGGCGACGCGGGCCTCCGAGGCGGACGCCGACGGCCAGCGGCACTCCGAGCACAACCCGGGATCTTTGGGGAAGGACCCGGTGGACTGCGCCCCATGCGAGGCACCGGACGGGCACCCGCTGCTGGCGGACCTGCCGCGCTTCCACGTCCGCGGCCCCGGGGAGAAGCTGTTCGAGGAGGCGTACGACTGGGCACGGCCGCTCACCGACGCCGAATGCATGCGCCGCAACCTCGTGGGCCTGGACGTGAACATGGCCTTCGCCGCCGGAGCGAACGGCCTGGTCGTCGGCCTCGGAGCGCCGACGCACGTCAAGGCGCCGGTGTTCGACCCGAAGCTGCCCGGCTCATGGCTGGTCGACCTCTCTCACGTCGACCTGTCCCGGGTGAAGGTCGGCAAGGACAAGTGGGTGGAGCTGGACGGCTCGCTGCTGCCCAGCCCGTTCACGCCGAAGGGCGACCGCCCGACGGGGCCGGCCTGGTACGCGACGCCGACCGTGGCGTACGCGGTGGAGCTCGGCTACGAGGTGCGCCCGCTGGAGGCGTACGTCCGGTACGAGAACGGCCGCTACCTGGACGGCTGGTACCAGCGGTTGCGGGATGCCTGCCTCGCCACCATGGCCGACCTCGGCGTCGACGCGGACCTGCCGCCGGCCGACTTCCTCGCCGCGATGGACGGCTACCGCGACCGCGACCCGCAGCTGGCGATCGTCGTCTCGGCGGTCAAGGCGACGGTCAAGGGCGGCCTGGGCAAGCTGCGCGAGCGCCCGCGCGGCGAGGGCTGGCGGCCGGGCGAGCCGTGGCGTGCCCTGTCCCGCCCGACGTGGCGGCCGGACATCCGTGCGGCGGTCATCTCCCGCACCCGGATCAACCTGCACCGCAAGATCGTCAAGCACGCGGCGTTCACCGGGCAGTACCCGGTCGCGATCCTCTCCGACTGTGTCGTCTACGCGGCCGACGGCGAATCACCGCTGGACTTCCTGCCCTACCGGGACGGCAAGCCGCTGCCGGGTGGCTTCAAGCTCGGGATCAACCCGGGTCTGGTCAAGCACGAGGGCACTCAGAGCGTGCTGTGGGGCGAGGGCGTACGGGAGCGGTTCAACGCTCCGGAGCTCAACCTCGCCCGGTACATCAAGGACGGCACCGTCACCGATGTCGACAACGGGGAGTAGCAGGCGATGAGCACGTTCGGGGACGGTCTCGACAAGGCGGTGCAGAAGGCGTTCACCCGCCCGGCGCCCAAGAGCGCGGGCGCGCAGGTGCGGTATCTGGTCAAGCAGATGAAGGGCACCAAGGCGGTCGCCCAGATGCTGCGCATCTCCCAGCGCACCGTCGAGCGGTACGTGAAGGACCAGATCAAAAAGCCCCGCCCGGACCTCGCCGCGCGGCTGGAGGGCGAGGTGAAGAAGCGGTGGCAGCCGCAGGTCCGGGCGAAGGCCAAGGCGAAGGCGGCGAGCACGGGCGGCATCGTCATCGACACCCGGGCCCGGCTCGGCTACGTCGCGCCGATCGGGTCGACGGACGAGGACCGGATCCGGCACCTGACCGTCGCGCTGCCCCCGCAGTACGCCGCCCGTCTCTTCGAGGCCCAGGAGGCGGGCGCCGGCGACGACCGCCTGCGGGAGATCGCCGCCGAAGCCCTCAAGGAGACCTACTTCCAGGACGGCGGCCGCCGCGCCGGATCCCTGGAAGAGGTCCGCTTCACCGACATCGAGCACCTGGAGTTCGACTTGTAGCAGCCGCGCCCCGAACAGCCCGCCGGCCCGAATGCGACTGAGCG
>RHMC01000352.1 GCA_003719395.1 Streptomyces altiplanensis
GGAACCCGGCGGGTAACACCGCACCGGCGGCCTGCGCCTGCCCCGGCCGCACCAGGCCCGCTCGACGGGACGCTGCACCTCCTGGCGGCGCTCTGGTACGTCCACCGGGCTGAAAACTGGCACTGACCGACGGTCACGAGTCCGGATCGGCCGCGTGGGGAGGGATCTCGACGCCCGACGCGGCGAAGGGCCGCACGAGCACGTGGCAGTGCTCCTGTGCGAGCCTTTCGCGGCGGTGGACCGTCCGTGCGGCAATGACGTACGCGGACTTGGCGTCCGGGAGCAGGCCGGAGCGGAACGCGTTCGGTTCCTCGGCACGCGGCAGCAGGGCCGGCCTGACCATGGCCTGCAACTCGGACTCGTGCGAAGCGGAGAGCTTGAGCGCGCAGCGTGCCTGATCGTCTGCGGTGCGAACGCCGACCGGACCGGCGGGTGAGGGCACATGCCGTGACGGCCGAGTGGACCGGGAACCGCATCAGCTTCCGCGGACCAGCAGTGTGAGCACACACGAGGGGAGTCCGGTGCCGTACGCGCTCACGGGCGCCGCCCCCGCCGGAGCGCGGCGAGGACGGTTGCCGCGCTCGGCGGGGACGGCCCCTTTCATGCCGTGTGGACCTCCCAGGCGGCGCGCACCGCGGATTCCAGCGCTCCCTCGATCCAGGCCGGTTTGACGGAGGTGTGGTCGCCGGCGAAGTGCAGCGGTCCCTCGGGCGTGGGGATGACGGGCAGCAGCTCGGTGTGCTGGCCGGGCAGGAGTACCGATGCCTCCCCGTAGGCGTAGGGGTCGCGCAGCCAGCTCTGTGTCCGGCCGGCGCCGGTGTAGAAGACCTCGATCCGCTGGCCGTAGACCTGCTGCATGCCGCACAGGGCGTGAGGGTAGCGGGCGTCGTCGTCCAGCGAGTCCCAGCGTCGGGCGTCGTCCGCCCAGCTGTAGGAGGCCAGGACCACACCGCCGTCGCTGCCCGCCACCGGGTGGGAGGGTGGAACATGAACCGGTTGGCGTTGTCGGACATGGAGCCGCCGCCCAGGACCTCGACCGCCTCGGGCTGGTCCCGCGTGATCGCGCGGTTGGCCGCGTAGTGCGTGCGCTGGCCCTCGGTGATGTGACCGGCGGGTACGGAGGGGTGGGCGCCGAGCAGGCTGCCGTCGGTGGCGGCGCGTCCCGTGCGGTAGGCCTCGTACAGCCCCGGGTGGATACGGCGCAGCTCCCGCTTCCAGTCGGCTTCGTCGAACTCCCACCAGCGGCGGCTGAATTCCAGCAGCACCTTGGTCGCGCTGTCGTAGTGGAGTTCGCAGACGGCGCGGCGTTTGCCGTACGACAGGGGCGGGTCGATCTGGACGTGCCGCAGCCCGGAGAACGGTACGGTCACCACCGCGGCGTCCGCGGTGAACTGCTGGCGCACGACAGGGCCGCCGCGCCCTTCGGACACGGTGTCCACCCACACGTGGGGTTTCTTGCCGCCGACGTGTTCGGCGCCGGCAGTGGGGCGGTCGGGGTGGTGGTACTGGATGCGGGTCACCCGGCGGTCGAAGCGCACCTCTTCACGCACGCGTTCCAGAAGGGCGTCCGGCAGTACGGCGGTGCCCCCTTCCAGCTCGTAGAAGGGGGTGTCGGGGCTGATGAGCGAGGAGCCGATGAAGCTGTGGATGAAGGACAGGGGCAGACGCGAAGTGAGGTTCTCGAGGGTTCCGATCAGGTCGATGGTCCGCTCGTCGAGGTCCGCGTGCTCGGTGAGGAACCGGAACATCGACCAGTCACCGAACCGCTCCACCACCCGGGCCCAGCCCTGCAGCCGCTCAGGCAGCGGTTTGTCGACGCGCTTGCCGTCGCTGCCGACGCGACTGAACTCGTCGCGCACGGGATCCAGCACACCGCGCAGGATGACCGCGGCGGGGGTGTCCCAGAGGGCACGGGGCACGCCGAAGGACTGGTTGATGCGCCGGGGTGAGCGGGCGTAGTCGGCGCGGCGCATGCGAATGCCGTTGACGTGGATCCAGGTGCGGTTGGCGGGACGGCCCTCGCTGTCGACGTCGATGTAGTGGAAGCGTCGCTTGGGCAGGTCGAACCGGTCGATCAGTCCCATCACCAGGGGGTGGCTGCCGGGGATGCGCATCCGCGCCGCCTCGGCGTACTGGCGGGGGTCGGCGAAGGGTTGTTCGGCCTGTTCGTGACCGCCGCGGCGGAAGGTTTTGACGCGTCCGCCCGCACGGTTGCCGTTGGCTTCCAGGACCGTCACGCGGTGGCCCGCACGCTTCAGCAGCCAGGCGGCCACCAGGCCGGCCGGGCCGGCGCGATGACCAGCACGTGCTTGGGGAGGGTCCCGCGGCGGGCGGGCAGGCCCTTGTCGAGGATGCGCTCGTAGCGCGGGACGAGCGGTCGGTCGTCGGAGTCCAGTACGAGCAGTGCGCGAGCGACGGCCAGGGACCGGTCGTCGGTGCCCCGGCCGCCCCCCGGGGCCGGCCGGGGCAGCTGAGCGGGCAGCGCGCGGAGGGGGCGCCGGTCAGAGCTGTCGCCGCCGTGGCCGTGCCGACCACTGCGGCGAAGCCGCGCCGGGACAAGGTGCCTGCTGGGCGCGCCACTGCATGATCTTCAGTCATGGAGGGTTTTCTACGGCAGCCGGGATACGGTGTCCGGGTTTCGCGCGGGCGTTGCCCCGAAGGGGTGATAACGGTTGCAAACTTGACGCCGTGCCGGTGGCACACCACCGGTACGGGCCGGGGGGCCGCAGTTCCTCGAAAGGGTGACCTGCGGTGAAATCCGCCCGCGGCGGAATTCGGTGGAGCACACTGCAGACCCGGTACGTCCACCTCCGGATCCTGAGGTGTGAAAGAAGCGAACCGGCGTGCAAACCGGCGTGAGTGCAGTCCGCCCGCCGGGCACGGGGTGAGGGAGGGGGGGCG
>RHMC01000353.1 GCA_003719395.1 Streptomyces altiplanensis
CCCCAGACCCATCAGGGACTTCACAAAGATTCACCCTGTCGAGCTGAAGTCAGTACGCGGATGGGCCCTCGTGATCGCCGCTGCAATGACGATGGCAGGCTGTTCGAGTTCCCCGGACGCCGATCCCCCGGAGGCCACGCCACCGGCACCGGCTCCAGCCTCGTCCAGTAGGCCGACCGCGCGGCCCAGCGCTACGGCGACCTCGGCCTTCTGCCTTGATCTGTCGACCTTCCAGGTCGGCGTCATCGCCTACAGCGCCGAAGTGGGGGCGGCGATCGAAGGGGAGCCGCTGGACTTCGAAGAGCTGCGGAGGAAGGCCGCTCTGATCGCCAACATGGGCGAGGAGATGCTGGCGAGCGCGCCACCGGACGTCGCCAGACACTTCCGTACGGTGCTCAAGGCGATCGATACCTCGGCGAGCAACCTGAAATCGGGCGGCAAGGCGCGTGATGTAGTGGATCCCGTGTATGGCGAGCGTAACCGTCCCGCCTTCGACGCGGTGAAGGACTACGAATGCGACGCTGCGTCCTCCCAGGGGGACGCAGCATGAAGACCGCCGGCGAGGTTACGACTTGGTTCGCGATACCGCTGTCGGCAGTTGATCGCCGCTTCGTCCAGGAGCTGGCCGTGACAGGACGTAATGCGGTGGCAGTGATTCCCGAACTCCTGCTTGGATGCTCGGCGTGACGTCTGTGGATCTTGCTGACCGCCGTGAGCTGCTGGACCGACTTGAGCAGTACTACGACGCGGTTCCCCGCTCCGGTGCCCGAGTCGAAGACTTCGGGCCGCTGACCCTGTTCATACGAGAGGGGCAAGGCTGGCCCTTCTATGCACGTCCGGCCCTGGGATGGTCCGGAGCGGTGAGTGCCGCCGATGTGAACCGGGTCCGCGCCCGGCAGCGGGAACTGGGCATCCCGGAGAGTTTCGAGTGGGTCGCCGAGACCGCGCCCGCGCTGCGGGCCGCGGTCGAGCAGGCAGGGCTTGCGGTGCACGAGCACCCCCTGATGGTGCTCGGCCCGAGCGTGCCGACTCCCGCCGTGCCCGAGGCGGCCGACGGCGTGGTGGTCCGGACCATCGAGCCGGGCGATCCCGTGCTGCCGAGCGCGCTGGCCGTTCCGCACCTGGCTTTCGCCGAGCCTGCACCGGTGTCGGTGCGGCTGGCCTGGCGGAACTGGGCGAGGCGGTGCGCGGCTGTGCCGGTGACGGATCGGTGGAACGCATGGCGGCACGCATCCTGGCCGGCCTGACGTGCGTTGCCGCTGCGGTGGAGGACGGCACGGCGCTGTGCGCCGGTCAGCACCAGCCGGTCGGCGCGGTCACCGAGATCGTCGGGGTGGGAACTTTGCCGACCGCGCGCCGTCGGGGTCTTGCGCATGCGGTCACCGCAGTGCTGGTGGCCGACGCCCGGTCGCGAGGCGCCAACATCATCTTCTTGTCCGCGGGCGACGATGACGTCGCCCGGATCTACGCCCGACTCGGCTTCCGCTCCGTGGCCACGGCATTGATCGCCGAGCCCGTCGAGTAGCCACTGGCAGGCAGGCCGCCATCCGTGACGCGACGACGGCCGCACGGTTTGGGCGGATTGTGACGTCAGCCTGGGCCCGTGCGGCCTTGTCTCATCTTGCCTTCAGCGGCCTGTCCCGTGCACATCTCGGCGGACTGATCGAGGAGTTGGCCACTCCCTGGACCGCCCGGTGCGAGTCCGCGCTGCGCGAGCGGCGAGGAGGCGAGCGCAAGCGGGCAGCCGGAGCCGGGCCGCACCACCATCTGGTCTTCACCGACCGCGTGCTGGTCACCCTGGCCGTCCTGCGCCTGCAATTGCCGCACGCGGTACTGGCCGAACTGTACGGAGTGAGCCGACCCACCATCACCCGGGCGGTGCACGAGATCCGGCCGCTGCTCGCGGCACGGGGCTTTGCCGTCCCGGACAGGCCCGGCCTACGACTGCGCACCCTGGCAGACGTCTTCGCCTACGCCGACGCCGAGGGCGTGGAACTGCGGATCGACGGCACCGAGGTACAGGCCCGCCGCACTCTGGTTGAGCAGTGGAAAGCGAACCAGGAACAGAAGCGGGCTATCGCGGCTGAGCGGTGGGAGCAGGAGAAGCGCTGGAGAGAGGAGGATCGGGAAGAAAACAAAGCGAGGGAGGCTGCGGCGCGCGACAGGCAGGCGGAAGAGGAAGCGCGCAAAGCGGAAGAGAAGGCTCGTACAGAAGAGACGTACGCGTACATCTACAAAGCCCACCTGCTGACGTTGAAGAAGGCCGCGACCGTTTCCTACGTGTCGCTGACCTGCCACGAAGACACCTGGACCTTCCTCGCCCGACGGGCCTTCGGCACCTGGTCGCCGGAGTGGCTTACAAGCGTCACCCAGTCCGAGTCGGAGTTGCCCGGTCCTACGACGAAGGCGGAGTTCACCAAGAACCCTAACCTTACTCCTGGGCGAATCACCAAGCAGGAAGACGGGATGCAGACCGTCGAAGTCTCCGGCGACAACCTGGTCACCATCCTGGATGCCCTCTGGGAGGGGGCCTACGGCCGAAACATCTATCGGAACCTCACGGACTTCGATCCGAGCCGCCGTGCCTGCGGTCCGCTCCACACACGCTTTAACGACTGGCTGGACAGTCTGCAGCCGGCCTCCGCCAGCGCACCAGGGCATACGCTCGTCCTCGACGAGCGTATCGATTCCACTGCCTGAGCCGACGTACCTGGGTGTGTCAATTTACTGACTTCAGCTCTTTGGGGTGAATCGTTGCGAAGTCCCTGATAAGCGTGGG
>RHMC01000354.1 GCA_003719395.1 Streptomyces altiplanensis
TCTCAGCGTCCTCGCTGTGTTCGCCCGCCGGCCACCAGGGCCGCCGGGACTTTTTCAAAGGAACCTCAGCCCACCAGAGGTGGGCCGGGGTATCAACATATCTGGCGTTGACTTTTGGCACGCTGTTGAGTTCTCAAGGAACGGACGCTTCCTTCGTACTCACCCTCGCGGGCTTTCCTCCGGGCTCTTCGTTTCGGTATTTCGTGTTTCCGACTCTATCAGACGCTTCCGCGTCCGACTTCCCCGGCGCCTTCCGGTTCCCGCTTCCGCGTTTCCCTTTCGGCGTGGTCACTACTTTAGCGGATTTCCCTTGCGGCTCATAATCGAGCCGGTGGGACGGAATTCGGACATGCCGAAAACAAACCCGTCAGGGAAGTCGCAGGTAGTGGGTTGGCCGCTTCGGGACGCTTTGGTCGGGGCTGAAAGCCCGTACCGGCAGCAGTGCCCGTCTCAAGCGGCTCGGACTACATTAGGCGTCCGTCGGGCCCGCGTCAAGCTCGTCGGTGGCGTGGCTTGTGCGCCCTGAAGGGACTCACCGTGGGGTCTCCGCTGATCCAGAAACGCCAGGGGTGGTCGGCGCCCTCGCCGCCCACGCCGGTGCGTGGGCCGTTCTGCACCAGGTCGGTGGAGGCGGGCGTTCCGTGCAGTACGGAGAGAGGGGACTCGGGGCCGGCGCAGAGGTCGGTGCCGTCCAGGGTGCGGTCGATGACGAGTCCCGTGGCGAGGCGTGCCGGGCCTTTGGCCAGTTCGTTGTCGTTTCGGGCCGAGAGTCGTCGCTTGCGCACGATCTCGTGGCCGCTCGTCACCTCTCCTCCGCGCAGGAGGACGCCGCTCGCGGTGCCCTCCTGGCCGCAGACCAGGTTCAGGCTGAACCACATGCCGTAGATGAAGTAGACATACGCATGACCGGGCGGACCGAACATGGATGCGTTGCGCGGGGTCTTTCCGCGGTAGGCGTGCGATCCGGGGTCTCCTTGGCCGTCGTAGGCCTCGACCTCGGTGATGCGGAGTTCGATCGGGCCGTCGTCGGTCAGTCGTACGAGAGTGCGCCCCAATAGGTCGGGGGCGACCTCCAGTACGGGGCGGTCGAAGAACGTCCTGCCGAGCGGCGTACGGTCGGGATCCATGATCATGCCCTCCGAGCGTACTGGAAGCCGTTTGTTCGGGCAGGTGGCCACGAGGCGTGCGCTTTGTCAGGGTGAGGGCGCGGAACCGGGTGCAGGACTTCCGCGTTTGTACTGGTCAGAACCGAAAGATCTGGGGAGGAAGACATGGGCTTCAAGAAGTTGCTAGCGAGTCTGGGTGCCGGTGGCGCGTCGGTGGAGACGGTGCTGACCGAGGCGAACGTCGTGCCTGGTGGTGTGGTCCAGGGTGAGGTACGCGTCCAGGGCGGCTCGGTCGATCAGCAGATCGAAGGGCTTTCCGTCGGTCTGCAGGCGCGCGTCGAGGTCGAAGGCGGTGACCAGGAGGTCAAGCAGGACATCGAGTTCACCAAGCAGCGGCTCGGCGGCGCCTTCCAGGTACAGGCGGGTGCGGTGCATGTGGTGCCGTTCAGCCTGGAGATTCCCTGGGAGACCCCGATCACCAGCATCGCCGGTCAGCAGTTGCACGGCATGAACATCGGCGTCACGACCGAGCTGGAGATCGCGCGGGCCGTGGACTCGGGCGACCTGGACCCGATCAATGTGCACCCGCTGCCGGCGCAGCAGGCGATCCTGGATGCCTTCGTGCAGCTGGGCTTCCGGTTCCGGAGCGCGGACATGGAGCGCGGTCACATCCGGGGGACGCGTCAGCGGCTGCCCTTCTACCAGGAGATCGAGTTCCAGCCGCCGCAGCAGTACCGCGGACTCAACCAGGTCGAGCTGACCTTCGTCGCGGACGACCGCGAGATGGACGTCGTCCTGGAGATGGACAAGAAGCCGGGGCTCTTCAGTGAGAGCAGCGACTCCTACCGGGCCTTCAAGGTCGGGCTGAACGACTTCCAGGGAACCGACTGGGTGGCTTACCTCAATCAGTGGCTGGCCCAGGTCGGCGGTCAGCGCAACTGGCTCTAGGCTCGGGCTCTGTCAGGCAGGACAGCCCAATCGGAGGTTCAGACGTGTCCGAGGCGAAGAGGCCGCCGCTTCCCCATGACTTCCATCCGCCAGTGCCCTCGTTCACCGTGGTGAGTGAGGACGTCGCGGACGGGGCGGTGCTGAAGGACGCCCAGGTGTACGGGGCCGGCAATACGTCGCCGCACTTGCGGTGGGAAGGGTTTCCCGCCGGGACGAAAAGCTTTGCCGTGACATGTTTCGATCCCGACGCGCCGACCGGCAGCGGGTTCTGGCACTGGACCGTGTTCGACATTCCGGCATCGGTGACGGAGCTGCCGGCCGGGGCGGGCAGCGGGAAGTTCGAGGGGTTGCCGGAGGGCGCGGTCCAGGCCCGTAACGACTACGGGACGAAGGACTTCGGCGGGGCCGCGCCGCCGGCCGGTGAGCGGCACCGCTACGTGTTCACCGTGTACGCGGTGGACACGGAGAAGCTCGGCCCCGATGCCGACACCTCCCCCGCCGCTGTGGGATTCAATCTGCGGTTCCATACGCTCGGGCGTGCGCAGCTGGTCGCCGAATACGAGGCTCCCGCGGCGAGTTGACCGTTCACTTTCTGTTTGCCCGTCCCTGGTCTTGGAAGAGATCAGGGACGGGCATCTTTTTTATTGCGTTGTCCATCTCGGTGTGCCCGGTCAGAGTTGATCCAAGCCCGCCGGCGGGGCGGGCCGGCGCAGGGAGG
>RHMC01000355.1 GCA_003719395.1 Streptomyces altiplanensis
TCGGCGGGCTCGGCGGGCGGCGGCGGCGGGGCCCGGGGCGCGGGGCGCGGGGCGCGGGCGCGCTGGGACGTCACCGTGTCCGCCGGGGAGCTCCTCGAAGGCATCGAGGAGTCCACGGGGACCGTGGCGGTGCCTGGCGCGGTCACGGGGCCGCCGTGGGCCGGTGTGCTGCCGCCGCGTGGCGGCTGGCGGCAGGTCCCGGGGCTCCCGGAGCCCGAAGCGATGCGTGCGGCGCTCGCCGCGGCGGTCGGCGGAGTTCCGGGCGCGGGACGAGGCGCTGGCGCCTGCGGAGCGGACGCGGGCCGCGCGGGACGGTATCGGCCGGGAGATCTGGTCGCGGACGCTGGGCGACACGGAGCTGCCGCTGCCGGGCGGTGCACGCGGCGCAGTCTCTGGGGTTCCTGCGGACTGGACCGGTGGGCGCGGACGCGACCCCGGGTGCGGGTGCGGCTCCGGGCGCGGCGGCGCTGCTGGCCGCGGGGGGCTGGCTGCGGCTGCGTACGCCGTACGGGTCGATCGCGGTGCGACGGGCAGGGCTCGGGGTGCTTTCGGTGGCCCCCGTGTAGGTGCGGCCGGGGTGGTTTCCCCCGGCCGGTTCAGCCGGGGGTGCTGTCGGGGTGGATCTCTATGTGGTCCTGCTCCAGTTCCAGCATGACCCGGTGCTCCATGCCCAGGGCCTGGATGTATTCGGCGGGGAGCTGCAGGCGGCCCGCCCGGTCCAGCATCGCGTACTCCCTCGCCACCACCGACTCCTGGCCCGTCGTCGCGTCGACCTCCGTGCGGCGCAGGACCTCGGACGACGTGCGGCCGTCGCGGATGGCCACCGTGCGGCGGACCTCGCCCGCCACCTGCTGGTCGTGCGTGACGATCACGATCGTCGTGCCGAGCTCTTCGTTGGCCGTGCGGAACGCCTCGAAGATCTGCTCCGCGGTCGACGAGTCCAGTTCGCCGGTCGGCTCGTCGGCCAGGAGGACCGAGGGGCTGTTGGCGAGGGCCACCGCGATCGCCACACGCTGCTGCTCGCCGCCGGACATCTGGTGCGGGCGGCGGTCGCGGCAGTGGGCGACCTGCAGCATCGTGAGGAGCGCGTCGGCGCGTGCCGTACGGTCGCGGCCCCGGCCCCGGCCGCGCAGCTGCATCGGCAGCGCCACGTTCTGCGCCGCCGTCAGGTAGGGGAGGAGGTTGCGGGCCGTCTGCTGCCAGACGAAACCCACCACGTCCCGCCGGTAGCGCAGCCGTTCCTTCGCGCCCATCGTCAGCAGGTCGCACCCCGCCACCTTCGCCGCGCCCGCCGTCGGCTCGTCGAGGCCCGCCAGGATGTTCATCAGGGTTGATTTGCCGCTGCCCGACGCGCCCACCAGGGCCATCAGCTCGCCCTCCTCGACCAGGAGGTCCAGACCCTGGAGTGCCTGGACCTCCACCCCGTCCGTCGTGAAGATGCGCACCAGGCGGTCGCAGGAGATCAGCGCGTCGTGACCGTACGCCGGACGGCCGCGGCGAGCCGCCGCCCGCTGTTCGAGCTCTGCCAGGGAGGTCGGGGAAGTAGGGGAAGCGGGGGAGGTCCCGGTCGTCATCGTGCGTCTCCTGCCCTGAGTTCTGTCGTCGTCCTGAGCCGCGTCGTCCACCACGCCTGCGCCACCGCGACCGCGGCCGCGACCGCCACCACGCCCAGTGCGGGCAGCAGCAACGACCACGGATCCGTACGCAGTGGTACGGCGCCGAGCACGTCCAGCCGCTGCGGCGCCGCCATCGCCAAGCTCCGCCAGGCGATCCCCGGGCCCAGCAGCCGGATCGCCGCCCAGCCCACCAGCGCCCCGCCGAACGCCGCCGGCAGCGCCTGCGGCAGTGATTCGAGAACGAGCAGGCGCCTGCCCTGGGCGCGGGTGAGGCCCATGGTGCGCAGCCGGGCGAGGAGACGCCCGGCGTTCGGGGACGGTCTGGAGCAGGGAGAGCAGTACGGCCAGCACCGCGTACCCGGCGCCCGCCACCACGGCCGCCGTGTAGACGCGCCCGGCGCCCGCCTGGACCGGTGAGTCGGCGAGCGCGGCCCGCTCCTCGGAGCGGAACCGGGCCACGACGTCCTTGCCCGCGCCCCGTACCGCCGCCGACACGGCCGCCGTGTCCATGCCGTCGCCCGTGACCAGCAGCGTGTTCGGCTGCGGACGGTCCAGGTCGGCGGCGTTGACGAGCAGGAAGCCTTCGTCGCAGTGCGGGTGTGGTGGGGCGCCGGGCCGCGACCCGTACGTCGAACTGTCCGGCCAGGGACGAGAGCCGCGTCGTACCGGGACCGAGCCGCTCGGCGACGGACGGGGACGCGACGGCCCGGACCGGGCCGGTGGAGGAGGAGCCGGACCCCTTCAGGATCTCGGCGGGGAAGGCGCCCAGGTCCGTGTGGCGGGCCAGCCGGGCGTACGACTCGGGCTCCACGGCCACCATCGACACCGAGCCTTTGTGGTCGTGCAGGTCCAGGTTGTAGTCGATGAGCACGGGTGTCACCTCGCGCACGCCGTCCACCTCGCGCACCGCGTCCGCCAGCGACGGCGGCAGGGCCTTCAGCCCCGCGATCCGCACGTCCGCGCCGACCGCCAGCGTCGACACCCGCTCCCGCGCGTCCGCGATCCCGGCGAGTACGGAGCCGCCGAAGGCCGCCGTGGTCAGCGCGGTGCAGCAGGGCGAGCAGCGGCAGCGCGGCGGTGGCGGGGGAGCGCCGCGCGGCCGAGCGCCAGGAAGGCCAGCTCGCCCCGCCGCCGCCCGTGCCCACG
>RHMC01000356.1 GCA_003719395.1 Streptomyces altiplanensis
CCGACCGTCCGCCGTTCCCGTTCCCGACCCCGGCCCCGTTCTCGACCCCGACCCCGGGCAGCGGCGGCGCGGCGGGCGCCCTGATCGGCGGCACGGACCCGCCGGCCCGCCCCGGACGACCGCCACACTCCGGTCCGTACCCGCCTCCGGAGGCGGGCGGAAGGCGTGGCGCGGATCACGTTGCGGACCGGGTCTGATGTGATCCCCAACTCCTGCGGCGGCTACGGGAGTCACCCCGGCGGCATCTTCGGCCTCTGCACCCGGCCCGGTGTCACCCCCGACGCACGGCGCGGCTTCACCGTCCCGCCGACCGGCCCGGTCACCGCACGGACCGACGCCGCCGTCGACGCACCGGCGGACCGGGCACTGTGCTGGCTCTCTTCCCCGGGTGAAAACAGAGGTCTGTGACAGCCCGGGTGCCGACCGGCGCTAACGTGGTCCGTGCTGACAGTCGGGTCCGCGCCGGGACGGCGCCGGCCAAGGGGGCGGAGGAAGGTACACATGCAGGTCGGAGCCGTCTCTTGAGGATTCTGCATACGTCGGACTGGCACCTGGGGCGTTCCTTCCACCGAGTGAACCTCCTCGACGCCCAGGCCGCGTTCCTCGACCACCTGGTGGCGACGGTGCGCGAGCGGGACGTGGACGCGGTGCTGGTGGCGGGGGACGTGTACGACCGTGCCGTGCCGCCGCTCGCCGCCGTCGAACTCTTCGACCGGGCCCTGCACCGGCTCGCCGCCGAGGGCGTTCCGACCGTCATGATCTCCGGGAACCACGACTCGGCCCGCAGGCTCGGCGTCGGCGCCGGGCTCTTCGACCGGGCCGGGATCCATCTGCGTACCGACCCGGCGGGGTGCGCCACGCCCGTCGTCCTCCCCGACGCACACGGAGACGTGGCTTTCTACGGGCTGCCGTACCTGGAACCCGCCCTGGTGCGCGAGGAGTTCAAGACGGCCAGGGCCGGGCACGAGGCCGTCGTCGGGGCGGCGATGGAGCGGATACGCGCCGACCTCGCCGGACGGCCCGCCGGCACCCGCTCGGTCGTTCTCGCGCACGCCTTCGTCGCGGGCGGCGAACCGAGCGACAGCGAACGGGACATCACGGTCGGCGGCGTGGCCTCCGTCCCCGCCGGTGTCTTCGACGGCGTCGACTACGTGGCCCTGGGGCACCTCCACGGCTGCCAGGCCATCACCGGGCGCGTCCGCTACTCGGGCTCCCCGCTCGCGTACTCCTTCTCCGAGGCGGACCACCGCAAGACGATGTGGCTGATCGACCTCGGGCCCGGCGGCGAGGTCGAGGGCGAGCGGATCGACTGCCCCGTGCCCAGGCGCGTCGCCCGGATCCGCGGACGCCTGGAGGAACTCGTCGAGGACCCCGCCCTCGCGCGCCACGAGGACTCCTGGATCGAGGCGACGCTCACCGATCCCGTACGCCCCCCGGAACCCATGGCTCGGCTCAGCGCGCGCTTCCCGCACACCGTCAGCCTCGTCTTCGACCCCGAGCGGGCGCCCGAGGACCCCCTGGCGTCCTACGCCCAGCGGCTCAGGGGGCGCAACGACCAGCAGATCGCGGAGGACTTCGTGGCCCATGTGCGCGGTGGCAGCGGCCCCGACGACCGGGAGCGCACCGTGCTCCAGAGCGTCTTCGACGACGTACGCGTCGACACCGCGCTCGCGCAGGACGGTGTGCGCGGGGCCGCCCGATGAGGCTGCACGCCCTGCACATCACGGCCTTCGGGCCCTTCGGCACCACCCAGGAAGTCGACTTCGACGCGCGCAGCGCCGCCGGGGTCTTCCTGCTGCACGGAGCGACCGGCGCCGGCAAGACCTCCGTCCTCGACGCCGTCTGCTACGCGCTGTACGGCGCGGTGCCGGGCGCCCGGCAGAGCCCCGCCGCGCTCGCTGCGCAGCGACCACGCCCCGCACGGTCTCCCGACCGAGGTACGCCTCGACCTGACCGTGGGCGGGCGGCGTCTGGAGATCACCCGGCGTCCCGCGCAGCCGCGCCCCAAGAAGAAGGGCACCGGTTTCACCACGGAGAAGGCGCAGAGCTGGCTGCGCGAGCACCGGCCCGACACCGGGTGGAAGGCGCTCAGCCGCTCCCACCAGGAGATCGGCGAGGAGATCACCCAGCTCGTCGGCATGAGCCGGGAACAGTTCTGCCAAGTGGTGCTGTTGCCCCAAGGGGACTTCGCGCGCTTCCTGCGCGCCGACGCGGAGGCACGCGGCAAGCTCCTCGGACGCTCTTCGACACCCGCCGCTTCGCCGCCGTCGAAGAGCGTCTCGCCGAACTGCGCCGCTCGGCGGAGCAGCAGGTGCGGGCCGGGGACGAGCGCTGCTCGCCGTCGCGCAGCGGATGGCGCAGGCTGCGGGCGACAGCGCGGACGCGCGAGCACCGCTGCCCGACGCGCAGCCCGGCGAGCCCGGACTCGCCGAGGCCGTACGGGAATGGGCCGCGATCGCGCGCAGCGGTGCGCGTGAACGGCTCGCCGTCGCGGAGTCGGCGGTCGCCGCGGCGGAGAGCCGGCGGGCAGCGGCCCGCACCGCCCTGGAGGCCGAACGCGAACTGGCCGCCCTCCAGCAGCGTTACGCCGACGCGCGCCGGCGCTCCGACTCACTCGAAGCGCGCCGCCCCGAGTACGAGCGGCTGCGCGCGCTGCAGGACCGTGCCCCGCAGGGCCGACCGCGTCGCCCCCCGCCCTGTCGCTGCGCGACGACGCCCGAGCGGGGAGCACCGCGCGGCGAGCGCGGCCCCGCGAA
>RHMC01000357.1 GCA_003719395.1 Streptomyces altiplanensis
GCCCGTCCCCCGCCCCACCCCGCCGGGGGATACTGTCCGCATGACGGAGACCACGGTCGGCGTCGGCGGCGCGGGCGGAGAGCACCGACATGGTGCTCAACATCGGCCCCCAGCATCCCTCCACGCACGGCGTCCTCCGCCTCAAACTCGTGCTCGACGGCGAGCGCATCCAGCACGCCGAGCCGGTCATCGGCTACATGCACCGGGGTGCGGAGAAGCTCTTCGAGGCTCGTGACTACCGCCAGATCGTGATGCTCGCGAACCGTCACGACTGGCTGTCCGCCTTCTCCAACGAGCTGGGCGTCGTCATGGCCGTCGAGCGCATGCTCGGCATGGAGGTCCCGGAGCGCGCCGTGTGGACCCGCACGCTCCTCGCCGAGCTGAACCGGGTGCTCAACCACCTGATGTTCCTCGGGTCGTACCCCCTCGAACTCGGCGGGATCACCCCCGTCTTCTACGCCTTCCGCGAGCGCGAAGAGCTCCAGGCCGTCATGGAGGAGGTCTCCGGCGGCCGCATCCACTACATGTTCAACCGGGTCGGCGGCCTCAAGGAGGACCTGCCCGCGGGCTGGCTCGGCCGGGCCCGCGAGGCCGTCGCGGACGTCCGGTCCCGGATGGAGGTGTACGACAGCCTCGTCCTCGGCAACGAGATCTTCCGCGGCCGTACGCGCGACGTCGGCGTGCTGTCGCCCGAGGCCGTGCACGCGTACGGGGTGAGCGGCCCCATCGCCCGCGCCTCCGGCGTCGACTTCGACCTCCGGCGCGACGAGCCGTACCTCGCCTACGGCGAGCTCCAGGACACCCTCAAGGTCGCCACCCGGACCGAGGGCGACTGCCTCGCCCGCTTCGAGGTCCTCCTCGACCAGACGCACAACGCCCTGGACCTGGCGGACGCCTGCCTGGACCGCATGGCCGACCTCGCGCCCGGCCCGATCAACCAGCGGCTGCCGAAGGTGCTGAAGGCCCCGGAGGGCCACACCTACGCCTGGACCGAGAATCCGCTCGGCATCAACGGCTACTACCTCGTCTCGAAGGGCGAGAAGACGCCGTACCGCCTGAAGCTGCGCTCGGCGTCGTTCAACAACATCCAGGCCCTGACGGAGCTGCTCCCGGGAACGCTCGTCGCCGACATGGTGGCGATCCTCGGGTCGCTCTTCTTCGTCGTCGGCGACATCGACAAGTAACCGGGGCACCGGCACACGACCGGGCCGGCGCCCCGGAAAGCGCGCCGGCGTGCAAGGCCGGGCAGGGCCGTGCAAGGCCGGGCGCGTGTCACCGCCTAGCGCAGTACGCCCTCCAGGAAGTCGCTGCCCAGCCGGGACACCACCTGGAGGTCCAGGCTGTGCAGGACGTACCGGCCGCGGCGCTGTGTCGTCAGCAGGCCGGCCTTCTTCAGGACCGACAGGTGGCGGGAGACCTCGGGCGCGGTGATGCCGTGCGTGTCGGCGAGCTCGCCCGTCGTGTACGGAGAGCGGGCCAGGTTGCGGCACAGGCGCATGCGCATCGGGTGGGCCAGCGCCTCCATCCGCAGTTTCAGCAGCTCCACCGACGCCGGGCTCGGCAGTTCGGGGGCGCCGACCGGGTAGTGGATCACCGGCCGCCAGCCGGGAGCGTGCAGGACGGACAGGTGCGGCCAGCCGAAGCTGGACGGGACGAAGGTGAGCCCCGCGCCGACCGCCGCCTCCACGGCGCTGGTGCGGCCGTCGGCCAGCTTGTCGACGTGGATACGGGTCCTGGCCCCGCCCGCGCCGCCGCTCTCCACCAGGGTCAGCGCGGGGGAGACCGCGTGCAGCGCCTCCGCCAGGCCCTTGTGGCGCAGCAGTTCGCCCTTGTGCCGGGCGTCGGCGGCCAGCTGGACCCGTATGCGGCGCCAGGTGTCGGCGAAGAACGCCTGGTCGCAGTCTTCGAAGAGCCGCCGCAGCCAGGCCCCGTACGGACGCGGGATCGGCCAGCAGCCGCCGCGCGAAGTCCGTCTGCTTCGGCCCGCGCGCGGCGGCGAGGTCCAGCGCGCGTTCGCGCACCGCCGGATCGACGAGCGGGGAGGGGCCGCCGGTGCCGTACGTACTGGAGCAGGTGAACTCCAGTGCCGAGGAGACGAACCGCTCGTCGTCCAGCCGGTCCAGCGCGTCCAGGTCCTCGCTGAGCGTCGCGCCCGTCCTGCCGTCGCCGCCCCGCACGCCGGCGAACGGCATGAAGACGTCGGAGAACGTGCTGCGCCACAGGAAGTCCGCCTCGCTCAGCCGGTCGGCGAGATCCGGCTTCAGGGAGGCGGCGGTCGCGGTCGCCCAGCCGTGCAGTCCCGGGTGGTGGCCGGATTCGGACAGGGCGTGCAGGGCCATGCCGAGCTCCGCCAGTGGGGAGGTCTCGAAGGCGATGCGCTCGGGCGGCAGGCCGGTGATGTCGATGGACACGCTCATGGGCCCATCGTGCCCGCCGGCACCGACAGTGCGGCCGCCGATTGACGGGGGTCGTCAAACGAAGCGCGGTGCGCGGTGCGGTGTACGCATGGTGAGGACATGAACACCACTCAGCAGCACATGCTCGACGCCTATCGCGCCACCCGGCTCGGCGCCCCCGTCCCGCCGGCGCCCGGTCTCAACGACTGGCAGGCGGTCCGGGAGGTCCGCGACTACTGGCGCTTCCGCGCGGTGGTCGAGGGCCGGCCGCCGCTGGCCCGCCGGCTCCGGACCGCATTGACGAACCTGCTCGCGCTCCGCGCCCCGGCGGCCCGCCGGCTCCCGCGCCCCCGGC
>RHMC01000358.1 GCA_003719395.1 Streptomyces altiplanensis
GGGGCGGGTGGAGGGGCGGGAGGGCCCGGTACCGCCGCGGTGGGCGGCGCGGGGAGTGCCGTGAGCACTGCGGCGGCGGCCAGTGCGACCGTACAGACGGACTGGGTGAGTCTGCTTGACACGTCATCACCTCCGGTTCGCGGCCGGGCGGTCCGGCCTCAAGGTGATGATGTGCACCGGTGGCGGGGGTGTGAGCGGGCGGCTGGGCGGGTTGGGCCAACGCCGTCACCCGCCGAGAGGCAATCCGCGGTACCACCGGCGTGGCTGCACAGCGCGACCCCGCCCCGGCGGAGGCGCCGGGACGGGGTGCGGGGTGTACGGGGTGGTGCGGGGTCAGCTGTGCGGCGTTCAGCCCAGCTTGGCCAGCTGCGCCTCGATCTCGGCCTTCGGCTGCTCCGTCTTGCCGGTGAAGCTCTGGGCGTAGAAGGTCACGAGCGTGCTGCCCTTGCGCACCGTCACCAGCTGGGACGTGCTGGGCTCGCCCTCCAGGTCCATCGTCAGGGTGAAGGCGACCGCCTCGTCACCACCGGCGTAGGCGCCGGGGGCGACCTTGGTGTACTGCGTCTTGTCCGAGCCGGTGACCACGGTGAAGCCGCCGGCGCAGGCCTTGCCCGCGGCGCGCAGCTCGGCGAGGGCGTCCTGGGCGCCCTCGCCCTCGTACGAGCCGAGGGTGTCCGACATGAGCGTCGTGCTGCCCAGACCGGTCAGGCCGGCCTTCAGCTTCTCCTCGGGAGAGGCGTCCTCGGCCGGCTTCTGGGGCACAGTGGTGATCTTGCGCGCCGAGGTCGCGGCGGGCGTGCCCGCGGACCGCAGCGTCGACGGCGTCGACGAGCGGCTTGCACTCGGTCTTGTCGGCGGTGGCGCCCTTCGCCGCGGCGAGGTCCACCTTGGAGGGCTCGGCGACCTTGTGGCTCTTCAGGTCGGCCTCGGCCAGGACGAGCTTGTCCAGCTCCGCCTGCGACAGGGCCTTCGCCGCGGGCTCGGCGGCGGCTGCGCTCTCCTTGTCCTTGCCCTCGGGGGCGGCATCGACGGTCTTGTCGGCCCCGCAGGCACCGACGAGCAGGGCCAGCGAGAGCGCGGAGGCGGCGACGGCGGTACGGCGGACGGTGGTACGGCGCATGAAACGGTTCCCTCTGGGTCGGTGAACAACGGTCCCCCCCGCGCGAAGTCCACTCAGCCGGTGACACGCGGAATCTGTTGTGATCACCGAATCTACGGTCCCTGCCCGCACGGTGATCAACGCATTTCGGCCGTCGGCGGGATTGTGACGCCCGCGCAATCGCAGAGGCACCCAATCGAGACGCGTTCCGCTACAACCTTCGCCGCCCTGCCTCAGTCGAGAGGGAGCGCGTAGAAGTTGCGGCCGCGCCACAGCACGGCCCTGCTGCCGAACGCCTCCGCCCGGTAGGAGGCGCCGGCCTCCTCCGCGCCCGGCGCCGTGACGCCGGAGTCCTGGAACTTCCACAGCCGCCGCCCGTCGCGCGCGCCGATCGCGGTGGCCTGCGTCTCGTTGAGCGCGAAGACGGTGCGGCCGCTGCTGCTGAGGGTGATCCGGGGGGTGGCCCGGCCGGGGTACTCCGTGGTGCGCTTCCACCGCTGGGCGCCGGTCGCCCTGTCGACGGCGTACACCTCGTTGGAGTCGCCCGGGACGTACAGCGTCTTGTCGCGCACGACGCCGGGGCCGAAGCCGTAGGGGGCGTCGTCGGAGGAGCCCGAGGCGGCCCTGAGCTTCCAGAGCTTCTTGCCGCTGCGGGTGTCGTACGCCTGCAAGTCGCCTTCCACCGCCGCGTAGAGCCGGCCGGACGGGTCTCGGTGATGCCCGCGCTCGGCCGTACCCCGGCGAAGAACTTGCGCCACAGCGTCCTGCCGGTCCTGCGGTCGACGAGGACGAAGGCCGCCCTGCCCCCGGCCTTCTTCTGCTGGGCGGCGGTCATGGAGGAGGTCTTCCGGCGCAGGAGCAGGCTGTCGGGGCGGATGCCGACCGTCTCGTAGCGGGGGACGGCGCCGGGGCGGCCGTTCGGCACCTCGGTGCGCCACAGCTCCTTGCGGGCGGCCATGTCGTACGCGAAGAGGTAGGAGCGCGTGCGCGTCACCTTGTCCTTCTTCCCGCCCAGGGTGTCGACCTTCGCCGAGAACCAGACCACGGGGCCGTCCGCGGCCACTTTCGCGCCGAGCACGGCCCGGGTGTCCTTCTGGCCCTTCGTCAGGAGGGGTCCGTACGGCACCCGGTGCCTGACCTTCCCGTCCTTCGCGGACAGCCACAGGAAGTCGGCCGGGGTGACGACGAAGCAGTGGGTGCCGTCGGCGGCTTCGGGGGCGTAGTCCGTACCGGCGGCCTTCTGTTCCCAGAGCGGGCGGCCGGTACGCAGGTCCAGCCCGGTCGTCAGTTCCTCGCCCGGGATCAGGAGGACCTGGTCGCGCCAGAGGCGGGCCGGCGGGCCGTCGGCCGCGACCGGGTGCTGGTAGTGCCAGAGCGGATCGGGAGCGAGTCCGGGCAGCGGCTCGGGGCGGGCAACGGGCTTGGAGCCACCGGCCGTGCGCGCGGGCGCGTCGTCCTCGCCGCCGAGAGGGCCAGCACCGCACCCCCGCCCACCACCAGCCCGGCGGCGCCCGCCGCGATCCCGGTGAACAGACCACGCCTGCTGAGACGCCGAGACCGCGCGGGGCGGCGGTCCGGGCGGGTGGACGCGATCCCTCGTGGAGGCGTCGCGGACCACCGTCGCGGAGACCCTCAGA
>RHMC01000035.1 GCA_003719395.1 Streptomyces altiplanensis
CCCAGCAGACCCCCACCGCATGGACCAGTCCGCGCCGAGCTCGACGAGCGTAGCGACCTCCTGCGCAACAAGGACCAGTGGGGTGACCAGCCCCGGTGAACGGACGGATCATCGCCGGGCGTTACGAGCTGTCCACCGTCATCGGACAGGGCGGCATGGGCCAGGTCTGGACGGCGTACGACCAGCGCCTCGACCGCCGCGTCGCCGTGAAGCTGCTGCGCCCCGACCGGATGGCCGCCGCCACCGCCGCCGACGAGATGCGCCGCCGCTTCGTGCGCGAGTGCCGCGTCACCGCCCAGGTCGACCACCCGGGCCTGGTCACCGTCCACGACGCGCGCAACGACGACGACCTCTACCTCGTCATGCAGTACGTCGAGGGCGCCGACCTCGCCGACCACCTCGCCGAGCACGACCCCTACCCCTGGCCGTGGGCCGTCTCCGTCGCCGCCCAGCTCTGCGCCGTGCTGTCCGCCGTGCACGCCGTGCCGATCGTCCACCGCGACCTCAAGCCGCGCAACGTCATGGTCAAGCCCGAGGGCACGGTCACCGTCCTCGACCTCGGCGTCGCCTCCGTCCTCGACACCGACACCACCCGCCTCACCCACACCGGCTCGCCCATCGGCCAGCCCCGCCTACATGGCGCCCGAGCAGGCGATGGGCGGCGCGGTCGGCCCGTACACCGACCTCTACGCCCTCGGTGTCCTCCTGCACGAACTCCTCAGCGGCAACGTCCCCTTCGCCGGATCGACCGTCCTGGGCGTCCTCCACCGCCACCTCTACGAGCCGCCGCTCCCCGTCCGCCAGCTCCGCCAGGCGTCCCCGAGCCGCTCGAAGCGCTGGTCCTGCGGCTGCTCGCCAAGGACCCCCAGCACCGCCCGTCCTCCGCCCAGGAGGTCTACGAGGCCCTGGCCCCGCTGCTGCCGGGCCACGGCGGCATCCCGTCGGGCCCCCTCGACCCGACCCGTCCGTTCCTGCGCCCGCACGCCCCCTGGCCCGACCGCGCCACCACCCCGCCCGCCGCCCAGCCCGCCCCCGCGCAGGCGCAGCCGGACGTAGCGGGCGGCGTCGACGAGGTCAAGCAACTGCTCGGCGAGGGGCGGATCACCCAGGCCGTCGACATCCTCGGCGGGATCCTCCCGGCGGCCGCCGCCCAGCACGGCGAGCGTTCCCCGGTCGTGCGCATCCTGCGCAAGCAGTACGCCGCGACGCTGCTGGACGACGGGCAGTACCGCCGCGCCCTGCCCGAGCTCCGCCGCCTCGCCGACGACCGCGCCGCCGAGGCGGGCCTGGCCGACCCGCAGGCGCTCCAGTTCCGGTACGAGGCGGCGCAGTGCCTGGAGCAGCTGGGCGAACCGGCCGCGGCGCTCGCCGAGTACCGCGCCCTGCTCCCGTACTACGAGAACCAGTACGGGGGCGGACCGGCAGCGGCCGACGCCACCGCCCGCGCCTTCGACATCCGCCACCGCACGGCGAACCTGCTGCTCGCGATGGGCGACCACGCCGCCGCGCACAGCCAGTTGCAGAGCCTGCTGTACGACGCCGAGCGCGTGTACGGCCCCGTACCACCCGCTGCCGGCCGAGGTGCGCCGCGTCCTCGACCGGCACCGGCGGATGCGGGACGTCTGAGAACCGGGAACGCCCGCGGGGTCAGCGCGCCCGCAGGAAGGCGGAGGTGGCGACCCGGCCCACCATCGTGAGCCGGCTGTCACCGCCCGCCAGGTGCTTGTCCAGCGCCTCCTTGACCCCGGGCCAGCGCCCGTCGCCGTAGTCGTCGAGCACGACGACACCGCCGGGCGCGGCGATCAGTTCCACCCACTCCAGGTCGGCGCGGACGCCTTCGAAGGAGTGGTCGCCGTCGACGACGATCACGCCGTACTTCCGGTCGGAGACCTCCGCCCGCACCTTCGGGTCCTCCGAGAAGCCCTGACGGATACGCGCCCCGGTGCCGGGACGGCCGCCGCCGAGCGCCAGGTTGGCCCGTACGACGTCCTCGCGCACCGGAGTCCCCGTCGGCTCCTCGTAGTCGGAGGTGCCCGGCTGGAGCTGCGAGCCCGCCAGCGGATCGACGATCGTCAGCGTCGCCTCGATGCCCGTCCGGTGCAGCATCCGCATCAGCGCGGCCGCGAACAGCCCGTGCAGCGTGCCGATCTCCAGTACGTCGAGCCCGCCGGGTGCGCCGTGCTCCTCACCCTGCGGTCGCGCGAGCAGCGGGACGGTGGCGAGCTTGCCGCACACATTGGACGTACCGCCCGCCATCCGGCCGACGCCCAGCGCCTCCAGGGCCACCACGTTGCGGTAGGCGACGGTGACATTGCGGCGGGCGCGCTCACCCGCGTCCGTCACGGCGCGGACCTCACGCACGAGCGTGTCGATCTGCTCGGGCGTCGGCATCCGGTGCTGCCCGCGCCCGGTGCGGTCGAGCAGCATGCTGACGCCGTGCTGCTTGCGCCGGAGTTCGGTGATCTCGCCGCGGAGCCCGGCGGTGTGACGTGAGATGCGCTGGTCGACGAGCGCGGCGACGGGGCCGAGGGCCCACTTCGTCAGCCGGTTGCTCAGCAGAGATGGCATGGGGTTCGCCTCTGGCTTCGGTCCTGGGAGTGGGGGGCGGAGGCCGACCGTACGCCGCGGTTCATGCCGTGCGGGCCACGAGCCGGTGGTCCTCGGATGAAGTCTTCGTGTGGCTCCTGCGCCGGGCCAGTACGCGCGGAAGCACACCCACCGCGACGAGGACCAGCAGCGACAGCCCGCCCGCGAACCCACCGGCGCGCAGCCCGGGGGGACTGAACTCGCAGCTCACGGCAGCCGCCGTGGAGCGGCCGTCCAGGGGCACGGCGACCAGGCCCAGGTACGAACCGGCGGGCCGGGCCTTCGCGCCGTCCGTGCCGCAGCTCCAGCCGGCGATGCGCGGCACGGCGAAGACGGCCGTTCCGGCGCGCCGGGCGGCAGTCGGCGCGTACGCCGCTGCCGGTGACGCGCACCGAGGCCGCGCCGCCCGACCTGAGGCCGTCCACGGCGGCGGCCAGCCGGCCGCGGTCCAGGCAGCCGACGCTCTCGCGCGGCAGCCCCGCCGGCCCGGTCGCCCTTCACGGTGATCGTGACGCGGCCGTCGTCCGGGACGGCGCCGAGCGGCTGCATCGCGGCGCGCCGCGCGGGCAGACCGCCGCGCAGGACGCTCTCCGTGCCGTCGCGGCCGAGCCGGGCCGTACCGAAGAAGTCGGGGGCCCAGAGGAAGACCTCGCTGCGGGCCGGCAGACGGCGGTCAGCGTCCCGTCGCGCAGCGCGGTGGGCGGGAGCGTGTAGACGCGGGCGCCGAGGAGCTTCTCCTGGTTGCGGAAGGGGGAGGCGCCGAAACGCGGCTCGGGGCCGGGCGGGCGCACGGTGACCAGCTGCGGCACCGTGGCGCGGGTCACCGTCACCCCGCGGTCGTCGGGCCGCGACCAGGACTGGTGCGGGTCGCGCGCCATGCGCACGCGCGCGCCGACGGAGAAGACCGCGTCGGTCACCGGGTTGTCGACGCTCTGGACGGAGCGGCCGTTGGACGTCCAGCCGGCGCCGAGCGCGGCGAGCGTGCGGGTGAGGACGTCGGGCGTGTGGCTGCTGTAGTACGCCGCTCCCTGGCCGCCCACGGTCAACGGGTCGTTGCCGGTGGTCTGTTCGCGTCCGGGTTCGGTCCGGTGGGCGGGCCACCCGTCGGCGTTCCGCCACCGCGACCGCCTGGGCCCGCTGCCGGTCGCCCCACGGCGCGTAGTCGTCGAGGTGCGCCAGCCGCTGCCGGTCGGCGTACGCGGTGGTCGCGGCGGCCTGCGCCACCTGCGCGCCGGCCAGCAGCAGCGCGGCGGCCACCGCGAGCCCCCTGCCGTGGGCGGGGACCGGCACCGGACCCCGGACCCCGGCCGCCGGACGGGCCCGGTGTTCCGCGCGCCGCGCCAGCACCACCGCGCCCACCGTCGCCGCCACCCCGGCCACGGCGAGCGGATACGTCCAGGAGGTGATCCGCGGGCTGGTCACCGCGCCCAGGGCCACGACGGCGACCAGGCCGGCCCCGCCGAGCAGTGCGCGCCGCTCCGGCCAGCCGTACGAGAGCGACACCCAGGCCGCCATCACCAGGACCCCGGCCAGTACGAACGTCTGCCGGTACGGGCTGCCGTTCGGCGTCGCGAAGACGTGCCACACCAGGTGCGTCGGCCCCCACTGCAACGACACCGCCACCACGGCCGCGAGCAGCGTCCACGCCCGCCGCTCGCGCCTCGGCGCCGCCCGGTTCAGGAGCAGTGTGGCGGCGAGCAGCAGCGCGCCGGTGCCGAGGAAGACGGCGGGCGTGAAGAAGCTGTACGTCGCCGGAAGCGCGCGGGCGAACACATCGGTCCAGCCGGCGGGCTCGAACTCCCGTTTCCAGCCCGGGTACGCGTGGGCCGACCCGAGGAAGACGACGGCCAGCACGGGCGCCGCCAGACCTGTGCCGAGAAGGGTGGTGAGGGCGGCGCGCAGCAGTACGCGCAGCCGCTCCCGCACGGGCGCGGCGGCGTCGGCGGTGAGCAGCCGCAGCAGCAGGACGAGCCCGGCCCCCAGCGTCGCCATGTACGCCGTGTAGAAGTTCGCGGTCCACGCCACGGCCACGACCACCGGTCCCAGGACGCGCCGGCGGCCCGCACGCGCCCACTCGCCCACCAGGCACAGCAGCGGGAACGCGATCAGGCCGTCCATCCACATCGGGTTGTAGACGGCCTCGGTGACCGCCCACCCGCGCAGCGCGTACGACGAACCGAGCACCCCGCGCCACCACCGGTCCCGCCCCCGCGCAGGGCGAGCAGCAGCGCGGTCATCGCGGCCGCCGCCGCGGCCGTCTTCAGCACGGTGACGACGTAGACGGCGAGGTCGATCTCGTCGCGCGGGAAGAGCCCGACGAGCGGCGCGAAGGGGCTGCCGAGGTACGTGCCGATGTCGGGCAGGAAGCTCGTGCCGTACCCGGACTGCCAGTTGACCAGCACCCCGCCGTCCGCGCGTCCGTGCAGCAGGTCCCACAGACGGGTGTGGTACGGCACGAACTGGTTGCCGAGGTCATTGACGCTGCGCGTGCGCGGCCCGAAGGGGAAGGAGCGGGCGAGCGCGTCACCGGCGCACACCGCCACCACCGTGATCAGCGCGGACAGCGCCGCCGCACGGCCTCTGGCCGGTTCCGTAATCGACATGTTGATCCTTCTACTGCGCCCGATATCGAATAAGCCAGCATGTGACGGAAAAAGAGATCTCCATGACATCGGGGCCGCCCAAAATCCCGCAGAAAACGGCGAGTTCACCCATTGGTTGCCGACACGTCACGCGGAGAGTCGGACTCCGCCACATGCGGGGGCTGTTCTTCGCTGAACGTCTGTCTTCGCCTGCTGCGACTGTGCGAAACCACCGGGAGAGCCGTGCTCATCTCAATTGTCGTTCCGTGCTTCAACGAAGAGGAGATCATCCGCCGCTTCCACGAGCGCGTGACGGAAGAACTCGGCAGCCTCGGCCACCCCGTCGAGCTGGTCTATGTCGACGACGGGAGCAAGGACAGCACGCTCTCCGTCCTCCAGGAGATCGCGGAATCCGATCCGCGCACGCGCTATGTCTCCTTCAGCCGGAACTTCGGCAAGGAGGCGGCGATGCTGGCCGGCTTGCGCAACGCCTCGGGCGAGGCCGTCGTCATCATGGACGCCGATCTCCAGCACCCGCCCGAGCTCGTCCGCCGCATGGTGGCGCTGCACGAGCAGGGCTTCGACCAGGTCGTCGCCCGCCGCACCAGGAAGGGCGACAGGGTCACGCGTACGCTTACCGCTCGTGCGTACTACCGGATCATCAACCGCCTGGTCGACGTCGAGCTCGTCGACGGCGTCGGTGACTTCCGCATGCTGTCGCGCCGCAGCGTCGACGCCGTGCTCGGACTCACCGAGTACAACCGCTTCTCCAAGGGCCTTTTCGCCTGGGTCGGATTCAGCACCGTCACCTTCGAGTACGAGAATGCCGTACGCGAGGAGGGCCGCTCGAAATGGACCTTCTCGAAACTTCTCAACTACGGACTCGACGGCCTGCTCTCCTTCAACGACAAGCCGCTGCGGGCCGCGCTCTATCTCGGCCTGCTGCTGCTCACCGTCGCCATGGCGTATTCGGCGTGGATCGTCGGTGTCACCCTCGTGAACGGAGTGGAAACCCCTGGTTATGTGACGCTGCTCGTCGCCGTCACCGCACTCGCCGGGGTCCAGATGCTGATGATCGGCGTCGTCGGTGAATACGTCGGTCGCATCTATTACGAGGTGAAACGGCGCCCGCACTTCCTGGTGAAGGCGACGAACGTGGAGACAGCGGCCGCCCACCCGCGGAACCGGGAGCTCGTACGCCGATGATCCGCCGCCAGCTGGTCAGGTTCGCCCTGGTGGGTGTGGTGAACACCGGGACGTACTACGCCTGCTACCTGCTGTTCCTGCTCCGGCTGCCGTACGTCGCCGCGCACGTCCTGGCCTTCGCCGTCAGCATGACCGGCTCCTTCTTCCTCAACTGCCGCTTCACCTACAACACGCGCCCCACCTGGCGGAAGTTCCTGCTCTTCCCGCTCACCAACGCCGCCAACTTCGTGATCACGACCAGCGGCGTCTATCTCCTCGTGGACGTCCTGCGTCTCCACAGCACGTACGCCCCGCTGATCGCCGCGTCCGCCGCGATCCCCATCACCTTCGTCGTCTCCCGCACGATCATGCTCGGCGGCCCCTCCCGGAATTCCCGGGGCGGCGCATCCACGAACACGAACGAATCGTTGGGCGAATCAGTGGCCCGGACCACTCCGACTGCCTAACATCGATCACCGCAAGGTCGTTCGTCGCACTTTCGCCGCCATGCCGCACGATCACCGCCGGGAGGCCCCCTTTGCACCGCCGCCGTCGCACCGCGCTCTCCCTCTCCACCGCGCTTCTGGTCGCGGCGCCGTTCCTCGCCGCCTGCGGCAACGAGGCGCATCCAGGGGCCGCGGCCGTCGTGGGCGGCGCTCGTATCGAGGTCTCCGCCCTCCAGTCGCAGGTCAAGGACGTACGCCAGGCCCAGCAGACCTCGCCGCAGTCCGCCCAACTCGTCGGCGCGACCGGGCAGCTCGGGCGCGCCAAGCTCTACGACCTCATCGTGGACCGGATCGTGCAGCGGGCCGCGGACGACGCCGGCGCGCGCGTGAGCCGCAAGGAGATCCAGACCGCGCGGGGGGAGGCGGCCGAGCAGGCCGGCGGCGAGGAGCAGCTCGCCGCGATGTACCTCCAGCAGCGCGGCGTCGCCCCCGACCGGATCGACGACGCGATCCGCAGGGACGTCCTGGTCGGCAAGCTCGCCGAGAAGATCGGCGCGACCAACACCCCCGAGGGCCAGCAGAAGGTGAACGAGGCGTTCGTCGCCGCGTCGGAGAAGCTCGACATCGACGTCAACCCGCGCTACGGCACGTGGGACGACCAGAAGATGGAGCTCGGCGACTACAAGGCCCCGTGGATCACCCAGGTCACCAAGGAGGCGACCGCCCCCGAGGCGCAGCAGGCGGGCGCCTAGCCCCCGCCCGCCCGGCAGACCCGGGGCCGGGGGCGGCCCCGGGCTGTCGTACCGCCGGGGTACGTTCGAGGGGTGACCAGCGAAGCACCCGCCCCCGCGCCCGCCGCCCCCGGCCGTATCGTCCTTCTCACCGCCAGCCACCGGGTCGCTCCAGGACTCCTCTCCTGGTCCGCAGGCAGACGCTGCGCGACGCCGACCTGGTGGTGTGCGCCGACGCGGACCACCCGCAGCTGCCGTACCTGCGCGAGGCGGGCGTCACCGTGGAGCACGCCGCCCCGACCGCCCAGGAGCTGATCGACGCGTGCGGGAGCGACCGCACGGTGGTCGTCGTCCCGTCCGGCGAGGGCGACCAGGCCCTGACCGACGGCCTGGCGAGACTGGCCGGGTCGGGCCGGGTCCAGATGCCCGACCTGGAGCTGCTGCCCGGCTCGTACGACCTGCCGGGCGCCCGCCTCCTCGACCTGGTCCAGGTCATGGACCGCATCCGCCTCGCATGCCCGTGGTCCTCGCGCCAGACCCACAAGGGCCTGGCGAAGTACGGCATCGAGGAGGCGTACGAGCTCGTCGAGGCGATCGAGGACGGCGACCGCGACGAACTCCGCGAGGAGCTCGGCGACGTACTCCTCCAGGTCGTCTTCCACGCACGCATCGCCCAGGAAGACCAGGACGAGCCCTTCTCGATCGACGACGTCGCGGGCACGATCGTCGACAAGCTCATCCACCGCCACCCGCACGTCTTCGGCGACGAGACCGCCGAGACCCCCGAGGACGTCAAGGCGCACTGGCTGCGGACGAAGGCGGCCGAGAAGCAGCGCGACTCGGTCACGGACGGCGTCCCCCTCGGCCAGCCCGGCCTGGCCCTCGTCGCGAAGCTCTCCTCGCGCGTACACGGCGCCCACCTCGACGTGCCGCTCCCGGCGGGCGAGGGCATCGGCTACGAACTGCTGGCCATGGCGGTACGGGCGGAGCAGTCCGGCGTCGACCCCGAAGCAGCGCTGCGGGCCGCGGCCCGCACGTACCGCGACGCGATCCGGGCGGCGGAGGGCCACAAGGACTAGCCCTCCCCGGCCGGCCTTCCCCGGCCGGCCCGCTCCGGACGCGGTCGAGCTGCTCTCCCGCGTCCGGAGGCCGGGGGCGAAGGGATACGGTCGACGGCGTGCCGCACCACCAGAACACCCCCGAACCCGCGTCCGAGGGCCCCGTGCCCGAACTCTTCACCTGGGAGTTCGCCACCGACCCCTACCCGGCGTACGCCTGGCTGCGCGAGCACTCGCCCGTCCACCGGACGACGCTGCCCAGCGGGGTCGAGGCCTGGCTGGTGACGCGGTATGCCGACGCGCGCCAGGCACTCGCGGACCAGCGGCTCTCCAAGGACCCGGCCCACCACAGCGGCTCCGCGCACGCCAAGGGCAAGACCGGCATTCCGGGCGAGCGCAAGGCCGACCTGATGACGCACCTGCTGAACATCGACCCGCCGGACCACACGCGGCTGCGGCGCCTGGTGTCGAAGGCGTTCACACCGCGCACGGTGGCCGAATTCGCCCCGCGCGTACAGGAACTGACGGACCGGCTGATCGACGCCTTCCTGGAGGAGGGGGAGGCCGACCTCATCCACGACTTCGCGTTCCCGCTCCCCATCCACGCGATCTGCGACCTGCTCGGCGTGCCGCGCGAGGACCAGGACGACTTCCGCGACTGGGCCGGCATGATGATCCGCCACGGCGGCGGGCCGCGCGGCGGCGTCGCCCGGTCGGTGAAGAAGATGCGCAACTACCTCGCCGAGCTCATCCACCGCAAGCGGGAGGAGCCCGGCGACGACCTCATCTCGGGCCTGATCCGCGCCAGCGACCACGGCGAGCACCTCACCGAGAACGAGGCCGCCGCGATGGCCTTCATCCTGCTCTTCGCGGGCTTCGAGACGACGGTCAATCTCATCGGCAACGGCGTGTACGCGCTCCTGCGCAATCCGGAGCAGCGCGAGCGCCTCCAGCGCGCCCTCGACGAGGGGGACACGGAACTGCTCGCCACGGGTGTCGAGGAACTTCTGCGGTACGACGGCCCGGTGGAGCTGGCGACCTGGCGGTACGCCACCGAGGCGCTGACCCTGGGCGGCCAGGACATCGCGGTGGGCGACCCCGTGCTCGTCGTGCTCGCCGCGGCCGACCGGGACCCCGAGCGCTTCGGCGACCCGGACACGCTCGACCTCTCGCGCCGCGACAACCAGCACCTCGGGTACGGGCACGGCATCCACTACTGCCTCGGCGCGCCGCTGGCCCGGCTGGAAGGGCAGACGGCGATCGCGACGCTGCTGCGCCGCCTTCCCGATCTGCGACTTGCGGCAGAACCTGATGATTTGCGGTGGCGCGGTGGGCTCATCATGCGCGGATTGCGCACCTTGCCCGTGCAGTTCGGGACAGAACGGAAGTGACGGTACGTCAGGAGCGAGACCTTCGTGTGATCTCCGCTGTATCGACTTGTGACAGACGTTCGAGTGCGGCTACGTTCACCGTCAACCTCAGCCGCCACTCGAAAGGCCACCGCATGCGCTCCGGGAACGGTAGACACCGCCGCCCCCGTCAGGCTCCAGCTCTCGTCGTCGCGGCAGGAGTCGCCGGATCGGCCATCGCCATCCCGCTGCTCGGCGCGACCGGCGCGAACGCTGCCGAAGCCACGACCTGGGACCGGGTGGCCGACTGCGAGAGCGGCGGCATGTGGAGTGCCGACCTCGGCAACGGCTACTACGGCGGACTCCAGTTCTCGCCGGAACTCTGGCAGCGCTTCGGCGGTACGGCGTACGCGCCGCGCGCCGACCTCGCCAGCCGCTCCCAGCAGATCCAGGTGGCCGAGAAGGTGCTGGCCGCACAGGGACCGCAGGCGTGGCCGAGCTGCGCGCTCATCTCGGGCCTGACGGAGGGTGAGGACACCGAGCCGAGTGGCGGCGCGACCGCCGGGCCGGATGCCGCGCCGAAGGCGGACTCCAAGACCGGCTCCAAGGCCGGTTCCGAGACCGGCTCCAAGACCGGTTCCGAGACCGGCTCGAAGGCCGGGGCGCCGGAGAGTTCCACGGCTCCGGAGGCTTCCTCGGACGGAAAGGCGGCCGGAGCCGAGAAGTCCGCCGAGCCGACGGCGCCCCCGTCGGCCGACGCCGCCGACGCCGCGGAGGCCACCGCCGACGCCGAGACGTTCGACGCGCCCGCCCGTGAGGCCGCGGAGGCCACCCCCGGGGAGAGCGCCTTCAAGGGCAAGCACCGCGGCGAAAAGGCCCGGGAGGACACGGACGCCGCAACTGGCGACTCGGGCATCGAGCGCGAATCGGGCCGCCACGCCTCGCGAGGTGACGGTCCGACACGCGACGCGGTCGGCACGGCCGGTGCGCAGGAAGCAGAAGCGGACACGGACGCAGGCGCGGACGCGGACAAGGGCTACACCGTCCGCACCGGCGACAACCTCTGGGCCATCGCCGACGCGCACGACGTGCGCGGCGGCTGGCCGGCGCTCTACGCCGCGAACGAGAAGACCGTCGGGTCCGATCCGGACCTCATCGTCCCTGGCCAAAGCCTCGATCTGAACTGAAAGCGGGGGCAGTTCGGGCCGCTATGTCCGCATTGGGGACAGTGAGACATGGATCTCTTTGCCTCATATCACGCGGCCGGCCCGAACGGTCCGTCAGTCTTGCCCCTGACCTGCGCGAATGGAGGTCGGTCGGGGGCGCGAATGGGCGATATTTCCGTGATGCTCCTCTTTGAACATCGAGGGCTCATGTGTTTACGGTCGAACCGCTCGCCATCGCGGGCCCCGTCGACCGTCACGCCGAATCCTGCCGTCGGTCGGGGGGAACCGACGCGTAAAGCGCCGTAGGCAGGAGCGGGGGACCCAGGTAGGCGCCGGGCCCGGACGTCGGAAGACGGAGGGAACCGGCTTGGGGTTAAGGCGCGCGACGCAGGTCGCGCGGCCGGGCACTCATTGGCCCGAACCCGACAGCTCACCTCGTAGGCGTCGGTGAGGAGATGTCGCATGCTGTTTTCCGGCAAGGCCAAGCACCGTCGTCCGTCGAAGGCCGCTCGTATCGCCACGTTCGCCGGCATCACCGGCGCCGCTGTCGCCGTCCCGCTGATGGGCGCGACGTCGGCCTCCGCCGCCTCCGTCGAGACCTGGGACGCTGTCGCCCAGTGCGAGTCCGGCGGCAACTGGTCCATCAACACGGGCAACGGTTACTACGGCGGCCTGCAGTTCTCCGCGTCCAGCTGGGCCGCCGCCGGCGGCACGCAGTACGCCCCCACCGCCGACAAGGCCTCCAAGGCCCAGCAGATAGCCACCGCCGAGAAGCTCCTCGACATGCAGGGCCCGGGTGCCTGGGCCTGTGCCGGTGCCGGCGGCCTGACCAACGACGGCGTCGACCCGGGTGTCGACACCTCCGGCTCCTCGCAGCAGCAGTCGCAGCCGCAGAAGGCCGCGCCCCAGCCGCAGCAGACGCAGGAGCAGGCCGCCCCGCGCGCCGCCGAGCAGCCCGCCTCGCGCAGCGAGGTCCGCTCCGCGCCGAAGGCCGAGACCGCGAAGCCCGCCGCCCCGAAGGTCATCAAGAAGGGCGACGGCGAGTACAAGGTCAAGTCCGGCGACACCCTCGGCAAGATCGCCGAAGCGAAGAAGGTCAAGGGCGGCTGGGAGAAGCTCTTCGAGCTGAACAAGGACATCGTCGACGACGCCGATGTCATCTACACGGGCCAGCAGCTGCACCTCAGCTGACCCGCTTCCCCCCGGAGCACCCCGGTCCGGCGCGCTTCCCCCGTGCGCGCCGGCCGGGGTTTCCCTTTCCCCTTACTGATCAGTAGACCGGAACGCCGTTCCGCACATCCAGGAGTTACGTCCGCTATTGCGGGTATTCGGGCCTCTTCTTGTCCCAGGGGGCGGGCGAACGGCCGATCGACGCCCCCGGGCCGGTTAGGCTCTTGTCGCAAGGCCAAAGTGACCCTGCACCCCATAGCGTCACATCCCAGAAGGAGATGCTCGTGCCGTCCATCGACGTCGTCGTAGCCCGGGAAATCCTGGACTCCCGAGGCAATCCCACGGTCGAGGTCGAGGTCGGCCTCGACGACGGCAGCACCGGTCGTGCTGCTGTTCCGTCCGGTGCCTCCACCGGAGCGTTCGAGGCCATTGAGCTTCGCGACGGTGACCCGAACCGCTACCAGGGCAAGGGTGTCGAGAAGGCCGTCCTCGCCGTCATCGAGCAGATCGGCCCGGAGCTCGTCGGCTACGACGCCACCGAGCAGCGTCTGATCGACCAGGCCATGTTCGACCTGGACGCCACCGAGAACAAGGGCTCCCTCGGCGCCAACGCCATCCTCGGCGTCTCCCTCGCCGTCGCGCACGCCGCCTCCGAGGCGTCCGACCTGCCGCTCTTCCGCTACCTCGGCGGCCCGAACGCGCACCTGCTGCCCGTTCCGATGATGAACATCCTCAACGGTGGGTCGCACGCCGACTCCAACGTCGACATCCAGGAGTTCATGATCGCGCCGATCGGCGCCGAGTCGTTCTCCGAGGCCCTGCGCTGGGGCACGGAGGTCTACCACACCCTCAAGTCCGTCCTGAAGTCCAAGGGCCTGTCCACCGGCCTCGGCGACGAGGGCGGCTTCGCGCCGAACCTGGACTCCAACCGCGCCGCGCTCGACCTCATCCTCGAGGCCATCAAGCAGGCCGGTTACGTCCCCGGTGAGCAGATCGCGCTCGCCCTCGACGTCGCCGCGTCCGAGTTCTACAAGGACGGCAGTTACGAGTTCGAGGGCAAGTCCCGCTCGGCCGCCGAGATGACGGAGTACTACGAGGAGCTCGTGGCGGCGTACCCGCTCGTCTCCATCGAGGACCCGCTCTTCGAGGACGACTGGGCCGGCTGGAAGGTCCTCACCGACAAGCTGGGCACCAAGGTCCAGATCGTCGGCGACGACCTCTTCGTCACCAACCCGGAGCGCCTGGCGCGCGGCATCGAGGAAGGCGCCGCCAACTCGCTGCTCGTGAAGGTCAACCAGATCGGTTCGCTGACCGAGACCCTGGACGCCGTCGAGCTGGCGCAGCGCAACGGCTTCAAGTGCATGATGTCGCACCGCTCGGGCGAGACCGAGGACGTCACCATCGCCGACCTCGCCGTCGCCACCAACTGCGGCCAGATCAAGACCGGCGCCCCGGCCCGCTCCGAGCGCGTCGCCAAGTACAACCAGCTGCTGCGCATCGAGGAGATCCTCGACGACGCGGCGGTGTACGCCGGCCGTTCCGCCTTCCCCCGGTTTCGCTCTGCGAACTGATTAGGCACAGCAGGGCGTAACAGCTCAGCCAGTCGTACGTACGCCCGGCCGCGGTCCCGTACCGTCGTCGGGCGACGTACGTGCGTAACGGCAGGGGAGGCGGGAGACATGGCCGGGAAGGACCGGGACCGGTTCTCCACCGCGACCAGGCTGCGGGTGCTCGGCGAGCAGACCGCCGCCCGTGTCTACCGCTCGCAGACCCGCCGTCAGGCCCGCCGCTCCCGGCTCACCGGCCGGGCCGCGCTCCTCGTCCTGGTCCTGTGCTCGCTGGTCGTGGCCCTCGCCTATCCGATGCGTCAGTACGTGTCGCAGCGCGGCGAGATCGCCGACCAGCAGCGCAAGATGCGGGAGGCCGGCCGGCGCGTCGAGGAGCTTCGCGACGAGAAGGCCCGGCTCCAGGACGACGCGTACATCGAGCGCCTCGCCCGCGAGCACCTCCACCTCGTACGGCCGGGGGAGACGGGCTTCACCGTCATCGACCCCGGCGCGCGCGACAAGCGCCGCGACGACCGGGAAGGCACCGGCCGCCCCTGGTACACCAACCTCTGGGACGGCGTCGACCAGGCCGACCGCCCGGCCAAGTGACCAGCGGTCAGCAGCGCAGTAACCAGTCATCAGCAGTCACGACACACACGAAGGCACGAACGCACGCATGGACGCCGCACCCCCGACCACCCCGCGCACCGAGCCCACCGAGGCGGACATCGCCGCGTTCAAGCTGCAGCTGGGCCGCCCGCCGCGCGGACTGCGCGCCATCGCGCACCGCTGCCCGTGCGGACAGCCGGACGTGGTCGAGACGGCCCCGCGCCTGGAGGACGGCACGCCGTTCCCGACGCTGTACTACCTGACCTGCCCGCGCGCGGCCGGGGCGATCGGCACCCTGGAGGGCTCCGGCCTGATGAAGGAGATGCAGGACCGCCTCGCCGAGGACCCCGAGCTGGCCGCCGCCTACCGCGCCGCCCACGAGGACTACATCCGGCGTCGTGACGCGATCGAGGTGCTCCAGGGCTTCCCGAGCGCCGGCGGCATGCCGGACCGCGTGAAGTGCCTGCACGTGCTGGTCGGCCACGCGCTGGCGGCCGGCCCCGGGGTGAACCCGTTCGGCGACGAGGCGCTCGCGCTGCTGCCCGAGTGGTGGGCCAAGGGCCCGTGCGTGACGCCGTGCGCCGAGGGCGCCACCGGTCAGGAGGACGGCAAGTGACCCGGGTGGCCGCCATCGACTGCGGTACGAACTCCATCCGCCTGCTCGTCGCCGACGCCACGGTGTCCCCCAGCGTCTCCGGCGCGGGCGCGACGGGCGAACTGGCCGAAATCGACCGCCGGATGCGGATCGTGCGGCTCGGCCAGGACGTCGACCGCACCGGACGCCTCGCCCCGGAGGCGCTGGAGCGCACCTTCGCCGCCTGCCGCGAGTACGCCGAGGCCATCGCGGCGCACGGCGCCGAGAAGGTCAGGTTCGTCGCCACCTCGGCCTCCCGCGACGCCGAGAACCGCGAGGACTTCGTACGCGGCGTCCACGACATCCTGGGCGTGGAGCCCGAGGTGATCACCGGCGACCAGGAGGCCGAGTTCTCCTTCACCGGCGCGACCAAGGAGCTGACGGGCCGCGAGGACCTGACCGGGCCCTACCTCGTCGTGGACATCGGCGGCGGATCCACGGAGTTCGTCGTCGGCGACGACCGGGTGCGGGCGGCCCGCTCCGTCGACATCGGCTGCGTACGGATGACCGAGCGCCACCTCGTGCAGGGCGGCGCCGTCACCGACCCGCCCGCCCCCGGCCAGGTCGCCGCCATACGGGCCGACATCCGCGCCGCGCTCGACCTCGCCGAGGAGACGGTGCCGCTGCGCGAGGCGCACACCCTCGTCGGGCTCGCGGGTTCGGTGACGACCGTGGCCGGGATCGCGCTGGGCCTCGAAACGTACGACTCGGCGGCGATCCACCACTCCCGGATCCCGTACGAGCGGGTCGCGGAGATCACCGGCCGGCTGCTCTCCTCGACGCACGACGAGCGGGCCGCGATCCCCGTCATGCACCCGGGCCGGGTGGACGTCATCGCGGCCGGCGCGCTCGTACTGCTGGAGATCATGGAGCGGACCGGGGCCCGGGAGGTCGTGGTCAGCGAGCACGACATCCTCGACGGGATCGCCTGGTCCATCGCCTGAGAAGAGAGGCGCCGACGAACTTCGTGAAGTTCTTCACAAGGAATTGGTGGCTCAGGGCCTTCGATTGGCAGCCTCGGACCCCTATTGGCGCACAACTGGCGTGCCCGGCTCGCTTTCGAGCGGTTCCGGGCACGCCGCGCCGAAGCGGAACGGGCGCGCGCGGAACCGGTGGTACACCCCCCGAAAAGGGCCGAACGACAAGCTCACGAGGGGTTTCCAACGTCCCGGCGTACACCGTGGTTCCCCCGCCCCGCCATGACCTGTGTCACGTGGGCGGCGGAGTGTAACAGAAGGGCCCGGAATGCTTGTGAAGGGGCTCACGAGCCACCCCCCTCCGAGGGGTGGATACTCGATGGCATGAGCACCACGGAGCGTCCCAGGATCCTCGTAGTAGGCGGTGGGTACGTAGGCCTGTACGCAGCTCGACGCATCCTCAAGAAGATGCGTTACGCGGAAGCGACCGTCACGGTCGTCGACCCGCGCTCGTACATGACGTACCAGCCCTTCCTCCCCGAAGCCGCCGCCGGCAGCATCTCGCCGAGGCACGTCGTCGTACCCCTGCGACGCGTCCTGCCCAAGGCCGAGGTGCTCACCGGTCGGGTCACCACCATCGATCAGGACCGCAAGGTCGCCACGGTCGCGCCGCTCGTCGGCGAGGCCTACGAGCTGCCCTTCGACTACCTGGTCGTCGCGCTCGGCGCGGTTTCCCGCACCTTCCCGATCCCCGGCCTGGCCGAGCAGGGCATCGGCATGAAGGGCGTGGAGGAGGCCATCGGCCTGCGCAACCACGTCCTGGAGCAGCTGGACAAGGCCGACTCCACGACCGACGAGGACGTCCGCCGCAAGGCGCTGACCTTCGTCTTCGTGGGTGGCGGCTTCGCCGGCGCCGAGACCATCGGCGAGGTGGAGGACATGGCCCGCGACGCGGCCAAGTACTACACCAACGTCAAGCGTGAAGACATGCGCTTCCTGCTGGTCGACGTGGCCGACAAGATCCTCCCCGAGGTCGGGCCGAGCTCGGCAAGTGGGGCAAGGAGCACCTCGAGGGCCGCGGCATCGAGGTCTACCTCAAGACCGGCATGGACTCCTGCGTGGACGGCCACGTGGTGCTGAACAACGGCCTGGAGGTCGACTCCAGCACCATCGTGTGGACCGCCGGCGTGAAGCCGAACCCGGCGCTGGCCCGCTACGGCCTGCCGCTCGGCCCGCGCGGTCACGTGGACACGTCCGAGAAGCTCCAGGTGCAGGGCACCGACTACATCTGGGCCGCCGGCGACAACGCCCAGGTCCCGGACATCGCCGCCCGCAAGGCCGGCGTCGAGAACGCCTGGTGCCCGCCGAACGCCCAGCACGCGCTGCGTCAGGCCAAGGTCCTCGGCGACAACGTCATCTCCGGGATGCGCGGCTTCCCGCAGAAGGACTACAGCCACGCCAACAAGGGTGCGGTCGCCGGTCTCGGCCTGCACAAGGGCGTCGCGATGATCGTCATGGGCAAGATGAAGATCAAGCTCAAGGGCCGTCTCGCCTGGTACATGCACCGTGGCTACCACGGTCTGGCCGTGCCCACCTGGAACCGCAAGATCCGCGTCGTCGCCGACTGGACTCTCGCGATGTTCCTCAAGCGCGAGGTCGTCTCGCTCGGCGCCATGGAGACTCCGCGCGAGGAGTTCTACGAGGCCGCCAAGCCGGCGCCGGCTCCGGCCGCCCAGGCGGGCGCGCCCGCCGGCAGCCAGAAGGCCAAGGCCTCCTGACGCACCGGCAGACCCGGTGAGGCAGCGGTAGCCCGGCAGTGGCCGGACCGTAGCCGACCGGCCGGCCCGTCAGGCAGTCAGTACAGCGCAGCCCGAAGGGGCCGCCCGCCATCCGTGGTGCGGGCGGCCCCTTCGGCGTACCGGATCCACGGCATCCGTGTGTGTAGAGACCATCTGCTTTGCTGATCCCTTACCCGGTACCGGGATGCGGCGGGTGCACAGCGGCGTTAATGAGGGAAGAACGTCGCCGAACAATCCGGGCTCCACTGTCACGGAGGTGCGCACCATGGCCGACGCCGCCCTGCGGCTGACCACGCTTGCCGAGGAACTCCTCGGGTCTCCCCTACCGATCCGCATCCGGGCCTGGGACGGAAGTGAATCCGGCCCTTCCGGCGCCCCGGCCCTCGTCATCCGGAGCCGCCGCGCGCTGCGCCGCCTGTTGTGGAAGCCCGGCGAACTCGGCCTGGCCCGCGCCTGGGTGGCCGGTGAGATCGACATCGAGGGCGACCTGTACGAGACACTCGACCACATCGCCGGGCTGCTCTGGGAGCGCGGCGCCGAGACCAAGTCGGCCGTCCACGCCGTCCGCGACCCCCGCCTGCGTGCCGCCGCCCGCGGCCTCGTCGCCCTCGCGGGTCCCTGGCCGCCGCCGCCCCCGCCCGCCGAAGAGGTCAGACGCCGCACGGGGCCGCTGCACACCAAGCGCCGCGACAAGGAAGCGATCAGCCACCACTACGACGTGGGCAACGACTTCTACGGGCAGGTGCTCGGCCCCTCGATGGTCTACTCGTGCGCGTACTTCGCCGATTCCGCCGAGGGGACGACCCTCGAAGAGGCCCAGTACGCCAAGCTCGACCTGATCAGCCGCAAGCTGGGGATCGGGGAAGGGACGCGGCTGCTGGACGTGGGCTGCGGCTGGGGCTCGATGGCCGTCCACGCGGCGCGCGAGTACGGCGCCCGGGTCACCGGCATCACGCTCTCCAAGGAGCAGGCGGCGTACGCCCGCAAGCGCATCGCCGACGAGGGCCTGACCGACCGCATCGAGATCCGGGTGCAGGACTACCGGGACGTCAGGGACGGTCCGTACGACGCGATCTCGTCGATCGGGATGGCCGAGCACGTCGGCTCGGTCCGCTACCGGGAGTACGCCGACGACCTGTTCGCCCTGCTGAAGCCGGGCGGCCGGCTGCTCAACCACCAGATCGCGCGGCGCCCCGAGCCCAACGAAGAGGCGTACCACGTGGACGAGTTCATCGACGCGTACGTCTTCCCGGACGGCGAGCTCGC
The DNA here is from genome assembly GCA_003719395.1 of Streptomyces altiplanensis. GTDB lineage: Bacteria > Actinomycetota > Actinomycetes > Streptomycetales > Streptomycetaceae > Streptomyces > Streptomyces altiplanensis. The sequence goes on from RHMC01000035.1 coordinate 19,046, forward strand.
GCCCCTCGGCCGGACCGTGGGGACGCTGGAGGAGGCGGGCTTCGAGGTCCGCGACGTCGAGTCGATCCGTGAGCACTACGCCCTGACGCTGCGCCGGTGGGTCGCCAACCTGGAGGCCAACTGGGCAGAGGCCGTACGGGTGACTTCCGAGGGGCGGGCCCGCGTCTGGCGGCTCTACATGGCGGCCTCCGCGCTCTCCTTCGAGCACAACAGGATCGGCGTGAACCAGGTCCTCGCCGTACGGCCCGGGGAGGGCGGCGCGTCGGGCATGCCGCTGCGCGCCCGGACGTGGAACCCGGCGGCCGGATGACGGCCGGCGCACGGTGAGGGGCCGGTCCCGTCCGGGACCGGCCCCTCACCGTGCGCGTACCGCGGTCCGTCCGGCCGCCTACTCGGCTGATCGCGGCGAGCATGTTCAGCTTCGCGGCGCTGCGGGCCGGCCACATCGCGGCCAGTACGCCGACCACCGCGGCCAGCAGCAGGAAGACGCCGAACCGGTCCCACGGCAGGACCAGCGCGTAACCCGGCACCGAGTCCTTGACCGTCTGGCCGACGGCCCAGCCCAGGAAGGTGCCGAGGCCGATGCCGATCACCGCGCCGAAGAGCGAGATGACCACGGCCTCCAGCCGGATCATGGTCTTGACCTTGCCGCGGTCGAGACCGATCGCCCGCAGCATGCCGATCTCCTGCTGACGCTCGAAGACGGACATCGCCAGGGTGTTGATGACACCGAGCACCGCGATGAGCAGGGCCATGCCCAGGAGCCCGTACATGATGTTCAGCATCGTGTTGATCATGCCGCCGAACTGGTTGCGGATGTCCTGCTGGTCCATCACGTTGATCGCGGGGTTCTGGCCCAGCGCTTCCACGAGCGCCTTCTCGTTCGCCGCGCTCGCGCCGCCGTCCGTCTTCACCCAGATCTCCCGGATGTACGGCTTGGCCTCGTGCTCGGCCACGATCTTCTGGTCGAGCAGGACAGGCGAGAGGAACTCGTTGCCCTTGTACGTCGCACCGACCGTCAGCTCTGCCTTCTCGCCGTCGGCGAACTCCACCGGCACGCTGTCGCCGACCTTGAGGCCGCTGTTCTTCGCGGTCTCGTCGGCGACCGCGATCCCGCCCTTGGCGAGCGAGTCCAGCGAGCCGGAGACCGGCGTGACGTTGATGACCCGCTCGATGTCGCCGGGGGCGACACCGGAGGCCGCGGCCCAGGCGCCCTTCAGTTCGAGGTCGGCGGCCGTCTGCGGGGAGAGGGCCGACACGCCGGGCGTCCTCTCCAGGGCACGGAGCGCCGACGCGTCCAGCGAACCCCCGCTGGCCATGGAGAACATGTAGTCGGCCTTGATGTTGTCCGTGGTCATCTTGTCCACGGCCCTGCCCATGGTGACGCCGAGCACGGAGAGCCCGGTGACCAGGGTGAGGCCGATGGCCAGCGCGGACGCGGTGGCTCCGGTACGCCGCGGGTTGCGCACCGCGTTCTGGCCGGCCAGCGTGCCCGACACTCCGAAGAGCTTGCCGATCAGCGGCCGTACGAGCGCGATCACCGGCCGCGACAGCAGCGGGATCAGCACGATGACGCCGATCAGCGCGAGGAAGGCGCCGGCCCCGATGAGCATCCGGCCGTCCTTGCCGGCCGCCGCGCCGCCGAGGATGCCGGCCGCGCAGCAGCGTGATCGCGCCGCCGATGGAGTTCCGTACGACCAGCGACTTGGTGGTCGGAGCGGCGTGCACGCTGCTCATCGCCGCGACCGGCGGGATCTTGGCGGCCCGGCGGGCGGGCAGCCAGGCGGCGAGCATCGTGACCAGCACGCCCACCGCGAACGCGGCGGCGACGGCGGTGGGGGAGACGATCAGCGGACCGGCCGGCGTCTTCGCGCCGAAGGCGGACATCGCGGAGCGCAGCCCCGTCGCGAGCCCCAGCCCGAGGGCGAAGCCGACGACCGACGCGAGCGCGCCGACCACCAGCGCTTCGAGCAGCACCGAGCGCTTGACCTGGCGGCGGGAGGCGCCGACGGCCCGCATCAGCGCCAGCTCCTTGGTGCGCTGGGCGACGAGCATGGTGAAGGTGTTGGAGATCAGGAAGATGCCGACGAAGAGCGCGATCGCGGCGAAGGCGAGCAGCACCTGGTTGAGCGTGCTCAGGCTTTCCTCGATCATCTTGGCCTGGTCGTCGGCGAGCTCCTCGCCGGTCTGGGCCTCGGCGCCCTCGGGCAGCAGCGGCTTCACCGCGTCGAGCAGCTGCTGCTCGGACGCGCCGGCCGCGGCGGTGACGGTGACGTCCTTGAAGTGGCCGGGCGCCAGGTAGAGCTTCTGCGCGACGGGCGTGGTGAAGAGCACCAGCGAGCCGCCGGCGTTGACCTGGCCGTCCTCGGTGGTGAAGACGCCGGAGAGGGTGTACTCCCGCACCGGGCCGTTGGTCGCGACCCGCACGGTGTCACCGGTCTTGTACTCGCCCTTGTCGGCCGTGGCCCTGTCGAGGGCGACCTCGCCGGCCTTCGCGGGACCGGAGCCGTCGGTGAAGTCGTACGCAGGATCCTTGCGGTTCTTGCCGTCGTCGCCGGGCGCGAAGTTCGCACCGGTGTTGGACCAGCCGTTGCCGATCAGCTTGCCGTCGGGGTCGGCGACACCGGCGAAGCCGGAGACGCGCCCGGTGGCGGAGGCGACGCCGTCCACGCCCCGGATCTTCTCCAGGGTCCGGGCGTCTATGCCCTGCTCCTTCTTGCCGTTCTCGCGGTCCGGGTAGGTGGTGACCGCTACGGCGACGTTGTCGTAGCTCTTCGCCGACTGGTTCCTGAAGGCGTGGGAAAGGGTGTCGGTGAAGACCAGGGTGCCGGACACGAAGGCCACGCCGAGCATGACGGCGAGCACGGTCATCAGCAGCCTGGCCTTGTGCGCGAGCACATTGCGCAGGGCGGTACGGAACATGTTTCTGTCAGTCCTGAGGATGGAGGGGCGGCCGGAGGGAGGCGGGCTCGTACGGGTCAGCTGGTGCGGCCCTTGGAGTCGAACTCCTTCATCCGGTCGAGGACGCCGTCCGCGGTCGGGGCGAGCATCTCGTCGACGATCCGGCCGTCCGCCAGGAAGATCACGCGGTCCGCGTACGACGCGGCCGTCGGGTCGTGCGTCACCATGACGACGGTCTGGCCCAGCTCGCGCACGGAGTTGCGCAGGAAGCCGAGCACCTCGGCGCCCGAGCGCGAGTCCAGGTTTCCGGTCGGCTCGTCGCCGAAGACGATCTCCGGCCTGCTCGCCAGGGCGCGGGCCACGGCGACGCGCTGCTGCTGGCCGCCGGAGAGCTCGGTGGGGCGGTGGCTGAGCCGGTCGGCCAGACCGACCATGCCGATGACCGTGTCCAGCCACTCCTGGTCGGGCTTGCGGCCCGCGATGTCCATCGGCAGCGTGATGTTCTCGGCGGCGGTGAGCGTCGGCAGCAGGTTGAACGCCTGGAAGATGAAGCCGATCTTGTCCCGGCGCAACTGCGTGAGCTGCTTGTCCTTGAGGGTGCCCAGCTCGGTCTCGCCGATCCGGACGGAGCCGGAGCTGAAGGAGTCGAGGCCGGCGACGCAGTGCATCAGCGTCGACTTGCCGGACCCGGACGGACCCATGATCGCGGTGAACTCACCCTGCCGGAAGTCCACGGTGACCCGGTCCAGGGCGACCACCTGGGTCTCGCCCTGTCCGTAGACCTTCGAGAGCTCCGTGGCGCGTGCGGCCACCGCGGTGGTGCGGCGGGCGGCGACGGTGGGGGTGGTGGTCACGAGAGGGCACTCCTGTCGGGGACGTTTGGGGGACTCGTCCATCGTCCCGTCCGGTCGGCGCTCGCGGATCAGCCCTCGTACCCGTTCTCGCGGCCCTCTTGAGTCGCATCGCCGGGCCCGCCCGTCCTCCTTTGGTATGACGCCGTCCCCTAGACCGGGCAAGGGTGCGGGCGGGGTGCGGGCCGGGGACCGGGCAGTCGAGTTTCCGCCTTTCCCGTATGCGGTCCCCCGGGCCCGCCCACCGCGTCGGGCATGTGCCGACGGCCCGTTACGCAGACTGACGCACTCTCAGGCGCCCATAAAATAAGACAACATCGGCCAGAAGTTCCGCTGTCCGGGGGAACCGTCCGGATAGGCTCTGACCCGCGAATTGCGGAGCCGCGCACCTTGCCCGGATGGTGGAATGCAGACACGGCGAGCTTAAACCTCGCTGCCCCTCGGGGCGTGCCGGTTCGAGTCCGGCTCCGGGCACGTCACGGTCTCAGAAAGATCCTCCCCTGGCACTAGGGTGTTCCTTTTGCTTTCCCATTACTCTTGAGTCAAGGCCACGCAGGGTGGCCATGGAGGAGTGAGATGAGGAGCAGCAACCCGGTCTTCTCGCGACGGGGCTTCAGCCGCGACAACGGCACCGCGGGCTTCAACGCGGCACCGCAGGCCGGGGGCCCCGCCGTCGGTACGGCGCAGGGCAACCCGTACGCCCAGGGCGCCCCCGCGAACCCGTACGCGACGAACCCCTACGCGACGAACCCCTACGCCCAGCAGGACACGCAGTACGGCGCCCCGCAGGCTCCCGTACGCGGCAACGTCATGACGATGGACGACGTCGTCGCGCGGACGGGCATCACGCTCGGCCTCGTGATCGCCGGCGCCACCGTCGCATGGGTGATGGACCTCGGCATCGGCCTGGCCGTCGGCGCCGCTCTCGTGGCGATGGTGCTCGGGCTGGTCCAGTCCTTCAAGCGCAAGCCCGTCCCGGCGCTGATCCTGGCGTACGCGGCCTTCGAGGGCATCTTCCTCGGCGCCCTCAGCAACCTGGTGAACACGTGGGTGTCGCCGGGTGCGCCGATGCAGGCGGTGCTGGGCACGATGGCGGTCTTCGTCACCATGCTCGTCCTGTACAAGACCCGGATCATCCGGGTCACCCAGCGCTTCACGCGCTACCTGATGATCGCCGCGATCAGCTTCATGGTCCTGACCGCCGTGAACCTGCTGTTCATGGTGTTCGGCGGCGGTGACGGCCTCGGCTTCCGCAGCGGCGGCATGGGCATCCTCTTCGGTGTCGTCGGTGTGCTGCTCGGCGCCTTCTTCCTCGCCCTGGACTTCAAGCAGGTCGAGGACGGGGTCGCCTACGGCGCTCCGCGCGAGGAGTCCTGGATGGCGGCCTTCGGCCTCACCATGACCCTGGTGTGGATCTACCTGGAGATGCTGCGGCTGGTCTCCATCCTCAGCGGCGACGACTAGTCGCCCCCCGGCGGCCCGAGAGCTGCTGGAACCGCTGAGAACTGCGGCAGGGCCCGTCCGGCATTCGCCCGGCGGGCCCTGCCGCATGTGCGCTCCGGCCCGGCCGCTAGAGCAGTCGCCGGGCGGCGCGCCTCAGATCGTGCTCGTGGATGATCGCTTTGGCGTGACCGTAGGCGAGATCGTGTTCGCTCCGGAGCCAGCTCACCTTCTCCTCGAAGCGGAAGAGGGCGGGGCCGTCGTCCACGGTGCGGAGCCAGTCGGAGACTTCACGACCGGTGCAGTGGGGGATTCGGGACAGCAGGTTGCGGTGGGTCTCTTCGGAGAAGACTTGGGACATTCGGCGCCTCCGGACGCTTCGCGCGAGTGCTCCTTCACGTCACCGTGCCTGAGTGTCCGCCCGTTGGCAACAGCCCCGGGGAGGCGCGTAGGGTCGCGGCGTGCTCGATACAACGCCCCTGACGGCCGCCGTGGACCGATTCGCCGACCGGCTGCGCGCCGCCCCGCAGAGCCGTCTCCAGCGCGGCGCGGCCGCCGAAGGTCTCGCTCTGGCCAGGGAATTGGCCCTGCGGGCGCAGCGGATCGAGGAACCGGGGCAGGAACCGCGGATCATGCCGGACGCGGGCGCGTTCGCGGTGGCCGACCAACTCACGGTGGCCGGTCATGATCTGGCGTGCGCGCTGGAACGGGAAACGCCCCGTCCGCCCGGGCCGGGCTGGACGAGGCCGTGATTCTGGTGAGAGCCGCCGCGTCGCGGGCGCAGGTCTGACCGGACGGCCGGTCAGACGGACGCGATGACGCGGTCGGCGAGGATGTAGACGCTCTCCTCGCCGCAGGAGAAGGTCAGCGCGTACGCGCCGGAGATCCCGGAGCCGCCCAGCAGGACCGGGGACTCGCCGGCGCGCAGCGACTCGGCGAGGCGCTCGGCGGTCTCGCGGTGGCCGGGGGTCATGCAGAGCGTCGTACCGTCCGTGAAGACGTAGACGTCGAGAGTGCCGAGCGGTCCCGGGCGTACGTCGGCGAGCGCGGTACGGGCGGCCGCGAGCTCTTCCAGGCGGGCCACGGTGCGCTCGCGGTCGGCACGGCCGGCGCCTGGACCGGCACGAAGTCCGGGTGCGAGGGGTGGCGGCGGCGGGCGGCGGCCAGCTCGGGGGAGTCCTCGGGGAACGCGTCGGCCGGCTCCAGGTCGTCCAGCCCGTCGATGCCCTCGATGCCGTCGGCACAGCCGAGGGGATCGACGGTGTCGGCCCTGTCGAGGGATTCGAGCGCCTCGTACGCGTCGAACGACTCCAGGCCCGTGAAGTCCGCCTGGCGCGGGACGAAGAACGGGGGCGTCTCGTCGCCCAGGCCGGGCAGGCCGCCCAGCAGCGACGGGGCGTCGGCGGCGTCCCGGGCCTCCTGCGCGGCCCAGAAGGCACGCGCCTCGGCGAGCTCGCGCTCCCGCTCCTCCGCGAGGGCCTCGGCCACTGCCGTCCGTATCCCGTCGGCCTCCGCGGAACGGGGCTGCTGGGGGACGGCGGCCCCGGAGCGGCCGAACGCGGCGGCTGCTGTCAGCTCGGTACGCAGAGCGGCGACCTGCTTGCGCAGTCCGTGGACTGCGTGCAGGGCAGCGGCGCCCACAGCCGTGGCGACGGCCGTGGTCAGCAACAGGGCAAGAGGCATGGCGCTCACTGACTTACTCCCGGTTTCATCGATCCCCCGACTTCCTACATCAGCTTGAGGTGAGTGCGCGCCGCCTGTCAGTGCATTACGTCACGAATTGGACAGATCTTTCTGACGGGCATCCCGCCTGCAACCGTCCTTGACCTGGGGATATGCCTCTCCCCCAGGAGATAGATCACATCCTGGGGGAGATTGGGTTACGAACCGGGTGCGGCCAGGGCCCCGGACGGGGTCAGCTGAGGCGCTCGATGACCATGGCCATGCCCTGGCCACCGCCCACGCACATCGTCTCCAGGCCGAACTGCTTGTCGTGGAACTGGAGGCTGTTGATCAGCGTGCCGGTGATGCGGGCGCCGGTCATGCCGAAGGGGTGGCCGACGGCGATGGCGCCGCCGTTGACGTTGAGCTTGTCCAGGTCCAGGCCGAGGTCCTGGTAGGACGGGATGACCTGGGCGGCGAAGGCCTCGTTGATCTCGGCGAGGTCGATGTCGCCGATGGTCAGTCCGGCGCGCTTGAGCGCCTGCCTGCTGGCCTCGACCGGGCCGTACCCCATGATCTCGGGCGAGAGGCCGGAGACGCCGGTCGAGACGATCCGGGCCAGCGGGGTCAGGCCCAGCTCGCGGGCCTTGGTGTCGCTCATGATCACGAGGGCCGCGGCGCCGTCGTTGAGCGGGCAGCAGTTGCCGGCGGTGACGCGGCCGTCGGGGCGGAAGACGGGCTTCAGGCCCTGGACGCCTTCGAGGGTGACACCGGCGCGCGGGCCGTCGTCCTGCGACACGACGGTCCCGTCGGGGGTCGTGACCGGGGTGATCTCGCGCTCCCAGAAGCCGTTCTTGATGGCCTGCTCGGCGAGGTTCTGCGACCGTACGCCGAACTCGTCCATCTCGGCGCGGCTGACGCCCTTGAGGCGGGCGAGGTTCTCGGCGGTCTGGCCCATGGCGATGTACGCGTCCGGGACGAGGCCGTCCTCGCGCGGGTCGTGCCAGTCGGCGCCCTCGCTCTGCGCGACGGCGGCGGTACGGGCCTCCGCGTCCGCGAAGAGCGGGTTGTGGGTGTCGGGCATGCCGTCGGAGCTGCCCTTGACGGAGCGGGACACCATCTCGACGCCGGCGGAGATGAAGACGTCGCCCTCGCCCGCCTTGATGGCGTGCAGCGCCATGCGGGAGGTCTGGAGCGAGGAGGAGCAGTACCGGGTGACGGTGCAGCCCGGCAGGTGGTCCATGCCCATCTGCACGGCGACGATGCGGCCCAGGTTGTGCCCCTGCTCGCCGCCGGGGAGGCCGCAGCCGAGCATGAGGTCGTCGATGTCGCGGGGGTCGAGCTGGGGCACCTTGGCGAGGGCGGCCTGCACGATGGTGGCGGTCAGGTCGTCGGGCCGCAGGTCCTTCAGCGAGCCCTTGAAGGCGCGGCCGATGGGCGAACGGGCGGTGGAAACGATCACGGCTTCGGGCACGACGGCTCCATGAGGGCGAGAAGGGCGATTGGGCACGGCTGAGTGGGAAGTTACCCGTACGTACGGCTGTGGTCACCGACCTGGTGATGTGATGCGGGCCTCTTTTCTAAGCGTCCGCTCAGTCGGTGGGTTTCCTTCCCCGCCCCGCCCCTTCCCGAAACTGACGGGGGCCAGGCCCCGGCCCGTCCGGCGATCGGGGGGCCGGGCCCGGGGCGGAGCCCCCGCGCCTGTCACAGCGCGCGGCGGGGCTCCGGCTGGTGGGCCGGTTCCACCGGGGCGGGAAGGCGCCGGCGGCGGCGGTGCTTGAGGAGGGCCCAGGGGGCCCGGGCGGCCGTGACCTCCGTACCGGCGGCCGACGCCGCCTCCGCCGCCGCCTTGGCGACCGGCAGGATGTCCTCGTCGCGCGAGGCGTCCAGGCGGTCCGACTCCGGCCACAGCCCGAGCGCCGCGCACAGCGTGGGCAGTACGGCCATCGCCGCGGTCGCGTAGCCCTCCGCCGAGGGGTGGTAGTTGTCCGGGCCGAACAGCTCGCGGGGGTTCGCGAGGAACTCGGGGCCCAGCAGGTCGCCCAGCGACACCGTGCGGCCGCCCTGCTCCACCGTGCCGATCGTCTGCGCCGCCGCGAGCTGCCGCGACACGCGCCGGGCCAGCCACCGCAGCGGCTGGTAGACCGGCTCGATCGTGCCCAGGTCGGGGCAGGTGCCGACGACCACCTCCGCCCCCGCCGTACGCAGGCGCCGTACCGCCGAAGCCAGGTGGCGCACCGACTGCGTGGGCGGCATGCGGTGCGTGACGTCGTTCGCGCCGATCATGATCACGCAGACGTCCGGCTGCCGCTCCCGGTCCGCCAGCACCACCGTGACCTGGCGCTCCAGGTCGTCGGACTGCGCCCCGGGCTGCGCGGCGTTGTGGAGCGCGACCGGGCGTTCCGACACCGCCGCGAGACCGGACGCGAGCAGCGCCCCCGGTGTCTGCCCGGCCCGGCGCACGCCCTGGCCTGCCGCCGTCGAGTCGCCGAGCATGGCGAGCCGCAGCGGGGGATCCATGGGGTACCCGGCCAGGGGCATGCCGTAGAGCCCGTCCGCCAGGGGCGGCACCGGAGCCCGGCCGCCGCCCACCGACCGCTTGGCCAGCTGAACCTCGGCGAGGAAGATCCCCACCGCCGCCGCGCCGACCAGACCGATCCCGCCCCCGCCGTACGCCGCGCCGGCGGCGATCCGCCGTGCCACCCTTGCCCTCGACACAGTCGCAGCCACCTCCTCGAAGCCTCCCGCACACTTGCTTACTGCCCGGTAGTGGGCGCTTTTCAATCGCGCTCGGAGGTGAACGCGCCGTCGTCGGCCCTTTACGCTGGGCTGCACCATCACGGAGACCCCGGAGAAAATCGTGCAATTTCACGACTCGATGATCACCCTCGTCGGCAACACCCCGCTCGTGAAGCTGGGCAGCGTGACGGCCGGCATTCAGGCGACGGTCCTGGCCAAGGTCGAGTACTTCAACCCCGGCGGGTCCGTGAAAGACCGGATCGCCCTGCGCATGATCGAGGCGGCCGAGGAGAGCGGCGCCCTCAAGCCCGGCGGCACGATCGTCGAGCCGACGTCCGGCAACACCGGTGTCGGCCTCGCCATCGTGGCCCAGCAGAAGGGCTACAAGTGCATCTTCGTCTGCCCGGACAAGGTGTCCACGGACAAGATCAACGTGCTGCGCGCGTACGGCGCCGAGGTCGTCGTGTGCCCCACGGCCGTCGACCCCGAGCACCCCGACTCGTACTACAACGTCTCCGACCGGCTGGTCGCCGAGACGCCGGGCGCCTGGAAGCCCGACCAGTACAGCAACCCGAACAACCCGCGCTCGCACTACGAGACCACCGGTCCCGAACTGTGGACGCAGACGGACGGGAAGATCACCCACTTCGTCACGGGCGTCGGCACCGGCGGCACGATCACCGGGACCGGCCGCTACCTGAAGGAGGTCAGCGGCGGCAAGGTCAAGGTCGTCGGCGCGGACCCGGAGGGCTCGGTGTACTCCGGCGGCTCGGGGCGGCCGTACCTCGTCGAGGGCGTCGGTGAGGACTTCTGGCCGTCGGCGTACGACCGGACCGTCACGGACGAGATCGTCGCGGTGTCCGACAAGGACTCGTTCCAGATGACACGGCGCCTCGCCAAGGAGGAGGGCCTGCTGGTCGGCGGCTCCTGCGGCATGGCGGTGGTCGGCGCGCTGTCCCGAGCGGCTCGGCCCCGACGACGTCGTGGTCGTCCTGCTGCCGGACAGCGGCCGCGGCTACCTCAGCAAGATCTTCAACGACGAGTGGATGGCGGACTACGGCTTCCTGGAGGAGTCGGGCCCGTCCGCGAGCGTCGGCGACGTCCTGCGGCACAAGGAGGGCGCGATCCCGAAGCTGGTGCACATGCACCCGGAGGAGACCGTCGGCGAGGCGATCGAGGTGCTCCGCGAGTACGGCGTCTCGCAGATGCCGATCGTGAAGCCGGGCGCGGGCCACCCGGACGTCATGGCCGCCGAGGTCGTCGGCTCGGTCGTCGAACGCGAGCTGCTGAACGCCCTGTTCGCGCAGCGCGCGTCGCTGAACGACCCGCTGGACAAGCACATGAGCCCGCCGCTGCCGCAGGTCGGCTCGGGCGAGCCGGTGGAGGACCTGATGGCGGTGCTGGGCGGCAAGGGGCAGCACGACGCGGCCATCGTGCTGGTCGAGGGGAAGCCGACGGGCGTGGTGAGCCGGCAGGACCTGCTGGCCTTCCTGGCGAAGCCGCAGGCGTAAGCCGTAGTCGTGGGCGCAGCCGGGAGCGCGTTCGCGGGCGCCTGCGCGGCCGCGGCTTTCCGGAGGGACGGAAGGCCGCGGTTCGCGAAAGTGGTACGAGCGCGACATGTTCGCGCAGCACCGGCTTAACACGCCTCCGGCACAGTGGTTGTTGTCGGCGTCAAGGACAACCGGAGCGGCTCCCGGACCTCCACGGACGCCTGGACGCGAGGCCGGCCCTGAACCCGGTCCGTGTCCCTCGCGGGGGCCGCCGTCGTCCCGCCCTCCGGGCAACCGGGGGTGCGGCGGTCCCCGCGACACTCACTCCTCCCAGTCGGACCTCTCGCGGTTCCCGCGCAGCCGGGGCAGGCCGCGCGCCGCGTGGACCGCGTTGACGCCGACGATGCCCAGCCAGGCCACCACCAGGCCCTTGAAGTCCGCGTTCGTGACGGCGATCGCCGACAGCGGGACGGCGAGGACCAGCGAGACCGCGCCGAAACCGAACCGCTCGCCGAAGCCCGGCCCGCTGCGCGGCGGCTCGGCGGCGCCCCGGGCGGTGGCCATCCGCTGCTCGGCGAGCTGACGCCGGACGCGGCGGTCGACCGTACTGTCGAGGCGCTGCTCGACCTTCTCCAGGAACGACTCGACGAGCGCGGACTCGTAGTCCTCACCCAGCTCCCTGCGGGCACGCAAGGTGGCGTCGAGTTCCTTCTTCAGCTCAGGGTCGCGGGCTTCCATGGGGGCAACGCTACGGAGCGGGGCGTCCCGGCGCAGTGGGGCTAACCCCCCTTCTCCTCCATTTCCCCGGTTCCCCGCTCCTGCGCCGCCGATGCCGCGCAGGTGAGTGATCCGGCACCCTCACATCCGATGAGTCGGCGGATTCTGGTCAAGAATTACTGAACTATTGCCTCAACTGACCCCACACTTCTAAGTTCGGCTCGCCAGTCGTCCGAGCTCTAGGAGTGGATCCATGTCGCGGAAGTACACCCGGAGGTCGGTCCTCGCCACAGCGGCCGGGCTGACCGCAGTTCCGGCCTCGGCCGCGACCGGCAAGGCCGCGTCCGCCGCTCCCGCGGGCAGTGGCGGACCGGCCGCCGAGGGGCCCGGGCCCGGCTCCGCCCCCACCCTCCTCTGGTACGACGAGCCCGCCACCAGCTGGGAGCGCGAAGCGCTGCCCATCGGCAACGGCGCCCTGGGCGCCAAGGTCTTCGGCGGTGTGGCACGGGAGCAGTTGCAGCTCAACGAGAAGTCCCTGTGGACCGGCGGTCCCGGCAGCGCGGAGGGCTACGACCACGGCGACTGGCCGAAGCCGCGGCCCGGGGCCGTCGCCGGCGTGCAGAGGGCCATCGACGAGAAGGGGGCGATGGACCCCGACGAGGTGTCCCGGCGGCTCGGCAATCCGGCGTACGCGACCGTCGGCAGGATCCCCGGCTTCGGCAACTACCAGAACTTCGGCGACCTCTTCCTCGACTTCCCCGGCGCGCCCGGCGCTCCGGCCCCGCCCACCGGCTACCGCCGCAGCCTCGACATCGCCGACGCCGTCGCCACCGTCTCGTACGGCGACGGGGAGACCCGCTTCACCCGCGAGTACTTCGCCAGCCGCCCCGGCGGCGTCGTCGCCGGGCGGATCTCCGCCGACCGGCCCGGAAAGGTCTCCTTCACGCTGAGTTTCAGGAGCGCGCAGGACCGGACCTCGGTGACGGCGAAGGACGGCCGGCTGCTCGTCCGTGGCGCGCTCGCCGACAACGGGCTGACGTACGAGGGACAGGTGCAGGTCCTCACCGCCGGCGGGAAGCGGACCGACGGCGACGACGGGCGGATCACCGTCACCGGCGCGGACAGTGCCACGTTCGTGTTCTGCGCCGGTACGGACTACGCCGCCACCCGTCCCGACTACCGGGGCGAGGACCCGCACGCCCGCGTCTCGGCCACCGTCGACCGGGCCGCGGAGCGGACGTACGACGAGCTGCGGCGGGCCCATGTGGCCGACCACCGGGCGCTGTTCGACCGGGTGCGGCTGGACATCGGGCAGCGCGCGACCCCCGACGTGCCGACCGACGAGCTGCTCGGCTCCTACACGGGCGGCGAGGCGTCACCCGCCGACCGCGCGCTGGAAGCGCTCTTCTTCGCGTACGGGCGGTACCTGCTCATCGCGTCCTCGCGGCCCGGATCGCTCCCCGCCAACCTCCAGGGCGTGTGGAACGACTCCAACACGCCGCCCTGGAACGCGGACTACCACACCAACATCAACATCCAGATGAACTACTGGCCGGCCGAACCGGCGAACCTCACGGAGACCGCCCGGCCGTACCACGAGTTCATCGACGGCCTGCGGGCGCCGGGACGCAGGACCGCCCGGACGATGTTCGGCACGGAAGGCTGGGTGGTGCACCAGAACACCAACCCGTTCGGCCACACCGGCGTGCACGACTGGCCCACCTCCTTCTGGATGCCGGAGGCCAACGGCTGGCTGGTCCAGCAGCTGTACGAGCACTACCTCTTCGGCCGGGACGAGGACTTCCTGCGGGAGACGGCCTATCCCGCGATGAAGGAAGCGGCCCGGTTCTGGCTGGCGAACCTGCACACCGACCCGCGCGACGGCAAGCTGGTCGTGTCGCCCGGTTACTCGCCCGAGCACGGCGACTTCACGGCCGGGGCCTCCATCTCCCAGCAGATCGTGCACGACCTGCTCACGAACACCGCCGAGGCGAGCGAAGTCCTGGGCGTCGACGCCGGGTTCCGCGCGGAGGTCACGGACGCGCTCGACGCCCTCGACCCCGGACTGCGCATCGGCTCGTGGGGTCAGCTCCAGGAGTGGAAGGCCGACCTCGACAGCCGCACCAGCACCCACCGGCACGTCTCGCACCTCTTCGCGCTGCACCCGGGGCGTCAGATCGAGGCCGGTTCGGCGTACGCCGACGCGGCGCGCGTCTCGCTCACGGCGCGCGGGGACGGCGGCACCGGCTGGTCGAAGGCATGGAAGATCAACTTCTGGGCGCGGCTGCGCGACGGCGACCACGCCGCCAGGATGCTCGCCGAACAGCTGAAGTCCTCCACCCTGCCGAACCTCTGGGACACCCACCCGCCGTTCCAGATCGACGGCAACTTCGGGGCCACGTCCGGCATCGTGGAGATGCTGCTCCAGAGCCACGGGCGCGACGCGGACGCAGGCGCTGTCATCGACGTGCTGCCCGAGCTGCCTCCGCCTGGGCCGCCCGCGGGTCGTACGACGGCCTGCGCGCCCCGCGGCGACTTCACCGTCGGCGTGGACTGGCGGCGGGGTGAGGCCACGGAGATCCGGATCACCTCGGGCAGCGGGGTGACCGCGAAGCTGCGCGGTCCGTTCTTCGCGGGCCCGTTCCGTGTCGTACGGGGGGACGGGAGGCCCGCCGGCCACACGGCGGAGGGCGGGGTGCTGACCCTGCCCACCCGGGCCGGCGAGCACTACCGGATCCTCGCCCGGGCCGCGGTCGCCCCGCCGGCCGGCTGACGGGGGTCATCCCGCCCGGACCGGCTCCGTTCCCGTCTCCGCTCCCGGCTCCGGCTCCGGCGGTACGGGAGTCCGGTCCGGGACGTGGGACGTGTCGCGCCGCGCCAGCAGCCAGTACAGCAGCGCCGGTACGGCCAGGCCCACCACCCAGGAGATGTCCGCGCCGCCCAGCGGGGCGACCAGCGGGCCGGTGTAGAAGTGCGTGACCAGGAAGGGGAGCTGGACGAGGATGCCCACGCCGTACACCGTCAGGGCGTCCCAGCGCCACGCGCCGTAGCGGCCGGCCGGGTCGGACAGGGCCGGGATGTCGTAGCGCTCGCGCGAGATCAGGTAGTAGTCGACCAGGTTGATCGCCGACCACGGGGTGAAGAACGTCAGCAGGAAGAGCAGGAAGTCCTTGAACGACGTCAGGAAGGAGTCCTTGCCGAGGAGCGCCACCGCCGTGCCCGCCACCATGATCGCGGCGATGTAGAGGGCCCGGCCGCGCGGCGAGAGCGTCTTCTGGCCCCGGAAGCCGCTGATGCCGGTCACCATCGACATGAAGCCGCCGTACGTGTTGAGCACGTTGATGGTCAGCTTGCCGAGCGCGATCACGAAGTAGAGGAACGAGGCGACCAGGCCGGTGCCGCCGAGCGCCACGACGTAACTCACCTGGCCCGCCAGGAACGCGTCCCCCGCCGTCGCCGCGACCAGCACGCCGAACGTCATCGACCACTGCGACCCCAGCGCCGACCCGCCGAGCGTCCACCAGAAGGTGGCCCGGCCGCTCGTCGTGCGCGGGAGGTAGCGGGAGTAGTCGGCCACGTACGGGCCGAACGCCAGCTGCCAGGACGCGGAGAGGGAGATCGCCAGCAGGAACACGGGGAGGTCGAACGCGGCACGCTCCGACAGCACCGCGCCCAGGTCCACACGTTCCAGCAGGCGCACGCCCAGGTACACGAACGCCACCGCGCAGACGACGCTCGCCACCCGGCCCAGGGCGTGGATGACGCGGTAGCCGACGGCCGCCGTCACGGCGGTGGCGGCCGCGAAGATCACGATGCCCGTCGTGTCGCCGAGGCGGGTCAGCTCACCGACCGCCTGGCCCGCCAGGACGCTGCCGCTGGCGAAGAAGCCGACGTACATGACGACGACCAGGAGGAGCGGGACCACCGCGCCCCTGACGCCGAACTGGGCGCGGGACTGGATCATCTGGGGCAGGCCGAGCTTCGGGCCCTGCGCCGAGTGCAGGGCCATCACCGCGCCGCCGAGCAGGTTGCCGGCCAGCAGGCCGACGACCGACCAGAGGGCGCCGCCGCCGAAGACGACCGCGAGCGCGGTGACGACGGCGGTGATCTGGAGGTTCGCGCCCAGCCACAGGGTGAACTGGGAGAAGGCGGTGCCGTGCCGTTCGCTGTCCGGTACGACGTCGATCGAGCGGCGCTCGACCAGGGACTCGGCCATCGTGGGGAGCTCCTTACTTCGTGAGGTGGTGGGCGGCCGCCCAGGCGTTCGCGACGTCCTCCGGGTCCTTCTTGTCCTTGTCGACCTGGCGGTTGAGCTCCGTCAGGTCCTCGGTCGTCAGCGCGTTGCCGAGACGGGCCAGTGCCCTGCGTACGGCCGAGTCCGCCTTGCGGTCGGCGATCAGCGGCACGACGTGCTGGCCGGGGATGAGGTTCTTGGGGTCGGTGAGGACGACCCAGCCCTCGGCGAGGATGTCGGTGTCGGTGGTGAAGAGGTTCGCCACGTCCACGTCGCCCTTCCTGAGCGCGCCCTTGACCAGCGGGCCCGAGGAGTCCAGGGACTTGAACTCCTTGAACTCCACGCCGTATTCGTCCTTCAGGCCGACGGCCCCGACCGTGCGCTTCTTCACCTCGGGGGCCGCGCCGATGACGAGCTTCCCGTTGTGCCGGGCCAGGTCGGCGAGGGACTTCAGGCCGTACTTCCGGGCGGTCTCGCGGGTGACGGCGAAGGCGTCGGAGTCCTCCGCCTTGCCGTAGGGGAGGATCTGGAGGCCCTTGGGGAGCGCGACGGCGAGGGCGTTCTGCATCTCGCCCTCCTCCGTCGCCTTCGCCTTCGGGTCGAGGTAGTGCAGGAGTGCGCCCTGGTACTCGGGGAGCAGGTCGATGTCGACGCCCCTGAGGGCGGGGACGAGGATCTCGCGGGTGCCGAGGTTGGGGCGGACCGTGGTCCTGATGCCGGCGGCGCCGAGCACGGCGGCGTACAGGTGACCGAGGATCTGGTTCTCGGTGAAGTTGGCGGTGCCGATGGTGATGCCGTCGGCACTGGAGCCGCCTCCGGTACCGGCGCCGGCGCCGCCCTCGCCTTCGAGGGAGGTGATGCCTGCGCGCTGCACGCGGCGAGGGCGGGCACGGTGGCGGCGGCGAACAGGCCGCCGAGCAGGGTCCTGCGGTTCATGGGGTGGATCTCCTCAGTGGGTGCTGCTCAGTGGGCGGTGTCGGAGCGGCGGCGGTGCCGGAAAAGAGCGCGCTGGAGTCCGGCGAGCGCCAGGTCGAGCACGACGGCGACGACGGCGACCAGCACCGCGCCGCCCAGCACCTGTACGAGGTCGCGCTGGGCGAGGCCGTCGAAGACGTACCGGCCCAGGCCGCCGAAACTGACGTACGCCGCGATGGTGGCCGTGGCCAGACCTGGATGAGGGCCAGGCGCAGCCCGGTCATGATCAGGGGCAGCCGCGGGGCAGTTCGACCTGGAGGAGGACCTGGTGGGCGCGCATGCCCTGGCCGCGCGCCGCGTCCTTCACGTCCGGGTCGACGGCGGTCATGCCCGCGTACGTGTTGGTGACGACGGCGGGCACCGCGAGGGCGACCAGCGCGACGTACACCGGGGTCATGGACAGGCCGCTGGCCAGGAAGACCAGCACGACCAGGCCGACGGTGGGCAGTGCCCGCCCGAACGAGGACAGGTTGATCGCGAGGAAGGCGCCGCGCCCGGTGTGGCCGATGAGCAGGCCGACGGGGAGGGCGATCGCGGCGGCGACGAGGGTGGCGATCAGCGAGTACTGGAGATGCTCGGCGAGGCGGTGCGCGATGCCGTCGGGACCCGCCCACTGCTCACCGCTGGTCAGCCAGACGCCGAGGTCGGAGAGGAGTTCGTACATCAGGCGGGCCCTCGTTTCGCGTGCGGCTGCCGGGTCCAGGGGGTGAGCACGTACTGGACCGCGACCAGCAGCGCGTCCGCGGCCAGCGCGAGCAGGAGCGTGAGCACGACGCCGGTGATCACGGGGGTGGGGAAGTTGCGCTGGAAGCCGTCGGTGAAGAGCTGGCCGAGTCCGCCGTCTCCGATGTACGTCGCGACGCTGACGAGGGAGATGGACATTACGGTCGCGATGCGTACGCCCGCCATGATCACCGGGAGCGCGAGCGGCAGCTCGACGGTGAGCAGGGTGCGCAGGGGACGGGTGCCCATCGCCCTGGACGCCTCGCGGACCTTGACGGGTACGGCGTCCAGGCCCTCGACGGTGTTACGGAGCAGCACGACCAGGGTGTAGACGGTCAGGCCGACGACGGTCGTGGTGCGGGTGAGGCCGGTCACCGGGAGCAGCAGCACGAAGACCGCGATGGACGGGATCGTGAAGAGGACGTTGGACAGGCCGAGGAGCAGCCCGCGCAGGGGCCGGACGCGGTGGGCGACGACGGCCAGGGGCAGCGAGATCAGCAGGCCGAGGGCGACGGCGGTCAGGGCGGCCTGGAGGTGGGAGACGGTGAGGGCGGCGAGATCGCTCGCGTGGCCGGATATCCACGCCCACTCGACGGTCATGCGGCACGCCCGGCAGGGGCGGTGGCGAGGGCGTGGGCCGCGCCCGCCCGGGTGTGGATCTCCTCGCGGGAGGTCACCCCGGTCAGGACGCCGGCCGCGTCCACCCGTGCGACCAGGCCGCTGGGAGACGCCACCGACACGTTGAGCGCCGACAGGAGGGAGTCCGCGTCGGTCAGCGGCCGCACCGGCACCAGCGGGGCCTCGCCCGCCGTGCCGGTCTTCGGGGCGGTGGCCGCTTCGAGCCAGCCCAGCGGCCTGCCCTCGGGGGAGGTGACCAGGTGCCATCCGCCGCCCGTGCCGCCCGCGTCGCCCGCCGGCTTCTCGTCGGCCCGTACGGTCGCGCCCGCCTCTGCGGGACATCGGCCAGGGTGGTCAGCGAGAGCAGCTTCAGGCCGCGCTCGGCGCCGAGGAAGCCGGCGACGAAGGAATCGGCCGGCCGGGCCAGGAGCTCGGCGGGCGGGGCGCACTGGACGAGGTGGCCGCCGGTGCGGAAGACGGCGATGCGGTCGCCGAGCCGTACCGCTTCGTCGATGTCGTGCGTGACGAAGACGATGGTCTTGCTCAGCTCCTGCTGGAGGCGGAGCAGCTCGTCCTGGAGCTGCGTGCGCACCACGGGGTCGACCGCGCCGAACGGCTCGTCCATCAGCAGTACGGGCGGATCCGCCGCCAGCGCCCGCGCGACACCGACGCGCTGCTGCTGGCCGCCGGGAGCTGGTGCGGGTAGCGCCTGCCGGCGTCGGCGGTGAGGCCGACGGTCTCCAGGAGTTCCGAGGCCCTGGCCCGCGCCTTCTTCCGCCCCCACCCCAGCAGGAGCGGGACGGTGGCGATGTTGTCGAGGACGGTGCGGTGCGGGAAGAGCCCCGACTGCTGGATGACGTAGCCGATGCCGCGGCGCAGCTCGGCGGCGTCCGCTTCGAGGATGTCCTGGCCCGCGACCCGGATGGTGCCCGAGGTCGGGTCGACCATGCGGTTGATCATGCGGAGGGTGGTGGTCTTGCCGCATCCGGACGATCCGACCAGCACGGTGATGCCGCCTTCCGGCATCTCCAGGGTCAGGTCGTCGACTGCTGTCGTGCCGTTCGCGAAGCGCTTGTGCACTGCGTCAAATGTGATCATCGGTCATCCCTTGCCGGGGCTGCATATGGTCATGCAGAGTTCTGCGTGACTGAATAGATGTCAATGCTCTGCGGTGAATCGCTGGTGACGGCCGACCGGTGTGCGAGACGAGCTGTCCGGAAAAGGAGGGGTTCGCGAATGAAGTCGTCCCACATGGTGGTCGTCCTGGACGGGCAGAGCCTCCTCGTCGCCGACGTCGTGCGCCTCGCCCACGGCGCGGCGTGCCCGGTACCCGGTACCGAGGCGATGAAGCGCGTCGAGGAGTCCTGGCACGCCGCCCGCGAACTCGCCGCATCGGGCCGCGTCTACGGCCGCTCCACCGGAGTCGGCGCCAACCGCTCCGAGGCCGTGCCCACCGGAGCGGCCGCCGACCACGGCCTGCGCCTGCTGCGCAGCCATGCCGGGGCGATCGGCTCCACGCTGCCCGCCCGCGAGGTCCGCGCCATGCTCGCCCGTCCGCGCCAACCAGCTGCTCGCGGGCGGTGCGGGCCTGCGCCCCACCGTCGTGAGCGCCCTGTGCGAGGCGCTGGAGTCGGGCGCCCACCCCGTCGTCAACGAGTACGGCTCGGTCGGCACGGGCGACATCGCCGCCCTCGCGCAGGTGGGCCTCGCCCTCGCCGGCGAGCAGCCCTGGCTCGGCGGTACGCCGCCCGCGGCGCAGCCGCTGGACAACAACGACGCCTCGCGATGATCAGCAGCAACGCGCTCACCCTCGGCCAGGCCGCGCTCGCTCCCTCGACGCGCTGCGCCGCCTCATAGCCGCCACCCAGGTGGTCGGCGCCCTCTCCCTCCTCGCGGTCGACGGCTCGTACGAGGCGTACGCCGAGCCGGTGCACGCCGCCCGCCCGCACCCCGGCTCGTACGCCGTCGCCACGCACCATGCGCCGGCTGCTCGGCGCCCCCGAGCGGCCCACGCCGCCGCTGGGCCGTATCCAGGACCCGTACGGCTTCCGCTGCCTGCCGCAGATCCACGGCCCGGCGCGGGACGCGGCGGATCTGCTGGAGCGCACCCTGGCCGTCGAGATCAACGCGGCCGCCGAGAACCCGCTGATCTGCCCCGACGACATGGCCGCGTACCACCACGGCGGCTTCTACATGGCCCAACTCGCCCTGGCGCTCGACCACTTCAGGCTCGCCGTCACCCAGACCGCGCGCCTGTCCACCTCCCGGCTCTCCGCGCTCAACGAGCCCGCCCTCACCCGCCTGCGCCCCTTCCTCGCCGACGGCGAACCGGCCGGCTCGGGCGTGATGATCCTGGAGTACGCCGCCGGGGCCGCCCTCGGCGACCTGAGCGCCCTCTCCGCCCCCGCCTCGCTCGGCCACGCCGTGCTCTCCCGGGGCGTCGAGGAGCAGGCCAGTTTCGCCTCGCTCGCCGCCCGCCAGGCGCTGCGCGCGAGTGACGCGTACCGTCATGTCGTCGGCTGTGAACTCGTCGCCGCCGTACGGGCGTTGCGCCAGCGCGACCTGCGCCCCGACCCGGCGCTCCCGGTCGGCCGCGCCTTCGCGCTCGCGGACGCCGCGCTCGACCCCGATCACGCGGACCGCCCGCTCACCGATGATGTGACTGCGGCGGCCGCGCTGCTCGACCAGTTCACGGACCTCTGAACCACCGACCTCCGAGGGGGATGGCATGAGCGACAGCCCTGCCGCACGACTGCAGCAGCTCTTCGACGGGCACCGGCTCACGCCGACCCAGCGGCGTATCGCGCACTGCATGGTGCGCAAGGCCGCCGACGTGCCGTTCCTGTCGAGCGTCGAGCTCGCCGAACTGGCCGGGGTCAGCCAGCCC
Organism: Streptomyces altiplanensis; assembly: GCA_003719395.1. Classification (GTDB taxonomy): domain Bacteria; phylum Actinomycetota; class Actinomycetes; order Streptomycetales; family Streptomycetaceae; genus Streptomyces; species Streptomyces altiplanensis. Next base: position 40,283 of record RHMC01000035.1, read on the forward strand.
TCCGTCACCCGCTTCGCGGTCGCGCTCGGCTTCGACGGCTATCCGGCGCTGCGCAAGCACCTGCGCGAGGTCGCGCCCGTCGAGTCCTCGCAGGGCGAGGACCACTACAACGAGTACCAGCAGGCCGTCCAGGCCGAGATCGAGAACCTCCAGCACCTCGCCGGGCTGCTCGCCGACCCCCGCCCCGTCGAGGAGGCGGGCCGGGTCCTCGCCGCCTCCAGCCCGCTGCCCGTCCTCGGCCTGCGCGCCGCTTCCTCGCAGGCCCGCGGCTTCGCGTACTTCGCCGCGAAGGTCCACCCGGACGTACGGCTGCTCGACGAGGGCGGCACGATGCTCGCGGACCGCATCGACGGGGCCCGCCGGCGGGCGCGAGCGCGCTGCTGTGCTTCGCGCTGCCGCGCCATCCGCGCGAGGTCGTGGAGCTCGCTGGCGTACGCGCGCGAACAGGGCCTGACGGTGGTGACGGTCGCCGACTCCGCCTTCGCGCCCGTGGCCGCCCACAGCGACCTGCTGATCCCGGCGGCGGTCGGCACGGGCCTCGCCTTCGACACGGCATGCGCGCCGATGCTGCTGGGGCGGGTGCTGCTGGAGGCGATGTGCGACGGCCTGCCGGACGCGCAGGCGCGGCTGGAGGAGTTCGACGCGAAGGCGGCGGCGCGGGGCCTGTTCGTCGAGTAGGGCCTCGCCCCGCGCATTCTCCGCGCTTTTTCACGCGCCGCTCAGAATCCGGCGTTACCCTCCCCGACTGGAAACAGTCGGAGCCGGCAAGGAGGGGCGGTCGTGGGGCGCGGAGAACAGGCGCAGTCGTTGGCGCGGGTGGCGGTGGTCCTACGGGCCGGGGCGGCGCCGTTGTGGTGGCTCGGCCTGCTGGCCGCCGGAATCGGAGCACTCGTACCCGGCCCGACCGGGCGCGGGACCGGGCTCCTGGCGGGGGCCGCGCTCTTCGTGGCCGCGGCCGCGGCCACCGTGCTCGCGCGCCAGGGGCCGGTACGCCGCCCTGGCCTCGGCGGCCACCCGCGCCGCCCGCCGCGACTTCCTCCAGGACCGGTCCGTGACGGCGCGGGCCTGGCGCCGCGGCCGTCGCTGGTGGCTGGCGGCTGCCTTTCTCGCCGCGGTGGGCACCGCGTTCGCCGTTCCGGGCGCGGGCGGACTGCTGATGGCGGGCGCGGGCGCCGGACTGTGGCTGAAGGCGGTATGGATCGGCGCCAGGGAGCGCCGCGAGGAGACCCTGCTGTGGGTGCGTACCGACTGGCTGGGCGGCGGACCCGCCGGCAGGCGGATCGCGGCGTACCGCACCACCGGGATCGCGGCGGGCGACGCCGCGCGGCGGCGCGACGGCGCCGCCCGGCCTCCGCGGCGGTGGTCACACGTCGAGTTCGGCCTCGATCCTCCTGAGCTGGTGGCGGGCCATCGCGAGATTGGCCCGCGCCTTGTCCAGCGCCAGGTAGAGGAACAGGCCGTTCGCGCCGCGCCCCTTCAGGAGCCGGATCAGGTGGTACTGGCTGCCGAGGGTGATCAGGATGTCCTCGACCTCGTCCTTGAGGCCCAGGTGCTCCATGGTGCGCACCTTGGCGCGCACCACGTCGGTGTTGCCCGCGGCGGCCACCGTCAGGTCGAGGTCCTTGCCGCCGCCGAGGGTGCCCAGCGCCATGCCGCTGGTGTAGTCGACCAGAGCGACACCCAGGGTGCCCTCGATGCCGGTCATCGCTTCCTTGAGCGCGGTTTCGGTGTTGGCCATGAGCGTCGCACTTCCTTTTCGTCCGGTGGTTCGTCCGGTGGTGTTCCTGGCTGCCGCTGTCGTGCGCCTGGTCGCGGTCATGCGTTCTCCCGGGCCCGGGCGCCGTCGAACAGCGCGCCGATGCGGACACTGGCCCGGCGTGCCTCCAGGTGGAGCCGGCCCACGTTGACGCGCGGTTCGGCGAGGAGGGTGAGGACGGCGGACGACCCCGCCGCGTAGGTGGCCACGTAGCCGTCGTCGCCGCGCACGAGCAGCTCGCGGAAGGCGCCCTGCCCGGTCGCGTCCGTCAGCCGCACCGCGACGCCGAGCGCCGCCGCGGTGAGCGCCGCCACCCCCTCGGCCTCCACGGCCGGGGTGTCCTGGGCCAGTACGAGGCCGTCGACGCTCGCGGCCAGGGCTCCGGTCAGCAGGGGGACCCTCGCTCTCAACTGCCGCTGCTCGTCGAGTACTTCCGGTTCGGCCGCCATCAGCATTCTCCTTTCGGCGCGTTGTCTCAGGGCGCGCCTCATGACGCGGAGGCGGGGGCCGCGCCGACGGTCCGGGGAATCACAGCTGTGCCTCCAGGGCGTCGCGGAGCCGGCGCAACAGGGCGGTGTCCGGGTCGTCGGTGGCCTGCAGGGCCCGCGCGACCCGGGCGGGCACGGGAGGCGGGGGCGCCGGGGTGTCGCGGGGCGTGGCCACCGTCCCCGCCGCCGCGAGCCTGCGTACCGTCGATCATGCGTGTGGAAAGCCGGCCGGCCCAGGGCCCGGGCGATGTCCCCCGGGGTGCGTTCACCGTCCACCAGGTCGAGGACGGCGCGCTGCCTGCGGGTGACCGGCCGCCCCGACGGTCCGCGGCGGCGTACGACGGGGGCGGTGTCGGTGTCCGGGTACGGCCAGAGCCCGTCCAGCAGCTGTCTACGCCGCGCGACTCCCGCTCGACCGCCGCGGCGGAGACCGGGCGTATGCGGCCCAGCCAGTGGGCCGCCCCGTAACGGAACCGCGTCGGGCCGCTGCCGGGGGCGAGGACGAAGAAGGCGGCGTCGAACAGCGCGCTCAGATGGCAGAGTTCCAGCTCGCCGCCGGCCAGCCGGCCGCTGTCGACGAGGAAGCGCCCGACCCGGCCGCGGGTGCCCGCCCGGTCGACGGCTTCCTGCCAGTCCTCGGCCGGCAGCCGCCCGGCCGAGGTCAGCAGTACGTCGATGCCGGGCGCCGCCGGGCTCTCGGCGTGCACGACCTGTCCCTCGTCGAGGTAGAGGGTCCCGTGGTCCCGCAGCAGGGCGCCGGTGGCGCGTTCGGCGGCCAGCCGCACGAGCATCGGGGACACGGTCGCGGCCCCGGCCGCGGTCCCGGTCATGCCAGGACCAGCTGCTCGGCGAGGCCGCGCAGGCGTAATCGGGCCAGGGCCAGATTGCCTTTCTCGCGGTCGAGCCACAGGTGCAGGAAGACGCTGCTGTCGAAGGCGGTCTCGACGAAACGCAGCAGGTGGTAGCCGCTCGGCGTGGTGATGATGACGTCCTCGACGGGAAGCCCCTGCGGGGAGAACGCCCGCTGCTCGGCGGCCATCCGGGCCAGTTCCGCGGTCTCCGCCGCGGTGGCCTCGTGGTCACCGTTCGGCGACTGCCCTTCCGTGCCGAGCGCGAGCCCGCTCGTCCAGTCCACCAGGGAGGCTCCGAGGGCACCGGGCAGGGCCATCGCCGAGAGCAGACATTCGTCGATTCCGGGCATGCGGAACCCCCCTTCCGGCGTGGCACACGGATGCGGACTGCCGGACACATGTTCTGCGGCAGTGGTGAGGAGGTTACGTAAAGGGAGGTGCGCCGGCGCGTGGTTCCGGCATTTTCCATATGCACATGCCAGCTAGCTTTCGCCTCGTGTCTTCATTACTGCTTTATTGATCGCCCAGAGACCGATTCCGATCAAAAGAAGGACACCTGCGCGGATGTAGACGTCCGCCGGCCGGTCGGCCAGCGGACTGGCGAGGACGATCGCGGTGATCGCGCCGAGCACCGGCAGGATCGTCGGCGTCCGGAAGTGCCGGTGCGCCACCCGGTCCTTGCGCAGGACCAGCACGGCGACGTTGACCACGGCGAAGACGCACAGCAGGAGGAACGCCGTGGTGTCGCCGAGCCCCTCGATCTCGCCCGTCGACACCAGGCCGATCGCCAGCAGCGAGACGAAGACGATGCCGACGACGGGCGTGCGGCGCCGGGACAGGACGCGGCCCATGGCGCGCGGCAGGATGCGTTCGTTGGCCATTCCGTAGCAGAGCCGCGAGGCCATCATGATGTTGATCAGCGCGGAGTTCGTCACGGCGAACAGCGCGATCAGCGCGAAGAGCTTGGGCGGGAAGTCGACCCCGCCCGCCTTCACGACCTCCAGCAGCGGCCCGCTCGATTTCTCCAGCGTCGTGTAGTCGACGAGCAGCGAGGAGACCAGGGCGACCAGGACGTAGATGGTGCCGGTGACCGCGACACCGATGAAGATCGCCTTCGGGAAGGTGCGCTGCGGGTTCTTCGTCTCCTCCGCCATGTTGACGGAGTCCTCGAAGCCGACGAAGGCGAAGAAACCGAGCGCGGTGGCGCCGAGCACGCTGGTCAGCAGGGCGTAACCGGTGCCGGACGCCTGGAACTCGCCGAGCCGCGCGGGCTCGCCGCCGCCCGTGAACACGGCGTACGCACCGATCCCGAGGATGATCGCCAGGCCGGTCAGCTCGACGAGCGTCAGCACCACGTTCGTCTTCACCGACTCCGAGACGCCGCGCAGATTGAGCGCGGCGAGGGCGACGACGAACAGGATCGCGACGAGCGTCGGCGGCACGGCGTCCGTGAACTCCGCCAGGTAGTCGCCGCTGAAGGCGCGGGCGGCCGCGCTCGCGGACGACAGGCCCGAGCACATCACCATGAAGGCGATGATGAAGGTGAGGAAGGGGACCTTGAAGGCCTTCTGGGTGTAGAGCGCGGCGCCGGCGGCCTTCGGGTACTTGCCGACGAGTTCGACGTACGAAGCCGCGGTCAGGATCGCGACGACGAAGCCGATCGCGAACGGCAGCCACAGCGCGCCGCCGACCTTCCCCGCCACCTTTCCCGTGGTGGCGTAGATCCCGGTGCCCAGGATGTCGCCGATCACGAACAGGATCAGCAGCTTGGGCCCGAGCACGCGCTTGAGCGGTGTCTCGTCGACCGGTGTGACTGATGTGCTGGATGTGCTGGGTGTGTCTGGTGTGGCATCGGATGCGGACATAGGGAACCTCCCCCGAGATGGACTGGGGATGTTCTGCCCGGTGCGGCTTGTGTGATGCGCGTCAAGTGGTGCGCACCGTCCGGCCGTTCGGCCGTCCGGGCGGCGGATGCGACCGGAGCCTCAGGGATCCAGGAGCGCGTCCGCGTGCTCCCCGCCCGACTCGGCGACGATCTCGTCGAAGGTCTGCGGCGGCCGTACGACGCTGAAGCGGACCCCGTCGGCGGTGGCGGTGAAGCCGTGGATCCCGGCCCTGGCCAGGCTGTTGTAGCCGTAGTGCGCGGCCATGTAGTACGCACCGGTGTCCAGTACCGCCGCGTAGTCGCCCTGCTCCAGGAGCGGCATCGGCCGGTTCTCGGCGAGCAGGTCGCCCGCGAAGCACGCGGGGCCCGCCACGTCCTGGGCGACGGGCGGGCCCGGCTTGGGAAGGCCCTTCGCGTCGTACGCGGCGATGCGCAGCGGCCAGGACTCGGGGGCGTACACGGTCCGCGTCGCGATCTGGACGCCCGCGTGGGTGACGGCGATCGGCCGGCCGCCGGAGGTCTTCGCGTGCTCGACGCGGGTGAGGACCGTGCCGTGCTTGGCGAGCAGGGAGCGGCCGAACTCGGTGACCAGGCCGTAGCGCCCGTCGAGCAGGCCGGGGACGTGCTGCTTGAGGAGGCGGGCGTAGTCGGCGTACGACGGGATCCCGGTGTCGGAGGCGAAGTCGACGGGGAGGCCGCCGCCGATGTCGACGGTGTCGATCTGCCGGCGGCCCGCCGCCGCGTTGATCTCCTCGGCGAGTCCGTACGCCGCCGCCACGCCCCGGACCATCAGCTCCAGCGGCAGGCCCTGAGAACCGGAGTGCGTGTGCAGCCGGGTCATCCACGGCCGGTCGAGGCAGGCGCGTACGACCCGTTCGCGGGCGCCCGGGTCGCGCAGCGCCACGCCGAACTTCGAGGTGGCGGTGGCGGTGGAGAGCGCGCCGATGGAGCCGCCGCCGATCTGCGGGTTGACGCGCAGGCCGACGGGGGAGGCGGGGGCCGCCGACTCCACCAGCGCGTCGATGCGCGCGAGCTCCTGGAAGTTGTCGGCGTTGACCGCGATGCCCAGGGCGAGGGCTTCGCGCAGCTCGGCGGTGGTTTTGGCGGGGGAGTCGAGGACGGTGTGCGCCGGGCGCACACCGGCGGCGCGGGCCAGGGCCAGCTCGCCGGGGCTCGCGACTTCGGCGCCGATGCCCCCGTGCTCGTACCAGCAGCCGCAGGATACCAGCGGCGCGCCTTGACGGCGAAGGCGTGCAGCACCGGGGTGCCGGGCGGGGTGACCTCGTCGAACGCGGCGCGCAGGGCGGCGGCCGAGGCCCGGATGCCGGTGATGTCGAGGAGGCCGGCGAGCGGGGCGCCGGGGCCGACGACCCCCTGCTCGACGGCGGCGCGCACGGCCCGCTCGCGCCGCTCGGGCGCACTCATGTCCGAAGGCATGTGTTCCAGCCAACCACCCGCTCCGGCCGCGCGCAGGCGGCCGGACGTATTGACTAGCTCTATTCACCCCGCCAGGATGTGAATAGACGGCAATGCAGTCACTCGCGAGGAGGCACACCATGTCAGGACCCCGCCCCGTACGGGCACCGCGCGGTACGGAGCTGAGCACCCTGGGATGGCAGCAGGAAGCCGCCCTGCGCATGCTCCAGAACAACCTCGACCCCGAGGTCGCCGAGCACCCCGACAAGCTCGTCGTCTACGGCGGCACGGGCAAGGCGGCGCGGGACTGGCGCTCGTTCGACGCCATGGTGCGCACCCTGAAGACCCTGAAGCAGGACGAGACGATGCTCGTCCAGTCCGGGCGCCCGGTCGGTGTCATGCAGACCCACGAGTGGGCGCCGCGCGTGCTCATCGCCAACTCCAACCTGGTCGGCGACTGGGCGAACTGGGAGGAGTTCCGCCGCCTGGAGGCGCTCGGCCTGACCATGTACGGCCAGATGACGGCCGGGTCGTGGATCTACATCGGCACCCAGGGCATCCTTCAGGGCACGTACGAGACTTTCGCCGCCGTCGCCGCGAAGAAGTTCAACGGCACCCTCGCCGGCACCATCACCCTCACCGCCGGCCTCGGCGGCATGGGCGGCGCCCAGCCCCTCGCCGTGACCATGAACGACGGCGTCGCGATCTGCATCGACGTCGACCCGCGCGCCATCGAGCGCCGCATCGAGCACCGCTACCTCGACGTGAAGGCCGACAGCCTGGAGCACGCCCTCCAGCTCGCCGTCGAGGCCCGCGACGCCCGCAGGCCGCTGTCCATCGGCCTCCTCGGCAACGCGGCGGAGCTGCTGCCGCGCATGTTCGCCGAGGGCGCCCCGATCGACATCGTGACCGACCAGACGAGCGCCCACGACCCGCTCGCGTACCTCCCCGTCGGCGTCGGCTTCGACGACATGGCGTCGTACGCCGCCGAGAAGCCCGCCGACTTCACGCTGCGCGCCCGCGAGTCCATGGCCCGGCACGTCGAGGCGATGGTCGGCTTCATGGACGCCGGCGCCGAGGTCTTCGACTACGGCAACTCGATCCGCGGCGAGGCCCGGCTGGCCGGCTACTCCCGCGCCTTCGACTTCCCCGGCTTCGTACCGGCGTACATCCGCCCGCTCTTCTGCGAGGGCAAGGGCCCCTTCCGCTGGGCGGCCCTGTCCGGCGAGGCGTCCGACATCCACAAGACGGACCGCGAGCTGCTGAAGCTCTTCCCGGAGAACGAGTCCCTGCACCGCTGGATCAAGATGGCCGGCGAGCGCGTCCACTTCCAGGGCCTGCCGGCCCGCATCTGCTGGCTGGGCCAGGGCGAGCGCGACAAGGCGGGCGCCCTGTTCAACGACATGGTCGCCGACGGCACCCTCGCCGCCCCCCTCGCGATCGGCCGCGACCACCTCGACTGCGGCTCGGTGGCCTCGCCGTACCGCGAGACCGAGGCCATGCTCGACGGCTCCGACGCGATCGCCGACTGGCCGCTGCTCAACGCCATGGTCAACGTCGCCTCCGGCGCCTCCTGGGTCTCGATCCACCACGGCGGCGGCGTCGGCATGGGCCGCTCGATCCACGCGGGCCAGGTCTCGGTGGCGGACGGCACGAAGCTCGCGGGCGAGAAGATCCGCCGCGTACTGACGAACGACCCGGGCATGGGCGTCATCCGCCACGTGGACGCGGGCTACGACATCGCGGAGAAGACGGCGGACGAGCAGGGTGTACGCGTCCCGATGCGGGAGGGCGAGTGACCTCCGTGGCACCCGCCGACGGGTCGCCGCGCCCCTCCGCCACCGCCGCGTCGTTCCACGAGATGTGGGCGGACCTGTTGCCGATCGGCCGCGACGCGGCCTCCGGCGGCTACCGCCGCTACGCCTGGACGGCGGCCGACGCCGACTGCCGCGCCTGGTTCAGGGCCCAGGCCGAGTCCCGCGGCCTGACCTACGAGGTGGACCGCAACGGCAACCAGTGGGCCTGGCAGGGCGATCCCCTCGCCGGGGACGCGGTCGTCACCGGCTCGCACCTCGACTCGGTCCCGGACGGCGGCGCGTTCGACGGCCCGCTCGGCGTCGTGTCCTCCTTCGCCGCGCTCGACGAACTCCGCCGCAGGGAAGTGGAGTTCACCAAGCCGCTGGCCGTCACCAACTTCGGTGACGAGGAGGGCGCCCGCTTCGGCCTGGCCTGCGTGGGCTCCCGCCTGGCGGCCGGGCAGCTCACGGCCGCCAAGGCCCACGAACTCCGGGACGGGGACGGCGTCAGCCTCCCCCGGGCGATGGAGGCGGCCGGTCACGACCCGGCCGCCATCGGCCCGGACCCGGAACGCCTGGCCCGTATCGGCGCGTTCGTCGAGCTGCACGTGGAACAGGGCCGGGCGCTGGCTGTGTCCGACAGCGGCTCCGCCGCGGGGTCCGGCCACCCCCGTCGGCATCGCGTCCGCCATCTGGCCGCACGGCCGCTGGCGGTTCGACTTCCACGGCGAGGCCAACCACGCGGGCACCACCCGCCTGGAGGACCGCCGCGATCCGATGCTGACGTACGCCGAGACGGTCGTCGCCGCCCGCCGCGAGGCGCGGCTCGCCGGGGCCCTCGCCACCTTCGCGAAGGTCGCCGTCGAGCCGAACGGCGTCAACGCGATCCCGTCGCTGGTCCGCGGCTGGCTCGACTCGCGCGCCGCTGACCAGGAAACCCTCGACCGGGTCATCGCCGGCATCGAGCAGGCGGCACGCGAGAACGCCACCCGTTCCGGCATCGACCTGCGCATCACGCAGGAGTCGTTCACCCCGGTGGTGGAGTTCGAACACGCCCTGCGCGACGAGCTCGCGAAACTCCTCGGGGGCGACATCCCCGTCCTCGGCACGGGCGCGGGACACGACGCGGGTATTTTGTCCGCTTCGGTCCCGACCGCCATGCTGTTCGTACGGAACCCCACGGGCATCTCGCACTCCCCGGCCGAGTACGCCGCCGAGGACGACTGCGTCGCGGGGGTCATCGCACTCGCCGACGTACTGGAGGGGCTCGCGTGCACGTGACCTACTGGCTGGAGCACGCCTGGCTCGACGCCTTCGTCGAGCCGGGCGTGGCCCTGGACGTGGCGAACGGCCGGATCGCGGCGGTCCGCAAGGACGTCCCGGCCCCGCCGCCCGGCGCCGTGGTCCTGCGGGGCCTGACCCTTCCCGGCCTCGCCAACACCCACTCGCACGCCTTCCACCGGGCGCTGCGGTCCACGGTGCAGGTGGGCTCGGGCACGTTCTGGACGTGGCGGGAGGTGATGTACGGCGTCTCCTCCCGCCTCACCCCGCAGACGTACTTCGACCTCGCCCGGGCCGTGTACGCCGAGATGGCGATGGCCGGGGTCAGCGCGGTGGGCGAGTTCCACTACCTCCACCACGCGCCGGGCGGCACCCCGTACGCCGACCCCAACGCCATGGGCGAGGCCCTGATCGCCGCCGCCGCCGAGGCCGGCATCCGCATCACCCTCCTCGACACGGCGTACCTGGCGTCGGGCTTCGGTACGCCGCCCAACCGCCCGCAGCGGCGCTTCTCCGACGGCACGGCCGACGCCTGGGCGGAGCGCGCGTCGCTGCTCAAGGACCGCGACCACGCGCGGATCGGCGCGGCCATCCACTCGGTGCGTGCGGTCCCGGCCGGCCAGCTGTCGACGGTGGCGGCCTGGGCGCAGGCCCGCGAGGCCCCGCTCCACGTCCACCTCTCGGAGCAGACCGCCGAGAACGACGCGTGCCTGGCCGCGCACGGCTGCACCCCGACCCGGCTGCTGGCGGACCACGGGTCCTCGGCCCCCGCACCACGGGCATCCACAACACGCACCTGGCGAACGAGGACATCGCCCTCATCGGCGGGACCTCCACGGGCACGTGCATGTGCCCCACGACGGAACGCGACCTGGCCGACGGCATCGGCCCGGCGGTCCGCCTCCAGCGGGCGGGCTCGCCCCTCTCCCTCGGCAGCGACAGCCACGCGGTGATCGACCTCCTGGAGGAGGCCCGCGCGATGGAGCTGAACGAACGCCTCAGCTCCCGCACCCGCGGCCACTGGACGGCGGCGGCCCTGCTCCGGGCGGCGTCGGTGGACGGCCACGCGGCGCTGGGCTGGCCGGACGCGGGCACGATCGAGCCGGGCGCCCTGGCCGACCTCACGACCATCGCCCTCGACTCGGTCAGAACGGCGGGCCCGCTGCCGCGCCTGGGGGCCGAGACGGCGGTGTTCGCGGCCTCGGCCTGCGACGTACGCCACACGGTCGTGGCGGGCCGCCACATCATCCGCGACGGCGTCCTCACCTTGGTCCCGGACGTTCCCGGGGCGTTGGCCAAGGCGATCACAGCCGTCTACAAGCAATAGGGGGCGGGCAGGGGAAAGCCCCGCGCAGCGCAAGCAATAGGGGGCGGGCAGGGGAAAGCCCCGCGCAGCG
>RHMC01000359.1 GCA_003719395.1 Streptomyces altiplanensis
GCCGGGATCGGGGTGGGGGGTGGGGGGTCACAGCACCCATGCGGGGTCCCGTCGTTCGAGGAATGCCGTCGGCGCCCTCGGCCGCCTTCCCGTGAGGCGAACAGGCGCGCGGAGTGCTCGACGAGCGTGTCCGCGTCCCGGTCGAAAGCTGCCAGCACTGTAGCCGTGACCAGGCGCTTGGACTCGGCCAGCCCCTGGGGGGAGGCCCTGCGCAGCCCGTCGAGCACGGGCGCGAGCGCCTCGTCCACGTCGTCGGACGCGAGGGTGACCAGTCCCGTACGGGCCGCCTCCGCCGCGTCGAACCGTTCCCCGGTCAGGTAGTAGCGGGCGGCGGCGCGCGGGTCCAGGCGCGGCAGCAGCGGCATCGAGATGACGGCGGGGGCCAGTCCGAGCCGGGACTCGGTGAACGCGAAGCTCGCGCCGGGCCCCGCCGCGGAGATGTCGCACGCGCCGAGCAGTCCGAGGCCGCCGGCCCGTACGTGTCCCTCCACCCGTGCCACCACCGGCTTGGGCAGTTCGGTGATGCTCCGCAGGAGTGCGACGAAGGCCGCCGGGCCGGGCGGGGACGTGAGGTCGGCGCCCGCGCAGAAAGTGCTCCCTGTGTGGGTGAGCTGTACGGCCCGTACGGCAGGGTCCTTCGCGCAGGCGGACAGGGCGTCGCCGAGTTCGCCGACGAGCCGTGCGGACAGCGCGTTGCGGTTCGCCGGCGAGTCGAGGGTCAGGGTGGTGATCCCGCGTTCGTGCGCGGTGGGTACCAGGGTCATGCGCGGTCCCCTTCACGTGCGTGCAGGGCGCGCAGTTCGCGCCTGAGGATCTTCCCGGAGGCGGCCCTGGGGACGCTGGTGACGAACGCGACGCGGCGGACCTTCTTGTACGGGGCGACGCGTTCGGCGACGTACGCCGTCACGTCGTCCTCGGTGAGGCGGACGGACGGCTGCGGGACGACGTACGCCATGGGCACTTCGTTGCCGTCCGCGTCGTGCACGCCGATGACCGCCGCGTCCGCGATGTCCTCGTGGGTGAGGAGGAGCGCTTCGAGTTCGGCCGGTGCGACCTGGAAGCCCTTGTACTTAATAAGTTCCTTCACGCGGTCGACGACGAAGAGCCAGCCGTCCGCGTCGGTCCTTCCGACGTCGCCGGTGTGGACCCATCCGTCGGCGTCGATCATGGCGGCGGTGGCGTCGGGGCGGCCGAGGTAGCCCTTCATCACCTGGGGGCCCCGGATCGCGATCTCGCCTTCCTCTCCGACGCCCACGTCCTTGCCGGGGTCGTCGAGGGAGAGGATGCGCATCTCCGTTCCCGGGAGCAGCTTTCCGACCGTTCCCGGGGGCGGGTTCGGTGCGTTCCGGGGAACGACGTGGGTGCCGGGGGACAGTTCCGTCATGCCGTACGCCTGGAGGACGGGCGGCAGGCCCAGGCGGTGCGAGCAGGCCCGCGCGAGAGCGGCGTCGAGCGGGGCGGCGGCGCTGACGATGTACTCCAGGCTGGACAGGTCGTACTTCGCGACGGCGGGGTGCTTGGCGAGGGCCAGGACGATCGGCGGGGCGACGTACAGGCCGTTGATGCGGTGCCGGTCGATCGCCGCGAGGAACTGGGCGAGGTCGAAGCGCGGAAGTACGACGACCGTCGCACCGTTGCGCAGGGGTGCGTTCATGAGGGCCGTGAGGCCGTAGATGTGGAAGAACGGGAGAACGGCGAGGATCCGGTCGCCCGGGCCCATGGGGATGAAGGGGTCCAGTTGCGCCAGGTTGGTGGCGATGCTGCGGTGCGTCAGCATCACGCCCTTGGGGACGCCCGTGGTGCCCGACGAGTACGGGAGTGCCGCGACGTCCTCGGACGGGTCGATGGTGAGCCGTGGTTCGGGGGCGGTCGAGGCGAGCATGTCGAGCACCGACCGGTGCCCCTCCGCGTGGTCGCAGACGAAGATCTCCTCGATTCCTCCGACGAGTTCGGCGGCCCTCCGGGCCACGCCGAGGAGCGGTGAGACGGTGACGATCCAGCGGGCGCAGGAGTCGGCGAGCTGCTTGGCGAGCTCCTCCGCCGTGGACAGCGGGTGGACGGTCGTGACGGAGGCCCCGGCGCGCGTGGCGGCGTAGAAGACGACCGGGTAGGCGATGGTGTTGGGGCTGTGCAGGGCGAGTACGTCGCCCTGCCTCAGGCCCGCCTCGGTGAGCGCGGCGGCGACGCGCCGGTGGAAGGCGTCCAGCTGGCTGTACGTGATGGTGTCGCCGTTCGTCCCGTCGATCAGGGCGGGTGTTCCGCCGTACTCGGCGGCCTTCCCGAGCACCGCTTCGTGGATGGGCAGTTCGACGGGCTCTACGGACGCGTACGCGCTCTGGAACGCCATGACGGTTTCCTCCCGCGGTAGGGGTGGTGGCCAGAATCGCGCGTCCTAGTACGACTTGGGGAGACCCAGGGACTGGTGGGAGACGAAGTTGAGGATCATTTCTCGGCTGACGGGCGCGATACGGGCCACCCGGGCGGCGGTGATGAGCGACGCGAGGCCGTACTCGCGGGTGAGTCCGTTGCCGCCCAGGGTGTGGACGGCCTGGTCGACGGCTTTCACGCAGGCTTCCGCGGCGGCGTACTTCGCCATGTTGGCGGCCTCGCCCGCGCCGAGGACGTCGCCTCGTCGTAGAGGCGGGCGGCCTTCTGCGTCATCAGGCGGGCCAGTTCGAGCTCGGTGTGGGCCTGGGCGAGGG
>RHMC01000360.1 GCA_003719395.1 Streptomyces altiplanensis
GGCCTGCTCGGCGGCGGGCCGGCCGCCCGGGCGGCGTCAGGAGCTCGTGAGAACGACGAGCTGCCGGGTCGCCGGTCATCGCGACATAGCGGTCGACCGCCCCTTCGACGCCCTCGCCGAACGCCTCCGGGTCGACGAGGACGACCAGGTCGAACTCGAGCCCCTTCGACAGCTCCGGGGTCAGCGACCGGACGCGGGACGTCGTCCGGAACGTGGGATCGCCGATGACGCAGGCGACGCCCTCGGCATGCGCGGCGAGCCAGGTGTCGAGGACCGGGCTCAGCTCCGCAGCAGATCCGTGTACGACCGGGACGCCGCCGCTGCGGATGGAGACCGGCACGTTGGCGTCGGGGAGCACGGCCCGGATGACCGGCTCGGCCTCCGCCATGATCTCCTCGGGCGTCCGGTAGTTGACGCTCAGGGAGGCGAGGCCGACCTGGTCGAACCCGACCCGCTCCAGCCGTTCCCGCCACGACTCCGTGAACCCGTGCCTGGCCTGGGCGCGGTCCCCGACGATGGTGAAGCTCCGGGACGGGCAGCGGAGCAGCAGCATCTGCCACTGGGCGTCGGTCAGTTCCTGCGCCTCGTCCACGACGACGTGCGCGAACGGGCCGGCGAGCAGGTCCGGGTCGGCGGCGCAGTTCGGACTCGTCGACCAGGCTGACCCGGGCGTCCTCGCCGCGCAACATCGGTCACCAGCCCTTCGCCGTCGTCACCGTCGGCGCCGGAGTCGGCTGCGGCCTCGATCAGGTTGTCGACGACCTGCGCCATGCGCTCGCGCTGGGCGGCGAGGACGGCCTCGTGCCGACGCTTGCGCCGGGCCGTCTCCGGGTCGCCGAGCCGCTGCCGTGCCGCGTCCAGGAGCGGCAGGTCGGACACCGTCCAGGCCTGGGGGTCCTGGACGCGCTGCAGCTTCCCGACCTCGTCGGGGCTGAGCCAGGGAGCGCACTTCCGCAGGTAGGCGGGTACCGACCACAGGTCCGAGACGAGGTCGCCGCTTCGAGCAGCGGCCACGCGCGGTCGAAGGCCGTGAGCAGCTCCCTGTTCTGCCGCAGCGACTTGCGGAGCAGGCCGGCCGGGACGTCGTCGTCGTGCTTGTCCACCAGGATCGTGAGCAGCTCCTCCCGGACCTGGTCGCGCGCCTCGTTGTGCGGAGTACCGGGTTCTGCCGCTTCGAACGCCGCGGCCCAGTCGTCGGCGCTCAGCCAGACGTCGGACCAGTGGGTCTCGACCGTCATCCCCTTGGCGGGCGGCTCCTCGTAGAACCTGATGGCCGTCTCGACCGCCCTCACCAGGTCCGCGGACGACTTCAGGCGGGCCACGTCCGGGTCGGCCTCGATCACTGCCGAGGCTCCCTCGGCGACGAGGTCCCGCAGGGTGCAGGTCTGCACGCCCTCCTCCCCGAGGCTGGGGAGGACGTCGGCGACGTAGTTCAGGTAGGGCCGGCTCGGACCGACGAACAGTACGCCGCCCCGGCGGTGGCCGAGCCGGGGGTCGGAGTGGAGGAGGTAGGCGGAGCGGTGCAGGGCGACGACGGTCTTGCCCGTACCCGGGCCCCCGTCGACGACGAGGGCGCCGCGGGATCCCGCGCGGATGACGGCGTCCTGGTCGGCCTGGATGGTGCCGAGCACGTCCCGCATCCGTGGCGACCGGTTGCTGCCCAGACTGGCGATGAAGGCGGACTGGTCGTCGAGCGCGGCGTGCCCGGCGAACCCGTCCGGGGTGAACACCTCGTCCCAGTAGTCGCTGATCCGGCCGCAGGTCCAGCGGTACCTGCGGCGGCTCGCCAGACCCATCGGGTTGGCGTGGGTGGCTCCGAAGAACGGCTCGGCCGCGGGGGAGCGCCAGTCGAGCAGCAGCCGGCGGCCCGCGCTGTCCGTCAGGCCGAGCCGTCCGACGTACGCGGGCTCGGAGCCGTCCGCGCCGACCATGCGCCCGAGGCACAGGTCCAGGCCGAAGCGGCGCAGTGCGCGCAGGCGAGTGGTCAGCCGGTGGATCTCCGTGTCCCGTTCCATCGCCTGCCGGCCCAGGCCACCGGGCGCCCTGCGCTCGGCGGCGAGGCGGTCGGACAGGTCGGCGATCGTCTGCTCGAGGCACTCCGCGATGGCCGCGAAGTGCTGCTCGTCGCCGGCGATCAGTGCCGGGTCGGCCTTGGGGGAGAGGCGGTCGGGAAGGTCGAACGCACTGGTGGTCAGGGGGTTCACGTCATCAGCTCCGATAAGAGGCCGCTTGCGGCCATTGCGCGCGACAATGCGTCCGGACCGCGTGACGAACCTGGTGACCACGTCGGGCAACCCGCCTGCGACGTGGTCACCACGGCCGTGGTCGGTTCTGGTCGCCAGGGTGTGCGGGTTCTCGTGTTCCGGGCCCCGGCCGGTGCCCGCGTGTTCCGGACCCCGGCCCGGCGGGGCCGCGTGGTCCACGCGGGCCCGGGCGGCCTTTCTCAGCCGATGGCGTCGAACAGCAGCTTCGCGGCCACCGCCGCCCCGTCGGTGCGGACGGTTCCGGCCACGGCCTTCGCCCCGTGCGCGCGTCTCGGGGGGCCAGGGGCCGTCCTGAGCGCGGCCGACAGGGACTCGAAGGTCGGAACCGGACCGTCGTGTGCCGCGCCGGTGCCCAGAGCGGCCACCCGGCCGGCCCAGTACGCTGGTCCACCCCCTGGGCGACCACCACCTCGCGG
>RHMC01000361.1 GCA_003719395.1 Streptomyces altiplanensis
CCCCGAGGCGCAGCAGGCGGGCGCCTAGCCCCCCGCCCCGCCCCGGCAGGCTCCGACCGTCACGGAACTGCTGACGGAGCTTCAGAAGCTGTACCGGCGGGCCGAGGAGGCCGGCGAGACGTACAGCGACGGAGGAGGCCGTCAAGGAACAGCTGGGCGAGGTCAAGAAAATGTCCGCGGGCCTGTCCAGGGCCCGGATCGCGCTCGCCGAGAGCCGGAGCGCGGCGGGCCGGCTGGCACGCGAGCAGTACCAGGGGCGGACCGGCCTCTCCCCGTACCTGCGGCTGCTGCTGGCCCGGGACCCGGAGCGCGCGCTGGCGCAGGGCC
Organism: Streptomyces altiplanensis; assembly: GCA_003719395.1. Classification (GTDB taxonomy): domain Bacteria; phylum Actinomycetota; class Actinomycetes; order Streptomycetales; family Streptomycetaceae; genus Streptomyces; species Streptomyces altiplanensis. The sequence goes on from RHMC01000361.1 coordinate 328, forward strand.
ACGTACTGCAGCGGGCGGCCGACGACCGGGCGGCGACGATCGCGCGGCTGGAGAGCGGCGAGAGGCGGGCGGACGAACTCGCGACCAGGGAGCGGTACGCGCTCGACAAGCAGCAGACGCTCGCCAGAAAGCAGAAGAAGCAGCGCGACGCGGTACGGGAGCGGCTGCGGGACGTGGAGGAGCTGCTGGCCTCGCTGACCGAGGAACAGCTGGCCGGTCTGGCGCGGCTGGAGGAGCGGAACACCGGCGAGGCGCAGCGCGGTCTGCTGGCCTCGGGCGCGCTCGGCAGCCCGGGCGAGGCCGCGCGGCGGACACCTTCGCGGCTGGGCGGCAAGGCGGTGGAGTACGCCGTCCGGCAGATCGGGAAGCCGTACGTGTGGGGCGCGGAGGGACCGGGTTCCTTCGACTGCTCGGGGCTCACGTCGCAGGCGTGGGCGCACGCGGGGCGGGAGATCCCCCGGACGAGCCAGGAGCAGTGGCGGCAGCTGCCGAAGGTGCCGTTGCGGAAGCTGCGGCCGGGCGACCTGGTGATCTACTTCCCCGAGGCCACGCATGTGGCGATCTACCTCGGCAACGGCATGGTCGTCCATGCCCCGCGCCCCGGGTCCCGCGTCAAGGTCTCCCCGATCGCGGCCAACCCCCTGCTGGGCGCCGTCCGCCCGGACCCGCGCCTGAAGCCGCTGCCGTCCTACACCCCGCCGAAGCTCCCGCGCGCGCGACGGCGGGCTCCGACTGGGGGTACGCGTCGGAGGCGGCGCCGGGGGCATGACCCCGCGGGGCCGTCCCCCCGCCCGTCCGGCCCCGAAGCCGGGGCGAGCCCCTGGCGCCCGGACGGGCCGGGACTGGAAGACCGGCGCGTCAGCCGCCTCGACGTGCCGACCGCTCACGGCCGTTCACGCACCGTCCACGGGGTACCAGAAGACAATGACCGGCACCCGCGTCCTCGGCGAAGCGCGGTTCGAAGGCGCCGCACCGCATCAGGTCTGGTACGCGTCCTACGGCTCCAACACGCATCTGGACCGCCTGGCCTTCTACATCGCGGGCGGTCGCCCTCCGGGGGCTGCCCGGACTTATCCGGGCTGCCGGGACAGGCGCGCACCGGCAGCATCTGTCCCGGTGGAGCTGGAGGGCGCCCTCTACTTCGCCACGGAGTCCCCGGTGTGGGCCGGAGCGCGGGCCTTCTACGACCCCGAGGCGAGCGGACGTGTTCTTGCGCGGGCCCACCTGGTCACCGCTGAGCAGTTCTCCGACATCGCGGCTCAGGAGATGCACCGGGAACCAGGCGTCGACCTCGACCTGAGCGAGACTTTGGCCAGGGGCCGGGCAGCACTCGGGACCGGGCGCTACGAAACACTCATGTGCCCGGGCGTGCTGGACGGCCTGCCCGTTCTCACCTTCACCGCCCCCTGGAGCCTCCACGACACGGAGTGGAACAGACCCTCCGCCGCCTACCTGCGGTACCTGTTCACGGGGCTTCTCGAAGCGGGCGCGTGGGACGCGCCCACGATCGCGGGCTACCTGGCGGCCTGCCCCGGTGCGGCGGGCCACTGGACCGCCGGAGAGCTCGAAGAGCTCATCAGCCAGTAGACCGGGCCGGGCCGTCGTCCGCCCCCGGTTCGGAGACCAGGAGATCCGATGCCGGGTTTGTGGCGGCGTACAGGGTCCGGTGGGACCAGGTGGTCCCGCCGGCGGCGGGGAGAGGGGGAGCGCCGTTCGGGTTCCGCTTCGAGCAGGTGTCCCACCGGTGTCCGTCACCTGCTGCTCCGTGCACGGGTCCGGTGGGTGATCGTCCGTCAAGCTCCGTTGTCAGTGCCTCCTCATAGTGTGAGGACATCACTCGGGGAGCCTCGGAGAAGGAGCAGAAACGTGTCCGCCAACAAGATCCAGCACAAGGTGAACCACGTCGCGCTGGTAGTGGACTGTTCGGGTTCCATGCACCAGCACCAGAGCCAACTCGTCCGCGTCGTGGACGAGTTCGTGGCGGGTCTGAAGGCCGAGTCGGACAGCCTCGGCCATGAGACCCGGATCAGCCTCTACTCCTTCGACCACAAGGTGGAGAACCTGGTCTGGGACATGGACGTGAAGCACCTGCCGTCCATGCGGGGTCTGTACAAGGTCAACAACGGCGCCACGGCCCTCATCGAAGCCTCTCTGAAGTCCCTGGACGACCTGGGCCACATCTGGGAGGAGTACGGCGAGCACAGTTTCCTCCAGATCGTGGTGACGGACGGCGAGGAGAACGCCTCCGGCGGCGACCGTCGTCACGACGGCGACATGACCATCCTCGGCCCCTGG
>RHMC01000362.1 GCA_003719395.1 Streptomyces altiplanensis
CTTCGGCGGGGCCGCGGCATGGCCCACCGCGACCGCGCCCATCGGGTCCCAGCCCGCGCACCTCGACGAACGTCGCCGAATCCCGCGCCGCCCGCTCCTTCGGCGGGGCCGCGGCATGGCCCACCGCGACCGCGCCCATCGGGTCCCAGCCCTCCGGCAGCTCCAGCACGTCCCGCACCACCTCACGGCAGAACATCGTCGACGAAACCCACGCCGACCCCAGCCGTTCGCCCGCCAGCGCCACCAGGAAGTTCTGCACACCCGCGCCGGCCGCGACCACGAACATCTCCCGCTCCGCCGCGTCGCGGCGCGCGTCCCCGTACACATGCTCGGCGTCCGTCACCAGGCACGGCACCACCAGATACGGCGCCCTGCGCAGCACGTCCCCCCGCCGCACCCGCTTGACGATGGACTCCTCCGACTTCCCGTCGGCCCGCAGGTCCGCGACCCACGCGTCCCTGCATCGCGTCGAGCAGAGCCACCCGCGCCGTCTCCGACTCGACCAGTACGAAGCGCCAGGGCGTCGTATGGTGCGGCGCGGGCGCCGTCACAGCCGCCGCGACCGCGCGACGCACCGCGCCCGGATCCACGGGTTCGTCGGTGAAGTCCCGGACCGTACGCCGCAGCGTCACCGCTTCCCGCACCGCCTCCGACGTCCCGAGCCGGAACATGTCGTCGGCCGCCGCCCGGACTAGAGCCCGCCCGCCACCGTCGCCGCCGGAGTCCCCGCCGGTCAGGTGCGAAAGCCCCCGCACCACCGCGACCGGCAGCCCTTCCGCCTTCCCCTTCACCAGGTCGCCCGCCGCCGCGAGTTCGTCCCCGACGGCGACGACCGTCACGTTCAGCGGGTTGCCGTACGTGTCGGTCCCGCCCCGCAGGTCGTCCAGCACCCGGACCCCGGCGGCCCCGATCGCGACATCCGTCAGGCCGGTGCGCCAGGGCCGCCCGAAGGTGTCCGTAACGACGACACCCACGTCCACCCCGAGCGTGTCCCGCAGCCCGTCCCGGATCAGCCGCGCCGAAGCGTCCGGATCCTCGGGCAGCAACAGCACGGTCCCGGCCGCCGTGTTGGACGCGTCGACACCGGCCGCAGCCATGACGAGCCCCTGCCGGTTCTCGACGATACGGAGCGCTCCGCGCCGCGCGACCACCCGTACGGTCTCGGCGTCGATCGCCGCCTCGCGGTCGGCCGCCTCCACGACGCGGCCCTCCGCCTTGCTGACGATCTTCGAAGTGACGAGCAGGACGTCGCCGTCGACGAGCCCGGGTTCCGCGTCCGCGATCAGCTTGGCGAGGTCGTCCCCGGCCCGCACTTCCGGAATCCCGGCCGGTGCCCACACCCGACAGGCCGGGGCCGCCCCGGCACCAGCCCCAGGCCCGGCACCAGCCCCAGGCCCCGGCGCACTCACGCCCGTACCTCCTCGGCCAGTCCCAGCGCCTCCCGGGCCATCGCGGCCGTGGCCTCGACGCCGGTCATCATCAGCGGAACGGCCCGGCACCGGATCCCCGCGCTCTCCACGTCCTCGACCGTGCCCGCGTCCACCGTGTCGACGAGCCACCCGTCGAGCAGCCCGGACCCGTAATGCCGGGCGACAGCGGCAGCGGTCGACTCGACACCCACCGCGGCCAGCATCTTGTCGGCCATGCCCCGCACGGGCGCGTCCCCGACGATCGGCGAGAGCCCGACCACCGGCACCCCCGCGTCGGCGATCGCCTCACGGACACCGGGCACAGCCAGGATGGTCCCGATACTCACCACAGGATTGGACGGCGGAAAGAGAATGACATCGGCCTCGCCGATGGCCTCCAGAACCCCCGGCGCCGGCTTCGCCTGCTCCGCGCCCACCGGCACGACGGCCTGCGCGTCCACCGACGCGCGCAGCTTCACCCAGTACTCCTGGAAGTGGACGGCCTTCCGCTCCCCGTCCACCTCGACGGCGACATGCGTCTCGATCCGGTCGTCGGACATGGGCAGCAGCCGCACCCCCGGCTGCCACCGCTCGCACAGCGCTTCCGTCACGGCGCTCAGCGGATAGCCCGCGCCGAGCATCTGCGTACGGACGATGTGCGTCGCGAAGTCACGGTCGCCGAGCCCGAACCACTCGGGCCCCACGCCGTACGCCGCGAGTTCGCCCTTCACCTGGAAGGTCTCGTCCGCACGCCCCCAGCCCTGCTCCTCGTTGATGCCACCGCCGAGGGTGTACATCACGGTGTCGAGGTCGGGGCAGACCTTGAGCCCGAACAGATGAATGTCGTCACCGGTGTTGCCGATGACGGTGATGTCCGCGTCAGGCGCGGCCGACTTGAGGCCGCGGAGGAAGCGAGCGCCACCGATACCGCCTGCCAGAACCACAATGCGCATGCACAGCAGTCTGTCAGGCGGGAACGACATCCTGAGCCGCCGGGGAGCACTGGGCCGACTGGTCCGACTGTGCCGGACGCATCGGCATCTCGGTGAGTCCGGGGAAGTAGACGTGCAGGCTGACCGCCGGTTCCAGCGAGTCGTTGGTGACCTCGTGGACGTAACCGGGCGCGAACACCCGCTGCGCGCCCGCCCCCCAGCGTGCGCCCCGCCCGCACCGCCCGCTCGGTGAACTCGCCGTCGATAAC
>RHMC01000363.1 GCA_003719395.1 Streptomyces altiplanensis
GCAGAGGAGGAAGGTCGCTAAGCCACCCCCACAGCCTCCCACCCACAAGCCCACCGAACCTACGAAAAGATCAGTATTACGATTATCGCAATAGGTTGTGGCAATCGCATTCTCTGGTGGTGATCTTCTTCCGTTGCGGCGCCCGGGTAGGCTGCTTGGCAAGCGTGCTGTCGTGGCACGTTCCAGGGCCGGTCCCACCACCGGCAGTTGGAGAACCAGGCGACCGCAGGACACGGCGTTTGACCGTTGGTGCTGCCGTGTTTCGGGACGCTCCACTACGCCTGGCAGGTTCGGGGTGGGCCGGGTCGCGCCGGGCGCGGAAGAGCGCACGTGACCCAGCACAGCAACACCACCCACCAGCAGCAGATCGCCAAAGCCCTGCACACGAAGACCGGCTGCGGCTACCAGGAAGCCCTTCGCCGGGTCCGGCTCGCCGCCGAGCAGGGCCTGCTCCCCCGGCCCCTGGACCGCACCGGAAGGCAGAAGGCCGTCGACGTCCTCGCCCGCGCCCTTCACCACCCCGAAGCCGCACCGGCTCCCTCCGGTCCGGTCTCCCCGGCGCACAGCGCCCAGGCGCCCGCGCGTCCCGCGCCGGGTCCCCGCCCGAGCGCGATACGGAGATCCTGGCCGTGCTGCTCGCCCAGGGGCAGCACCCCCGGCCCGGACGCCCGGGCCCCGCTCCCGGACTCGGGTGGGCACAGGCCCTGAGGGCGGTCGGCCGGTCCTGGCCGAACCTGAGCTCCGGCGAACGCGACAGCCTTGCCCGCCGGCGCCTGGACGCGCAGCCGGGGCACGAGTGGCTGTCCATGTTCGAGAGCCTGCACGGCTGGACGTCCGCGCACGGGCAGGCCGTGCCCCGCTCGGCCGTCCACGACGCAGCCGGTGGGCGCCTGGCTGTGGAGGCAGTGGCACACCCACCACGGATACCGGCCCGGCGAGGACTTCCGGCAGCTCGCCCTGGCCGAGGTGACGGGCGTGTACCCGCACCAGGAGCTGATGCCCTACGTGCCGCCGTCCCTGCCGTACCGGCCGTCCTACGACCGGGCACGCAAGGAGCCCTCGCTCGACGTCCTGCTTCAGCGGGACGAGGAGCTGTGCCGGTCCGTACTGCTGTGACCGGGAACGTTTGCCGGGTTGGCGGTCATGACGGTCGGTCGCCCACCCGCGCCGCGTGCGCGGTCGCGTCCTCCGTATCGAGTAGGTGCCACCTTGGCGAACCCGTTTGCTCACACGGCCGGTTGGCTGCAAGTGAAGGTGAGTACGGGTACTCATGTGAGCGGTGATCGGCGTCCTGCACGATGTGCGCATGCGATCGATATCCCTCCCGAGGTCTGTTCTCGTGGCTGCGCTAGGATGCATGGTCCTGTCCGGCTGCGGCACTCAGAACGCCACCACCAATCAGATCCCCGCGGGAAGCGCCGTCTCGGTGTCGACCCCGCGCGGCGGCGAGCCCAGCGACGACGATGCGGAGATGCGGTTCCTCGAGCTGATCGCCGGCATCATGCAGAGCTGCGACCCGGAGGCCCCGGGCGGCAGCGGTGGTGTGCCCAAGCCCGAAGACCTGCCGGGTTGGGAAGGTGCACCCACACCGAGGTACGGGCCGGGCGAGACCCCGCCGGGTGTGCCGAACGCCGAGGGCGCCATACCGGTCCCGCTGGACGATCCCGCGCCGCCGGAGCCGACCCCTGAGGCCACCAGGCCCAAGCCGGTCGAGGAGGTGCCACTGGCGGGTATCGAGACCTGCAGCGGCAGCGAGCACGCAAAGCGCATCAGCGAGGTGTTCAAGAACGCGAAGACGCCCGGCTACCAAGACATGCGAGAGAAGCTGACGGCCTTGGACTACCCGGCGTCGCGGATTCACCAGATGCCGAACCAAGCGGGCGCGCCCCGGGTGAGGCTTGACTTGCGCTTCATGGGCGGCCACTTGGCTCTCGAGGTCACCGGCACGAACAGCGGGGTGACGGTCGAAGCGTTCGGAGCTTCGGAGGAGGAAGACGTGCAGGTGACCGAGGTCAAGCGGAATCCGAAGCCGGACGCGCCCACGTCCTGACCAGACCGCACGGTAGTGGTCTGCCGCCCCAGCGGATGCCTTTCTCGCTTCGGGTGCGGGCGCGTTCGCGTCGCTGGGCGGCCAGGACGTCGGGGTGGCGGGCGTTCTGGTTGCGCCAGTGCAGGTAGGCATGCAGGGCCCTGGTCTGGACGGTGTGGTTCGGATGGTGGGAGTTGGCCAGGGTGAACTGCCTCAGCGGCCCGAAGTGGGCTTCGATGGGGTTGGCCCAGGAGGCGTAGGTCGGGGTGAAGCACAACTCGACCTTGTTTTTCGCCGCCCACCTGCGGATTTTCCAGTTCAGGTGGGCGGAGAGGTTGTCGAGGATCACGTAGATCGGGGCGCCGTCCGGGCGGGCGGCACGGATCGTTCGCAGCGCGGCCCAGGTGTGGTCGATGCCCTTCCGCCTGCGGTTGACTCCCCACATCCGGTCATCGCCGACCGAGTAGCAGCCGTGAAAGTAGGTGACTCCGTGGGTGCGGCGGTAGGTGACGGGCAGCCGGTTACTGAGGTTTTCAGGGTGGGGTCGGCGAGTTGATGGCCAGGCTTGTGGCGGTGA
>RHMC01000364.1 GCA_003719395.1 Streptomyces altiplanensis
GAAGCCGAAGCCGGAGGAGAAGCCGAAGCCAGGGGAGAAGCCGAAGCCGGAGGAGGAAAAGAAGATCGAGACCGGCGTGAAGAATAGCGCCAAGGCGATGAGGGCGAACGGGGACCCGAAGACAAAGCCGAAGGATCCGCAGGATCAACAGAAGATCCAGCAGGTCGTGGCGAAGAACAGCAAGGCGCTGGTGACAGTTCTGAACCCGGATGCGGCGGAGGGCCAGCGGAACGACGCGCAGGAAACGCTGAACCAGCTGGACGGTGCTCTCCGGAATCCCCAGTTCCTGGAACTCATGGAAGAAGTCAAGCGTCTCGGGGCACCCTCGACTTGTGTCCAGGCAATAGAGAACCGCACGAGTGAGGTCGGTTGGCCGGAAGGTTCTCTCTGGGGCCTTTCTGACCCCTCGTGTGCCGATACGGTGGCTGCGGGTGCCAGCGAAGGTGGCAAGTGGAGCGCGCTGTTCGAATGCGTGCAGAACGGCCCGTTCTCTGAATGTGTGGGCACCATCCCCAAGGAGTGAATTCGCGAGGCCAGTTCCAGGATTCGGTCAGGCCATGAGAAGGCCCTCCATGAAGAATCCACAGTGGGCCTTCTTGTGCTCGCGTTCCGATCCGGGACATGAAGGCGATCAGGTCAATCGTCTGCCGGCAGTCACCCCGCTTCGACGCCCGGCCCGGGAACAACGGCTGAGCAATGGCCAGGCAGTGCGGATCGGTCGTGCCGCGATGGCGACGAGGCCGATTTCCACTTGCCGGCTGTCCTCGGAACTCACCGCAGCATCGACCGCTCCGTGGGCGCCAGCCGTAGCCGCTGCGGGGTCCTGGCCCACCGTTTCGAAAGGGTCGGCAGCACCTCCTCGCACCAGCGTTCCGAACGCCGCAGGCGGTTCAGGTGGTCGTCGATGTGGCCTTCGTCGGCGAAACGTGTGAACCATACGAAGACCTCCTCGTTCTTCTACGGTTTCAGGACGCCCCGGACATCGTCTACACCGAGGACTTCGTCCAGGGCCATATGACGGCCAATCCGCAAGCTCTCAGGGAGGGTTCGCTCCGTTACGATCATTTGCAGGCTGCCGCGCTCTCCGTGGAGGATTCGACGGCGCTGATGGCCCGTGTAATGGAGGAGCGTTATGAGCTCGTAACACGATCTTGTTGAGATGCCCTGGTCGGGCGTGACCGGCGTGACAGTTCGGCCGTTCGTGATGGTGTGAGTACTCGGCCGTGGATCGTGGACGACGACTTGTGGGCGCTGGTCGAGCCGCTGCTGCCGCCCTGGCCCGAGCGGTCGCCGGGGCCGCGGCCGGTGGCGGACCGGCTCTGTCTGCAGGGCATCCTGTATGTCCTGTTCAACGACATTGCCTGGCAACTCCTGCCGGTGGAGCTCGGGTTCGGCTCCGGACAGACCTGCTGGCGGCGGCTGGAGCGGTGGCAGAAAGCCGGGGTCTTCGACCAGTTGCACCGCACCCTGCTCGCCGAGCTGAACGCGGCCGGCCGGCTCGATTGGTCATGTGCCTGCGTGGACGGCTCCCACATCCGGGCGAAAAAGGGGGTGCCGACACCGGTCCGTCGCCGGTCGACCGGCGCAAGACGGGCAGCAAACACCACCTGATTTGCGACGGACACGGCACCCCACTCAAGGTCATCACCACCGCTGCCAACGTCAACGACGTCACGCAGACCCTCGCCCTGGTCGACGGCATCCCACCGGTGGCGGGTCGCCCCGGCCGTCCCCGCCGACGTCCCGAGGCGCTGCTCGGCGACAAGGGCTACGACTCCAACCCCATCCGCGAAGAGCTCCGTAAGCGCCGGATCCTGCCCGTCATCTCCCGCAAAGGCGCCCCGAACATCAAGGCCCTGGGCAAACTCCGCTATGTCGTCGAGCAGACCTTCGCCCTGCTCCACCACTTCAAACGCCTCGCTGTTCGATGGGAACGCCGCACCGAACTCCACGACGCCTTCATCTCCTTGGCCTGCAGCCTGATCTGCTGGAGGCGGCTGACGAAGCACCGATCATGATCGTGTTACGAGCTCTTAGGGCCGCCGTGTCGTACGACGGGGTCCTTCACCATCTTGCGCCCGTCGCTTTCGATCGTCCGCAGGTGCCTCGGGTTTCGGACACTGCGGGGGCCTGCCAACTCTGGCAATGATGTCCAAGTTGCGCGATGGGGCGAGGGGGCTAAAGGTGGTTGGAGTGACATTTAAGCGCCGTTGAGGAATGGATCTCCGGTGGCCTTGGACCGCCTCAAGAGCTGAGGCCGTAAAAGGAAAGCACCCCATCACATCCCGCTTGGAGTCATCATGCCCAAAACCGCCCGGCGACGAATCTCCTGCATTGTTGGGGCCTCCTGCTTGAGCTCCGCACTCGCACTGCCGGCAGGGCTGGCTACTGTTGCGGCGGCGCCTGATGCCGTCGCTCAAGCCAAGGCAGCACCTGCCCAACCCACACCCCCGCCGCCGCCCAAGCCCCCGCCGCCGGCACAA
>RHMC01000365.1 GCA_003719395.1 Streptomyces altiplanensis
CCGCCACCGGCGGCTACGGCGTGGCCGGGGAGAACGGCTGGCGGCGCGATGTCGACGACCGAAGGCGGTCGGCGACCAGGCCAGGGCGCTGCACCCGGGCCTGCCCGTCGTACTGCTCGGCCACAGCCTCGGCTCGATGCTGGCCCGCGACTACGCCCAGGAGTACCCGGACGGCCTGGCCGGCATCATCCTGTCCGGCACTTTCCGTACGCTCCCGGGGGCCGAACTCCAGGAGTCGATCGCCGGCCTGGAGGCGGAGGTCGCGGAGCGCGGCCGCACGGCCCTCTCCTCGTACATCCCCACCCTCTTCTCCTCCTTCAACGACCCGTATCCGCGCCGCACGGGCTTCGAGTGGCTGTCCCGCGACGAGGCCGAGGTCGACGCGTACGCGGCGGACGGGCGCTGCGGCTTCGCCTTCAGCGCGGGCCTCGCCCTGGACTGGGTGCGCGCGATCCGCAAGATCAACGACCCGCGCAATCTCGCCCGCGTCCCCGCCGACCTGCCCGTCCACATCGCCGTGGGCACGGAGGACCCCTGCAACCAGAAGATGACCCTCGTGTACGAGCTCCTGGAGGACTTCCGCTACCTCGGCACCGAGGACCTCACCTGGAAGGGGTACGAGGGCGCCCGTCACGAGATCCTCAACGAGACCAACCGGGACGAGGTCCAGGACGACCTGACCGCCTGGCTCGACAAGCACGTCTGACGTGCGCTTCGTTTCGCTTCCCGCGCGGGGCGCGAAATGGGGTTCGTGATCACCGGTCGAAGTGCGGTATTGTTCTCAAGCACGTTCAGCCAGGGGAAACCCCAGGCCAGACGGGCATCGGGACGTGGCGCAGCTTGGTAGCGCACTTGACTGGGGGTCAAGGGGTCGCAGGTTCAAATCCTGTCGTCCCGACTCGAAGGAGTCGCAGGTCAGGGGCCGTTTCAGAGAAATCTGAAACGGCCCCTTGATCGTTTTTGGAGGCCGGCTGGGGGCCGGCCGTGGACCGCCGCGACCAGTGAGTACGTCCTCCCCGCAGGCCGCTCCCGTCCCGCGAGCCGGGCGCCAAGCCGCCCCCCGGCGCACTCCGGGACGGCAGGGGAGGCCCCCGGTATTCACCCGCGCCGTACACGTGCCCCATCCGCCGCCCGTTCCCGGGGCGAGTGCCCCTTCAAGGCCCCTGCGCGCCCCGCGCGTTGTGCGCGGACGAGCGATCGGACGGCTTGCTCCCGCCGGACGAGTGCGATCAGCGGCTGCGGGACTCCCACTCCGCGTCGCGGAGGCAGCGTGCACCGCAGCCCGCGCGGCCGCTGTCCCGGCCCGCGAACCGGTGCAGCCGAACGAACCCCGGGCGACGGCATCGGGCAGCGGCGACGCATCAGGGTGTGGGTGCCGGTGATGCGGCTTGTCATGCGAACCCGTCCGGGTCGGTGAAGGGCCCGGCACCGCTGCCCAGCACGAGCCGGTGCCGTCGGGGGAGACGCCGACGTCCTCGGCAAGGGCACGGCGCCTGTAGAGCGCCAGCTTGACGGGACTCGTCCCCGTGGCGAACTCGACGTACATACGGCCGAAGCTCTTCGTCACGGCGAGGCCCCGGTCGACGTAGAACCGCTTGCTCGCGGCCACGTCCGCGACTCCCAGCAGGAGCACGACCTCGTCGATCTGCCGGGTGGCCGGGCCGGTGTCCTTCTTCGCCGGGGTCGCGACCTTCCAGATCGTCCCGTCCGGGGCCTGAACGACACCGCCGTAGCCCCACAGCGACTTCGTGGCAGGTTTCAGCGGGGTGGCACCGGCGTCGAGGGCCGCGTCGATGAGGCTGTTGACGGTGGCCGGCCACCTCGAGGGTGACGGATTCGATGGAAGCCGTGGCCGTCACGCCAGTTGCGGCTCGGCGGCCGGCGCTTCTTGATTCCTGACCGGTCTGGTCACCTGTTTCGACACACACGGCGGCATCCCCGCAGCAGCGCCCGTTGCGTGGCGCCGGTAGGCGCTGGGCGGCATGCCGACCAGCTCGGTGAAGCGGGTGCTGAAGGTGCCCGGCGACGAGCAGCCGACCGCGAAGCAGACCTCGGTGACGCTGAGGTCGCCGCGGCGCAGCAGCGCCGTCGCGCGCTCGATGCGACGCGTCATCAGATAGGTGTACGGCGCCTCGCCGTAGGCGAGGCGGAACTGGCGGCTGAGGTGTCCGGCCGACATGTGCGCGCCGCGAGCGAGTGCCTCGACGTTCAGCGGCTGCGCGTACTCCCGGTCGATCCGGTCACGTACACGGCGCAGCCGGGCGAGGTCGCTCAGGCGCTGCGCAGCGGTGAGCGCGCGCCCCCAGGAGGGATGACACATGAGAGAAATCCTTTCGTCCGTGTTCGCGAGCACGTGGATGCATCCTGAGGGCGGAGCGGGCCGCGGCGTGATGGAACCGGTGGCCGGCGTGCCCGGGGTCGTGGGCGGGCTGCTTCACGGTGCCGTGTGTGCGGTTG
>RHMC01000366.1 GCA_003719395.1 Streptomyces altiplanensis
CGCCCCGCCACCAACGCGGCCACCGCCCGCAGCCGAAGAGCCTCCTGCGCCGACGACGACAGATGCCGCGCGTCCCCCACCAGATCGCTCACACCCACCCAACGACCCAGAACCCAAACCCTTTCGGATTAATAGCGGTCGAGGTGAGCGACGCTGCCTCGATCCGCGTGAGGTGGTACGGCTCTCTCGGCCCGGCTTTGTCCAGCCTCCGCCCCCGCCACCACCAGGGCTTGTGAAAGCGTTCAGACAGAAATCAGGTGGGGCGTGCGACCTAAATTTGACTCAAATTGTCGAAATTCTGTAATGGTTCGATCGTGGCCTTGCGTAAGGTTGGTGTCAGTGCAGTGGGGGCATGACCAGTCCTCACGCGCTGACCAATGGGAATCTCGGGGGGAAAGCAGCGGACCGCAGACGTGCGGGCCGCCGCGTGCCGTGCAAGCGTACGAGGCCGACGCGTCTCCTCCTGCTGCCCATATACGCATCAGGAAGGCATTTCGAAATGATGGCTCTTCAGTTCCGCAAGGCTGCCCAGGCAGCCGCTATCGCGGGAGTCACCGTAACCGCGCTTGGTACCACCACTGCTGCGAGCGCTGCCCCGATGACACCGGTTGCAATCCAGGCCCAGAGCTGCCCGAGCAGCGGTCATCTGCAGCGCGGTTGGAGCTGTACCTCGCTGTCCAACGGCCAGCTCCACCACCGCAAGTTCACCAACGATCAGGCGAACACGTACTACGAGAAGACCGGTGGCGGCGCGACGTCCATCAGGCTCGGCATAAACTCCGGCTCGGGTAACACGTACAAGTCGGCGGTTTCGATCAGCTCCGGACAGACCAAGACGGCAAGCTGGAGTGTCGACTACTGCAGGTCCAGCATTGGTCTAATGCTCGCCAGCGGCAGCACCTACCAGACCCCGCCGACGAGCTGCAACACCTGACCCAGACCTGGTCCGTGCCGCTGCCCCTCGCGCGGAGGGGCAGCGGCACTCAGCACTTCCGACCCTTTTTGAACGGGACATCGCCTTCGTGTTCTCTGCCATTTTCCAGGACCGCATCGGCTTCCTCATAGCCGCCGCCGTGGCGGCTCTTGTTATCGGGTTCGCCGGCTACAAGGCCGCCCGCCACCACGGGACACGCCCCTACGCCTACGCCGGTCTCGCCGCCGTTCTCACCGCCGAGACCGCGGTCACGCTTTTCATGCCCGGCGGCGGGTACTCCAGCCACAACTGCGTCATCAACCACGACATCGCCGAGCCGTTCGCCACCACCCAGGGCCTGCTGAACCTCGCGATGTTCATTCCCATCGGCTTCCTCGGAGCCCTGGCCCTGCGCGCTGTCGTCCCCGTGGTCGCGGGAGCAGCGGCCCTTTCGCTGGTCACCGAGCTCGCCCAGACACTGGTGCCGGGCATCGGCCGTGGCTGCGACTCCAGCGACTTCTTGATGAACAGCGTGGGTGGAGCGCTCGGCGCACTCGCAGCATGGGCCTACCTGCGCGCCTCCAAGCACGAGATCAAACCCAACGCCCATCTGCGCACCACCGTGATCGCCAGTGGGGCCGTACTAGCGTTCGCCGCCATCGCCGCAGGTACGTGGATCACTCCGCAGCACCTCGACTCCACCAGCCTCCAACTCGCTGGCAGCAACGAGAAGCAGGCAGCACAGAAGGCCATGAACGACGCTTTCGGCGACCGCTACTCCGTCGCCAAAGTGCAGGTCCAGCCCCCATGGCAGAACTCTCCGGGCAGCCTCCTCATCGCGCTCGCTGACGAACAGGGCAACGCTTCACTGACCTGGCCCGACGCGAAGGAACTCACCGTCACCTTCGAGACAACCGATAAGACCACCAGCGCCAGCTTCTCCGTACCGGGGGCGGACAAGACGAAGCCCGACAACGCAGACGACGCGTATGAGATCGCCGAGACATACGCCCGCCGCTACTTCCCCGCAGCCCTTTCCGGGTCGAAGCACTTCGTCGACCCCGTCGGCGAGAAAGCCGAACTGGGCTGGATGGTCAGCTGGCGACGCAAGAACGCCGACGGCGTCCTGATGCCCCTGCGCCTCGACGTACAGATCAACACCGCAGGACGAATCTCCCAGCTCCTCACCGCAAGCACCGAAGACCCCAAAGACCTGCCCAAAGTCAGCATTTCCCAGCAGACAGCGGAAGCTGCGGCTCTGAAATCGATCATGGCAGAGATCAAGGGCACGAAGCTGAAGGTGGCCGACAGCTCCCTCATGGCAGTGGAACGCTCCGGCGAATGGCGCGCACAATGGCTGGTCACGTTCGAAGACCCCAAGGGCGAGGCGTTCTTGACGGTAACCTACGTGGACGCTGCCACGGGGAAGGCAGAGAACCGCTGATAAGCGGAGACGCGGGGACTGTAAAAATAACGGCCCTGTCTCATATTCGGTGGTGACGGAGTGTGCCGCTATCCGAGGAGGAT
>RHMC01000367.1 GCA_003719395.1 Streptomyces altiplanensis
CGTCAATTGCCGCAGCCGTCCTCACCCTGGAGCGTCAGCGCTGAAAACGCTCACTTATCCGTGCAGCAGTCCCTCCCACTCAACACACCACACACAACCCCAGCTCACCCACCCCGAACTACCCGCAGAACCCATGCATCCGGCCTCTCAACAAACCCCCAACACACCAGGCCAGCCCACACCCCGCACACCAACATCCCCCTCCAGCATCAGAAACCCTCTAGAGGGGAGTAGCACTGATCGTTCCTTCCACTGGGAAATGGTCCGAGGCGTGACGAAATACATGCAGAGACCCTTTCTCTTTCAATGAGAACGGTTCGATCAGAGCTTGGGGCAAGGTGGTATTTACCGTGGTTTGCTGGATCCCGGCACGGGGGCGCAGCAGGACGTAGTCCACGTGCTCGACGTATGGATAGGGGGTAACATACTCCGGATACGAGACCCTACACACATTGTTGAGCCTTGGGTTCCAACTTGCCGGGCCTTGGAAGCAGGGTTCGTCCGCCTCGAGGATATCCATCATGAATGGGTACTCCGACCCATGACGATCAACATTCAAGTCCCCTGCAATCACGACCATATCCGTGTCAGAAATTCCTTGGGAGCCAAGGAAAGTGACGATCTCTCTTAGTTGCCTTTCCCTTACGCCTCTCGCCAAGGAGTCCAGATGAGTGGCAATCACGTGAACCTTGCTGCCGCGCATATCGAGGCGCGCGTAGGCGAATCCCTTATTACTTTCCGCAGAACTGTGCGCAGTATAAATGTGTTGAATCTTCTTCTCGATCGGATGGCGTGAGAGAACAACTACACCGCCACTCTCCGCTCCGGGCTTTACTGCGCCTCCCATTCCGTCCCATGCGCCGTCATTCTGGCGTGCCACAATCGGCGTTCTGTAGGAGTAGCCGGTGTGGCCTGTCACACCATTCTCAAGAGCCGCCAAAAGCGCATTGACGTCTTCGTTGGGGCCGAATATTTCGTTGAGTATAACAATGTCATACTGGTGTCCACTGGAATTACTGAATAGGAATGGAGCGCTGGCCAGCCTTTCAGCCCGCTCATGCTGCGTCCCTCTTTTGCCCGGCTGAAATATATTATAGGTGAGTACCCGCAGGGTAGACTTGTCACTCATGATATCCCCTTCGTTGAGCCGTCAAGCGTTTTGACTATCGAATTCCTCAATAGGTTCAGCAATGCGGGGCGGTATGCATAGAGCATGCATACCGCCCCGTGCCGTTGTTTACTCAGCCGAGATCCGAGAGCTGACCCAGTACGGGCCAACGACGAGAGATCTGTGCCGTCGGATACAGAAGCTTGGTGCCGTCGCTGTCAGTCTTGGCACACAGTTCGCCACTGAAGAACCACCAGCCGCCGTCAGAATGGCGAGCCACGGCAGTTGACTTTTTAGCGAAATCTGTGCCGATGAGGGCAGGCCATGCCTTATCGGAGGAAATCTTGATGATTCCTGTCGGTGACGCACTAGCCTCGGAGTCCGTCTTGACGCAGTATTCGTCCTTGAAAAACCACCAACCGCCATCAGGATGCTGCGCCACCGCATCAGGGTTATTCGTGAAGTCCACGACGGATTGGCTCATGATGTTTTCCTTTCCGTTCCGTCGACACGTGACGGCGTTCCACGACCCACGTGCCGACGGCTTCGCAATCGTCTAAGGTGAAGCATCAACTGGCGAGAATTGCGGACAGAGGGCACAGCAGACCCATCGTGCGCGGTAGTACGCACAGGGACTTCGAACAATGGCAGCTGCAGCTCATCCGCACGAATTTCGGCGCCGATCGATTCAGTAGCATCCTCACCCCGCAGATAATATTCAGCCACTGAAGCGCGGCAGACGAGTGACTAGTGCGCCGAGGTATCCATGTGGCTTATGAGGGACCGGGCTGACGTGACAGGGCGGCTGGCTCCCTCGTTACATGGGACATGACCAGCTGCTCTGCCACAGGCACTGCCCTCACGGTCGCGGTCCTGGGCATCTCCCTCGCTACTGCCGCTCCCGCCACCGCTGGCGGTATCGGCGACTTCCTCTCCCCGGCCTTCAGGAATAACTGCGCCAACCGCAACACCGCAAGCCACGCCACCGGCCACACCGCCCACAGTGACGGCACGGCCGGAGGACCGGACTCCCTATCGGCTCACCACTCAACCAGCGCGGTGGCGCCGACCTTGACCCTGACGTCGTGAAAAGGGACCGCGCTGCGCTGGACGATGTTCTCTCTGATGTCGAGGGCCAACTTTTCCGCGAGGAGGCCGAGGGCGTCTGAAGTTTCCCCGTGACACTTGACCGTTGCGCCTCGAGGGCGTGCTGTCGCCGTTGTCGGGTCTCGCCTGGCGTGAGTACTTGGCAATCCGGCACCCACTGAGCTCTTTCAGAGTGGCCTCTGATCGGGTGACGGGCCGGTGGCCCGCAAC
>RHMC01000036.1 GCA_003719395.1 Streptomyces altiplanensis
GCCCCGGAGGGGCCGAAAGCCGCCGCACCGACGTACCCGGCCCGGCCCGGTCCGGCCCGCCCGGTGCTCGAGGACACGCCCCGGAGGGCGTCCGGGGGGCCAGGGGGGCCCGCCGGCCCCCGGCCGCGTCACCGCTCCCGGACGGCGCCCCCGCGGGGCCCGCTACGCCGGGCTCGACGACGACGAAGCGCTGTGTCCGCCGTGCCCGCGGCGCCTCCCGCCCGGGCTGCCCGCTCCCCGGGGCGCCCGGTACGCCGGGGTGGAGGAGCCGGAGGCCGCCGCCGTGACGGACACCGCGGACCTCGCCCAGGACACCCGCGCCGTCGCCGGCACGGTCGAGTGCTCGTACAGCTGCGCGCCCAGGGGCGCACCGGCGAGGCGCACGTGCTCCTCTGCGAGGCCGCCGGCTGGCCCCCGGCGCGGCTGCCCGCGCTCGCCGCCGCCCTGCACCACGCCGGGCTCGGCGCCGACTGGGCCACCCTCCTCTGGGAGGTGGCCTCGCTGCCGCCCGACCGGGTCGCCGCCGTCGCCGGGGCACTCGGCGCCGCGGGCTCGCCGTCGACGCCGGCAGCTGCTGCGGCAGGGCGTCGCGCGCCCCGCCACCGAGATCGCGGCCGCGCTGCTCGCCCTGGACGGCTCGGGCGGACACGAGCGCGAAGTGCGGGCGCTGGCCGAGGCGTTCGTGCACGTACGTACGCCCGAGGACGTCGCCCAGGCCGCCCGGACCGACCCGCGCCGCCTCTCTCGCTGCTGCTCGACACCGCGCGGCGGGTGTCGCAGAGCCGGTACCGGGCCGTCGTCCACGCCCTGCGGGTGGCGGGCGCCGCGCCGTGAACGCCTCGGAAGCCGTGAACCTCGCGACGTCCCCGTGTCACCCCCTCGGGTGTGAAACGTGATCGACTCTGCGGGTTGACGACGATGGTCTTGCCCCACTCCTCGCCGGGGCTTACGTTCATCCCTCTACGTCCCGAATCTACGGGCGTAGAAGGTCTCTGACGTCCCGTTGAAGGAGACAAGTCATGGCCAACGTCGTACGCGCCGCACTCGTCCAGGCGACCTGGACCGGCGACACCGAATCCATGATCGCCAAACATGAGGAGCACGCCCGCGAGGCGGCCCGGCAGGGCGCGAAGATCATAGGGTTCCAGGAGGTCTTCAACGCCCCGTACTTCTGCCAGGTGCAGGAGCCCGAGCACTACCGGTGGGCGGAGGCCGTCCCCAACGGGCCGACCGTACGCCGCATGCAGGACCTCGCCCGCGAGACCGGCATGGTGATCGTCGTCCCCGTCTTCGAGCGCGAGCAGTCCGGCTTCTACTTCAACACCGCCGCCGTGATCGACGCCGACGGCAGCTACCTCGGCAAGTACCGCAAGCACCACATCCCCCAGGTCAAGGGGTTCTGGGAGAAGTTCTACTTCAAGCCGGGAAACCTGGGATGGCCCGTCTTCGACACGGCCGTCGGCAAGGTCGGCGTCTACATCTGCTACGACCGCCACTTCCCGGAGGGATGGCGCCAACTCGGCCTGAACGGCGCCCAGATCGTCTACAACCCCTCCGCCACCCACCGCGGCCTCTCCGCCCACCTCTGGCAGTTGGAACAGCCCGCGGCCGCCGTCGCCAACGAGTACTTCGTCGCCGCCATCAACCGCGTCGGCCAGGAGGAGTACGGCGACAACGACTTCTACGGCACCAGCTACTTCGTCGACCCGCGCGGCCGGTTCGTCGGCGAGAGGGCCGGCGACAAGGAGGAGGAACTCCTCGTCCGGGACCTGGACTTCGATCTCATCGAGGAAGTACGTCAGCAATGGGCGTTCTACCGGGACCGCCGGCCCGACGCGTACGAAGGACTGGTGAACCCGTGACCCAGGCGATCAACCTGCACGACCGCCACAAGGCCGTCATCCCCGACTGGGTCTCACTCTACTACCGGCAGCCGATCGAGATCACCCACGGCGAGGGCCGGTACGTCCACGACGCCGACGGCAGGCGCTACCTCGACTTCTTCGGCGGCATCCTCACCACCATGACCGCCCACGCGCTCCCCGAGGTCACCAAGGCCGTCAGCGAGCAGGCCGGCCGCCTCATCCACTCCTCGACGCTCTACCTCAACCGCCCCATGGTCGAGCTCGCCGAGCGCGTCGCCACCCTCTCCGGCATCCCCGACGCCCGGGTCTTCTTCACCACGTCGGGCACCGAGGCCAACGACACCGCCCTGCTCCTCGCCACGACGTACCGCCGCTCGAACCAGATCCTGGCGATGCGCAACAGCTACCACGGCCGGTCCTTCTCCACCGTGTCCGTCACCGGCAACCGCGCCTGGTCCCCGACCAGCCTCTCCCCGCTCCAGACGCTGTACGTCCACGGGGCCGTCCGCTGCCGGGGCCCGTACGCCCACCTCTCCGACGCCCAGTTCATCGAGGCGTGCGTCGCCGACCTCGAAGACCTCCTCGGCCAGGCGGGCGGGCGCGTCGCCGCGCTCCTCGCCGAGCCCGTGCAGGGCGTCGGCGGCTTCACCTCACCGCCCGACGGCCTGTACGCCGCGTTCCGCGAGGTCCTCGACCGGCACGGCATCCTGTGGATCACCGACGAGGTGCAGACCGGATGGGGACGTACGGGCGAACACTTCTGGGGCTGGCAGGCACACGCCCAGAACGGCCCGCCGGACATCCTCACCTTCGCCAAGGGCATCGGCAACGGGATGTCCATCGGCGGCGTCGTCGCCCGCGCCGAGGTCATGAACTGCCTCGACGCCAACTCCATCTCCACCTTCGGCGGCAGCCCCATCACGATGGCGGCGGGCCTCGCCAACCTCAACTACCTCCTGGAACACGACCTCCAGGGCAACGCCCGGCGCGTCGGCGGCCTGCTCCTGGAACGGCTGCGCGCGATCACCGCCGGTGTGCCGTGCGTACGCGAAGTACGCGGCCGGGGTCTGATGGCGGGCATCGAGCTCGTCAAGCCCGGCACCGACGAGGCGGCGCCCGAGACGGCGGCGGCCGTACTGGAAGCGGCGCGCGAGGGCGGCCTGCTGATCGGCAAGGGCGGCGGCCACAACACCGCCGTACTGCGCATCGCCCCGCCCCTGACCCTGACCGTCACGGAGGCCGAGGAGGGCGCACGCATCCTCGAGAAGGCCCTGAGGAACGCGCAGTGAGCCGCGGAGCCGCCGCCGGCCGCCTCCCGGGGTGGCTCCGCCCGTCCCTTTTCCCGGACCTGAAGGGAGCAGAACCGTGAACCGTACCGTCGTCCGCGGAGGGCTCGTCATCACGGCCTCCGACGAAATCCACGCCGACGTCCTGATCGAGGACGGGCGGATCGCCGCCCTCGCCTCCCACGGCAGCGGCGCGGCCGGCGCCTGGACCGCCGACGGCACGATCGACGCCACCGGGAAGTACGTCATCCCGGGCGGCGTCGACGCGCACACCCACATGGAACTGCCCTTCGGCGGCACCTTCGCCTCCGACACCTTCGAGACGGGCACGCGGGCGGCCGCCTGGGGCGGCACCACGACCGTCATCGACTTCGCCGTGCAGAGCGTCGGCCACTCCGTCCGGGAAGGGCTCGACGCCTGGTACGCGAAGGCCGACGGCAAGTGCGCGATCGACTACGCCTTCCACATGATCCTCTCCGACGTCAACGAGCACTCGCTCAAGGAGATGGACCTGCTGGTGGGGGAGGGGGTCACCTCCTTCAAGCTGTTCATGGCGTACCCCGGCGTCTTCTACAGCGACGACGGGCAGATCCTGCGCGCCATGCAGCGCTCCGCCGGCAACGGCGGGCTGATCATGATGCACGCCGAGAACGGCATCGCCATCGACGTCCTCGTCGAGCAGGCCCTGGCCGAGGGCCGCACCGACCCGCGCCACCACGGAGAGGTCCGCAAGGTCCTCCTCGAAGCCGAGGCGACCCACCGGGCGATCCAGCTCGCACGCGTCGCGGACGCCCCGCTGTACGTCGTGCACGTATCGGCCGAGGAGGCCGTCGCCGAGATCGCCGCCGCCCGGGACAAGGGGCTCAACGTCTTCGGCGAGACCTGCCCCCAGTACCTCTTCCTGTCCACCGACAACCTCGCGGAGCCGGACTTCGAGGGCGCCAAGTACGTGTGCAGTACGCCGCTGAGGCCGCGCGAGCACCAGGCCGCACTCTGGCGGGGCCTGCGGACCGACGACCTCCAGGTCGTCTCGACCGACCACTGCCCCTTCTGCTTCTCGGGCCAGAAGGAGCTGGGCCGGGGCGACTTCTCGAAGATCCCCAACGGGCTGCCGGGCGTGGAGAACCGCATGGACCTCCTGCACCAGGCCGTCGTCGACGGGCACATCTCGCGCCGCCGCTGGATCGAGATCGCCTGCGCGTCCCCGGCCCGGATGTTCGGCCTCTACCCGAAGAAGGGGACGATCGCGCCGGGCGCCGACGCCGACGTCGTCATCTACGACCCGCACGCCGAGCAGGTCATCTCCGCGGCCACCCACCACATGAACGTCGACTACTCGGCCTACGAAGGAAAGCGGATCACCGGGCAGGTCGAGACGGTGCTCTCGCGCGGCGAACCCGTCATCGACAGCCGCGAGTTCACCGGCCGGGCAGGACACGGCATCTACACGCCCCGATCCACCTGTCAGAACCTGAACTGACCCCGAGCGAACCGGGAGGTCCACGTCATGGACTTCGGACTCGTCCTGCAGACCGACCGCCCGCATCGGCGGTCGTCGGCCTGATGCGGCGCGCTGAGCGCAACGGCTTCCGCTACGGCTGGACCTTCGACTCCGCCGTGCTGTGGCAGGAACCCTTCGTCATCTACAGCCGCGTCCTCGAACACACCGAGCGCCTGATCGTCGGGCCGATGGTGACCAACCCCTCCACCCGCACCTGGGAAGTCACCGCCTCCACCTTCGCCACCCTCAACGAGATGTACGGCAACAGAACCGTGTGCGGCATCGGCCGCGGCGACTCCGCGATGCGCGTGGCGGGCCGCAAGCCCAACACCCTGGCCCGGCTCGGCGAGGCGATCGGCGTCATCCGCGACCTGGCGGAGGGACGGGAGGCGGACATCGGAGGGCAGCGGATCAGGCTGCCGTGGGTGAAGGACGGCCGGCTGCCGGTGTGGATGGCGGCGTACGGCCCCAGGGCGCTGGAGCTGGCCGGGCAGAAGGCGGACGGGTTCATCCTCCAGCTGGCGGACCCGTTCCTCACCGAGTGGATGGTCAAGGCGGTACGCACCGCCGCGTCGGACGCGGGACGCGACCCGGAGTCCGTCACCATCTGCGTCGCCGCCCCCGCGTACGTCGGCGAGGACCTCGCCCACGCGCGGGAGCAGTGCCGGTGGTTCGGCGGCATGGTCGGCAACCACGTCGCCGACCTGGTGGCCCGGTACGGGGAGGACTCCGGCCTGGTGCCGGAGGCCCTCACGGCGTACGTCAAGCAGCGCCAGGGGTACGACTACAGCCACCACGGGCGGGCCGGGAACCCGGACACCGCCTTCGTGCCCGACGAGATCGTCGACCGCTTCTGCCTGCTGGGACCGGCCGAGGCGCACATCGAGAAGCTCCGGGCGCTGCGCGCTCTCGGGGTCGACCAGTTCGCGGTCTACGACATGCACGACGCGAAGGAAGCGACGATCGACGCGTACGGCGCCGAGGTCATCCCCGCGCTCAGTTCCTGAGTCACCTGCGAAGGGTCCCGCTGCCGTGACCGCAACCGTTCCCAGGGGTCCCCCGCCCCCGCGTGCCCGGCCGGGAGGGCCGTGTCGAGCCCGCCCTCCCCGGCGCGGCCGGCTCCGACAGCCTCTTCGCGACGACGGCCTGCTCCCCGTACCGGTGGAACGGCGCCGCTGGACGACGTACGACTTCGCGGCCCTGCGGGCCGGCACGGCGCACAGCGTCCCCTCCCGGCTCCTCGCCTCGGGACCGGTCACCCTCGGCACGGGCCGGAAGCAGGCCGCCCCCACCGGGAGGGCGCGTGCGGCGGACGGCGAGCGGGGCGGAGCAGACCTCAGCCCGCGGCGACCTTGGCCGCGAAGGCGTCCAGACTGCCCGTCATCCGGGCGATGCGCTCGTCCAGGGTGAGGGACTCCTCGTAACGCCCGGAACGCAGCTTCGGCTGCCGCTTGCCGCGCAGGTACAACGAGCAGGCGAGGTCGGAGCAGACATAGATGCCGACCGTGTTGCCCTCGCGGCCCCGCGCACCCGCCAGGGGGGCGGCGAGCAAGGAGACTCCGGAGGAAGCGTGTCCCGTCAGGCATATCTGGCAGAGGCTGGACTTCACCGCGCTGGTGCGGCCCACGGCGGGGACGCGCAGGGAGATGCCTAGCGGGCCGTTCGCGCGGGGCAGGACGAGGTGGGCCCGCAGCGGAGCGCCCGGATCCACCCACCCCAGGAAGTCCAGGTCCCCCCAGGGCAGCTCGGCGAAGTCGAGCGGCAGTCTGAGGCGGGTCGCCTCGCCCTTGGTGCAGTTCACGAAGGACGAGCGGATCTGTTTCTCACTGAGCGGTTCCACGAGCGTCGACCCTACGGACCAACGGGTGGTGCCGCATCTCAATATCCGCCGTGCGGCACCACCTCCACGGGGCGGGCGGGGACCGCTCCCGCAGTCTCCTCTACGGGCGTACCGCGCCGACCACCCAGACCCCGGCCCGCATCACCACTCCCCGCCCCGTCTCGTAAGGGCGGAGAGCGTCCTCCATCGCGGCGCGGGTGGACGCGGGCACCGAGCCCCCCGTACCCGCGCGGGACAGGAGGAAGTCCACGGCGTCGGCCGCGTCCCGGCCCCAGACCGTCGACCCGGTGGCCGGGGTGACGGTCACCTGCTCGTAGCCCGCCCGCTCCAGGACCTCGTGGACGCGGGCGGGAACGGACAGGGAAGACTGCTCGCCGCACTCGTCGTCCCGGGGGTCCTGCCGGCCCAGCAGGGAGCCGAGCAGGCCCAGCGTCCTGGTCTCCTCGCCGTCCGGTTCGGCCGGCTGCGGGCAGATGAAGGCGAGCCGTCCGCCGGGGCGCAGGGCGCGGCCGATGTGGGCGAAGGCCGCCGTATGGTCCGTGAAGAACATCACCCCGCCCCGGCTGATCGCCACGTCGTAGCCGCCGGCGCGAACGGATGGGTCTGGGCGTCCCCCAGCTCGTACACGATCCGCGCATGGCCGGCCGAGGCGCGCGCCCGCTCGATGAGCGGCCGCGAGATGTCCACGCCCACGACGCTGCCCCGCGGGGCGAGGCGCGCGGCGAGACGGGTGGTCCGGCCGCTGCCGGAGCCGATGTCCAGGACGCGGTCACGCTCGCCGATCGCGGCGGCGGCGAAGAGCGCGTCGTTGAAGTCGGACACCATGGCGTCGTAGCGGTCTGGTGCTCGGCCCAGTGCGCGCCGACCGGCCCGTCCCACGCTTCGGCGACGGTGTTCACAGGGGTGGGGGCACGGGGTTCACAGGGTCTCCTCGATCCGCTCGACGGCGGTGATCGCGCCGTACGCGACCAGATGCACCAGACAGTGGTCGGTGTGGGCCGGGGTCCGCCACGCGGTGACGTCCTCCCCGGCGACGTGGTCCGGGGCGAGGGCGGCCAGCAGCGCGAGCCGGGCGCCGGGGCGGTCTTCCCGGCCCGGCAGCCAGTCACCGGCCGGCGGTACGCGGCGCGACACCGTCCCACTCGGACACCGTCTTGCGCACGTACGCCCGGTCGTCCTCGGACAACAGGCCCGCGCCCATGAGCGCCGCCTCGCGCAGCGCCGCCGTACGCCACGGCGACCGGGAGACCCGGCCGCCGCCCAGGCAGGTCCGGGCCCGGACGTCTCCAGCAGGGGCAGGCTGTCGCCGGGGCGCAGCTCGCGCCGGACGGTGCGGGCGAGGTGGCGGCCCGCCGCGGTGCCGAGGAAACGGAGCTTCTGCTCGTTCCCCGCCAGGGAGACACCGGCGAGCAGCGCCGACGCGATCCGGTTGATGAAGTGGAAGGTGAGGGCCGTACCGATGTACTCGGCGGCCCGCTCCGGCGGGAACGGCGGCGGTCCGGCGTCCGCGCCGACCGCCTTTCCCCACTGGAGCAGCCGGGCGTGCGCAGGGTCGGCCGGTGTCTCACCGCGCCCGATCGTCTCCGCGAGGGCGTGGTCGCCGCCCGCGTACAGCAGCAGGGTGTGCGCGTTGACGCAGAAGTGGCAGTTGTTGGCGAGTGACACCCCGGTGGCCACCAGCTCCTTCTCCGTACGGGACGCCTGCCCCGTCACCAGCAGGGACTCGCGGGTCAGCGCCCAGAATCCGGTCAGCAGCGGGGTGGAGGGGGACAGTACGGCGAAGGTGGACGCCCCCGGGACACCGAAGTCGGTGTTCAGCTGGGCGTAGACGTCGGCGGCGGCTCCGGTCGCGGAGCCGGGCGCAGCGGGCGAGGTGAAGCGGAAAGGTCCGGTCATGGGGACGATGCTCGCCCGCGGGCCCGCTCCCCGTCGTCGTACGGCGGGAGGCACTGCCGGCTGCGCCCGGCACGGGGCGCCGCGGCCTCACTGCTTCCCCGGGAGTAGGAAGAAAGCCGTCTGCGGGGAGGACGCGCCGGGCGGGAGCGGCGTCTAGGGTGCGGTTCATGCGCGGGGATCAGCGGGACGGGCACGCCTGGCGAACCGGGCTCATCGACACGGGACTTGCGGCCGTCATCGGCGGCGCGGTCCTCCTGGCGGGCTTCACCACGCCGGGGCCCGGCCCCGCTGCCGTCGACGTGGTCCTGATCACCGCGGGGTCGCTGGCACTCGCCGTGCACCGCAGGGCCCCGGTGCCGGTACTGGTCTTCACCGCGGCCTGCATGCTCGGTTACGCCGCACACGCGAGCCCGGGCGCCTCGGCGGCGTTCCCGGTGATCGCCGGGGTGCACGCCGTGACCCGGGTCGGGCACCGGGCGGTGGCGGTCGGGGTGAGCGTCGTCTTCCTCGTGGGCTTCTTCGTCGCGAGCCCGTCGGGGGACGCGGTCGAACGGTCGCTGCTGCTGCACGGCTGGTTCCTCAGCGCCGGCGTCACGGGACTCATCGACAAGAACTGGCAGGCGTACCTCCACCAGACCGAACAGCGCGCGGCCGAGGCGGAACGGACCAAGGAGGAGGCCGCGCTGCGCAGGGCGGGGGAGGAGCGGCTGCGGATCGCGCGCGAGCTGCACGACTCGCTCACCCACTCCATCTCGATCGTCAAGCTCCAGGCGGGGGTCGCCGTGCACCTGGCGCGCAAGCGGGGCGAGGACGTGCCGGAGGCGCTGCTGGCCATCCAGGAGGCGAGCGGTGAGGCGATGCGCGAGCTGCGGGCGACGCTGGAGGTGCTGCGTACGGACGACGCCGTACCGCCGGGCAACGGGCTCGCCCACCTCGGCGAACTGGTCGAGCGGGCCCGTACGGCCGGGCTCGTGGCGTCGGTGACCGTCACCGGACCCGAGCGTGCGCTGCCGGACGCCGTCGACCGGGCGGCGTACCGCATCGTCCAGGAAGGCACTCACCAATGTCGCCCGGCACGCGGGCCGCGCGAAGACGAGCGTGCGGCTCGGCTATGCCCGGGACCACTTCTCCCTCCACGTCGAGAACGAGGGCCCGGCGAACCCCGCCGCGCCGGGCGGGCAGCCGCCGGTCCCGGGCACCGGCCTGCCCGGCATGCGCGAGCGCGTCACCGCCCTCGGCGGCACCCTGCACGCGGCGCCGCGCCCCGGCGGCGGCTTCCTGCGTACGCGCCGAACTCCCCCTGGAGGCACGGTGAGCGGCCCGCTGCCGCGTACTGATCGTCGACGACCAGCGCTGATGCGGGCGGGATTCCGTGCCCTGCTGGCCGCCGAGGACGACATCGAGGTCGTCGCCGAGGGCGCCGACCGGCCGCCAGGGCCTCGAACTCGCCCGCCGGCACGTCCCGGACGTCGCGCTCGTCGATGTACAGATGCCGGTGATGACCGGTATCGAGACCACCCGCCACATCGCCGCCGACCCGGCGCTGGCCGGGGTGCACGTCGTCATCCTCACCAACTACGGCCTGGACGAGTACGTCTTCGACGCACTGCGCGCCGGGGCCGCGGGGTTCCTCCTCAAGGACACCGAACCGGCCGACCTGCTCCAGGCCGTCCGCATCGCGGCCGGCGGCGACGCGCTGCTCTCGCCGTCCGTGACGCGCCGCCTCATCACCGAGTTCGCCGCCCGCCCGCCGGACCGCCGCACGGCCCCCGGTTTCGAGACGCTCACCCGGCGCGAGTGCGAGGTCGCGGCGCTGGTCGCGCACGGCCTGACGAACGAGGAGATCGCCGCCCACATGGTGATCAGCCCCTTCACGGCCAAGACCCACGTCAGCCGCGCCATGGTGAACTGGGCGCCCGCGACCGCGCCCAGCTGGTCGTCTTCGCCTACGAGTCGGGGCTGGTGACTCCGAGGGGCGCCGCGGGTGCGGCGATCGCGCCGGCTGACCGCCCACGACGCCGGCCCCCGGGCGCGGAGCCCGGGAGCCGGCATCGATGCGTGTGTTCCGTCAGGCCCGGGTCAGTTGGCGTCGACCAGGTGATGGGCGGGCACGGTCACCGTACGGGCGCCCGCCCGGCCGCCCAGGACGACCTTGCGCAGAGCGCTGTTGTTGGTGAGGCTGGTCTCCTTGAGCCGCTTCTCGGGGTTGGCCAGCACCTGGATGTAGTAGGTGCCGTTCGGCAGATTGGTGATGTCGAACGACTGGCCGGGGAGGTCCTGGGTGTACGTGTCGCCGGAGCCGACGTCGAGCACCTCCCGGACGGAGATGGAGCTCTCCTGGCCGCACGCGGTGGACAGGTCGGTGTTGTCCGGGTGCCAGTTGGCGTTCTTCACCGTGTAGTCGACCGCGTCGGTGTTGGCCAGGCAGAAGGCCTCCTTGCCGCTGCGGACCGCCTCCTTGCGGTCGGCCTTGAGCAGCCGGTAGCTGGCGAAGTCGGTGAAGTGCCAGTGCTCGTGCCCCTTGCGGGGGTCCCACTCCATGGTGCCGGTCGGCGTGTAGCCGACCTGCTTCCCGTCGGCGTCGTAGAAGTACTGGTAGGCGTCCATCAGCTCCTTGCCCGGAGCGCGGAAGCCGTCGACCACGAGCTGTGCGGGACCCGCGTTCCACACGTTGGCGCTGAAGGCCAGGTAGTCCTTGCCCGCCGTGCTGCCCTCGCCCTTGTCGATGGTGATGCCGTAGGCCGGCAGCGAACGCAGGTCGGGCTTCGGCACGTTCGGCACGTTCGGTGCGCCGGTCGGCCGCTTCGCGGCGGGCTTCACCGCCGGAGCCTTCCGGGAACCGTCGGTCTGCCCGGCCTTGTCACCCACCCGGGCCGCCCGGAGGGCTTCCTTCCTGAGCGCCCACGGGAGGGCCGGCGGCGCCGGGGTGTGGGGCCCGTGACCCTCGTTGTACGACGGTCCGCCCCGCTCGTCACGGCGCGGCGCCGGCGCGCGCATCGCGCCGTGACCGGAGTGCCCGGCCGCGTGCGACCCGTGCGCCATGGCGGACGCCGCGCCCATGTCGTCCTCGTAGCTGCGCTCGCGTACGGTCACCTTGATCGTCCGGGACTTGTTCTCCATGCCGAACAGCTCGCGGTAGCGCTTCTTCACGGACACCTTGGCGGTGTACTTCCCGGCCGGCAGGACGACCGGGTCGGAGTAGTAGCCCGCGTACGTGTTGGACGCCCAGCCCTTCTCGACACCCCACACCGAGCCGAGCGTGAACGGGTTCTCGGGACAGCTCTCGGGGTACTTCGACCTGGCCGGGGCGTCGGGGCGTATCCGGCCGGAGGCGTTGTTCGGGCAGAAGGCCTCGGACTTGTTCATCACGGTCCGGCCGGCCGCATCGGTGATCTTGATCTGGGCGAAGTCCGGCAGTCCCGCGAAGTCCTTCACCAGGCCCTGGGGAAGGGTTTTGGTCCGGGTCCTCGTCCCCTCGCGGATGACCTGCGTGGCCACGACCGGGTCCTTGTAGGACTTGCGGGTCACCTTGAGTTCGAGGGGGCCGTTCTCGGCGGTGACGTACGTACCGAGGTCCAGGTAGACGCCGGGGCTCTCCTTCCACGAGGTGAGCGTCACCGACCCCGAGGCGGCGATCAGGCTGAGCTTCGGCGCGGGCTGCTCCGTCTCGGCGTCGGGCGCGGCGGCGACGAGGCCGGCGGTCACGGTGATCGCCGCGGCGCCGGCGATCGCCGAACGCCATGGACGGGCTTGGGGGAATCTGGTCATAATTCCTCGTTTTCCGGGTGCCTGATCTGATCGCGGAACTGTCTCCGGCCCGTGAGAGTTGCTGGAGGGCGGCATGGGTTGTCTGGGACCTCGCGAGACACGGCTCGTTGTCCGAAAACAGACCCTGAATGCCGGATCAAGCCGTCGTGGCGCTGTTTCCGCCCCTGGGCTTCCCCATTGTGGTAAAGGAGCCGGCGTTCTCCGGAGCCCGGCCGCTACGCCCCGCCGAACGACCCGCTGTCCGTGGACGCGATTTCGCGGAGGATGCGCACGGCCCGAGCCCGCTCGCCGGCCGGGAGCGAGCTCAGGAGCTGCTCGTTGACCCGTTCTGCCGGGGGGATACCGCGAGCCCCTCCTGATCAGCAGGCGGCGGTGGAGCTGCCCGGGCGCAGGGGAGCGTCGGTGCGGGCGGTGATGTCCTCGACGGTGACGCCGGGGGCGGTCTCGACGAGAGCGAGGCCGTCGTCGGTGACATCGAGGACGCCGAGGTCGGTGATGATCCGGTGTACGCACGCCTTGCCGGTGAGCGGCAGGGTGCACTCCTTCAGGATCTTCGGGCTCCCGTCCTTGGCGGTGTGCTCCATCAGGACGATGACGCGGCGGGCCCCGTGCACGAGGTCCATCGCGCCGCCCATGCCCTTGACCGTCTTTCCGGGGATCATCCAGTTGGCGAGGTCGCCGTGGGCGGAGACCTGCATGGCACCGAGGACGGCGGTGTCGATGTGGCCGCCGCGGATCATCCCGAAGGACAGCGCCGAGTCGAAGAAGCTCGCGCCCGGCAGCACGGTGACGGTCTCCTTGCCGGCGTTGATCAGGTCCGGGTCGACCTCGTCCTCGGTGGGGTAGGGGCCGGTGCCGAGGATGCCGTTCTCCGAGTGCAGGACGACGTGCACCCCGGGCGGGAGGTGGCCGGGGATGAGGGTGGGCAGGCCGATGCCGAGGTTGACGTAGGAGCCGTCGGTGAGTTCGGCGGCGGCTCGGGCGGCCATTTGGTCGCGGGTCCAGGCCATCAGGAACGTACCGTCCCTCGTGTCGGAGATGCGGAAGTCAAAAGGCGCTCGATCTGCTTGTCGGCGGCCTGCTCGGGGGTGAGCTGCACGATCCGCTGGACGTAAATGCCGGGCAGGTGGACCTCGTCGGGGCGCAGTTCGCCGGGTTCGACGAGTTCCTCGACCTCGGCGATGGTGACGCGGCCGGCCATGGCGGCGAGGGGGTTGAAGTTGCGGCGGCCCGGCGGAAGCAGAGGTTGCCGTGCCGGTCGCCGCGCCAGGCCCGTACGAGCGCGAAGTCGGTGGTGATGCCGTGCTCCAGGACGTGCGTGCGGTCCGCGAAGTCGCGGGTCTCCTTGGGCGGTGAGGCGACGGCGACCGTCCCGTCGCCGCGTGGCGCCAGGGCAGGCCGCCGGCGGCGACCTGGGTGCCCACGCCGGCCGGGGTGTAGAAGGCGGGGATGCCCGCGCCGCCGGCCCGCAGGCGCTCGGCGAGGGTGCCCTGCGGCACCAGCTCCACCTCCAGCTCGCCGGACAGGTACTGGCGGGCGAACTCCTTGTTCTCGCCGACGTACGAGCCGGTCACCCGGGCGATGCGGCCCGAGGCCAGCAGGACGCCCAGACCCCGGCCGTCCACACCGCAGTTGTTGGAGACGACCTCCAGGCCGCCCGCGCCCTGCTCGTACAGAGCGCGGATGAGGACTTCGGGTACGCCGCTGAGCCCGAAGCCGCCGACGGCCAGTGAGGCGCCGTCGGGGATGCCGGCGACCGCCTCGGCGGCGCTGCCGATCACTTTGTCCATGGTGTGCGTGCTCCTTTCAGTGTGCTGTGCCGGGCAGGACGGCGGACCGGCCGCCGTCGAGCCGCTTCATCCGCCGGTCCCCGGCCGCAGGGCGTCCGAGACGGACTTGACGCCGCCGTGCGCGGTCAGCCCGCCGTCCACGGGGATCTCGGCACCGCTGATGAACGACGCCTCGTCCGACAGCAGGAAGACGACCAGCGGGGCGACCTCGCCGACGGTCCCGGTGCGGCCCAGCGGGGTCTCGCGGACGTTGGCCTCGCGGAAGGCCGGAGCGGCGGAGGCGGTCATCTCGGTCTCGATGTAACCGGGGTGGACGGTGTTGACGCGGATGCCGCGCGGGCCCAGCTCCAGGGCGGCGGTCTTCGACAGGCCCCGCAGCGCCCACTTGCTGGTCGTGTAGGCGACCGGGTAATGGGCGGTGAGGGCCGCCGAGGAGCCGACGTTCACGACGGAGGAGCCGGGTGGCATGAGCGGGGCCAGGTGCTGGATGCCGAGGAGGGGACCGGTGACGTTCACCGCGTGGACCCGGGCCATGTCCTCGGGGCGTACGTCACGACGCGGGCGCGCCAGGTGATGCCCGCGTTGTTGACCAGGCCGTGCACCTGCCCGTACGCCTCGCGCAGGTCGGCGGCGAGTCCGGCCCAGTCCTTCTCGCTGGTGACGTCCAGGCGCCGGCAGCCGCTTCCGGGTTCGACGTCGGTGGCGATGACGCGGGCGCCCTCCCGGGCGAGCGCCTCGGCCTCGGCGGCGCCCTGGCCGCGGGCCGCGCCGGTGCACGACGACGACCTTGCGCGCAGCCTCCCCCGGCCTTCGGCCGGGAGGCGCCCCGAGGACTGCGGGCCGGTCACGGCCGCTCCCGGCCGCGGCGCCGGCCGGCCGGCAGGGACACGGGCTCGACACCCGGGACGACGAGTTGCTGGAGACGGTGCCGATGCCCTCGACGGTCAGGGTGACGGTGTCGCCCGGCTTCAGCGGCGGCGCGTCCGCTCGCCGCGCAGGCCCCACAGTTCGGCGAGGCAGCCGCCGTTGCCGCAGGTGCCGGAGCCGAGGACGTCGCCCGGCACGACGCGGGTGCCGCGGGAGGCGTAGGCGGTCATCTCCTCGAAGGTCCAGCTCATGTTGGACAGCAGGTCCTTGCCGACCGTCTCGCCGTTGACCTCGGCGGTCAGGGCGAGACGCAGGAAGCCGTCGGCGTCCCGGTACGGCTCCAGCTCGTCGGCGGTGACGAGGTACGGGCCGAGCGTGGTGGCGGTGTCCTTGCCCTTGCAGGGGCCCAGGCCCACCTTCATCTCCGCCGATTGCAGGTCGCGCGCGGACCAGTCGTTGAAGACGGTGTAGCCGACGATGTGGTCGCGGGCCTGCCCGGGGGTGAGGTCGCGGCCCTCGCGGCCGATCACCGCACCGACCTCCAGCTCGAAGTCCAGGGCGGTGGAGCCGGGCGGCACGGGGATGTCGTCGTGCGGGCCGAAGATCGCGTGCGGGTTGGTGAAGTAGAAGGTCGGGGCCGCGTACCACTGCCCGGGGACGCCGCCGGTGCCCTCCACGGACCGCCGTACGCCCTCGACGTGCTCCTCGAAGGTGACGAAGTCCCTTACGGAGGAAGGCTGGAGGGGAGGAAGCAGCCGTACCTGTGAGACATGGGGGCCGGGCGGCACGTCGAGCGCCGCCGCCCCGGCGGCGAGCAGTCCCGGCAGGCCGTCGGCTTCCGTGAGCAGAGCGGTGAGCGAGGTGACACCGGGCAGGGGGAGGAGGGTGCCGTCCTCTTCCACGACGGCCACTCGGTGGCGGTGCCGGTGCTCGTAAGCGGCGAAACGCATGGTGCGACTCCTGTTGGGGGAGGCCGGGGGCGGTGAAGGGGGATGCGCATGAGGCCGGGGCCCACGGTGACGCGGCCGTGGTGGCCCGCTGCCCGGACAGCGGCGCGGGCGGCCCGTGCTTCTCGTCGCTGCGCGGTGCGGACGGGTTCGTGGGGCGGCGGACCGGCGGATCGGAAGACCGGGGTCCTGGCCGGGGGCGCGGCGGGCGGTCAGGGCGTTGACAGGAGTGCCGCGCCCCCCGGGGTCCGGGGAGGGATCAGACCGGCGGGGCGACGAACACGCCGCGGTCGACGTCGTTGAAGGACTCCTTCGCGATCAGCTCGTTCATGGGGTTGGCGGTGCCCCACTGGTCGGTGACCTCGGGCTGGGAGAAGTCGTAGACGTGCGGGTGCCAGGTGTCCTCGTCGAGCTCTTCCAGCTCCGTCGTGTACTCGACGGTGTTGCCGTGCGGGTCGAGGAAGTAGGTGAAGGTGTTGTCGCCCGCCATGTGCCGGCCCGGTCCCCAGATCTTGCGGAAACCGGCGCGCAGCACGCGGCCGGAACCGCGCATGTACTCGTCGATTCCGCGCATCTCGAAGGAGACATGGTGCAGGGCGGTGTGCGGGCCCTGGGCGATGGCCATGGAGTGGTGCTGGTTGCTGATCCGCATGAAGTGCATGACCTCGCCCATGCGGGGCGAGGACAGCGTGTCACTGAGCGCGAAGCCGAGGTGGCGCTCGTACCACTGGCGGGTGCGGTTCAGGTCGGGCGAGTTGAGCACGACGTGGGAGAGCTTGACCGGGATGGCCTCCTTCTCCTCGATCTTGCGGTGCTGCCGCACCTCGACGTCGGCGGAGACCTCGATGGTGCGGCCGTCGACGTCGAAGAACCGGAAGCCGTAGCCGCCGCCGGGGGTGTCGACGGTGCCCGGACGCGAGATCAGCTGGACACCGCCGGCGAGCAGGCGCTCGGCGAGGGTGTCGACGTCCGTGGGGTTCGCGGCGCCGTAGGAGACGAGGTCGAGGCGCTTCTCCTCGGCCTCGCGCAGCCGTACGACGTACTGCTCCGGGCTGCCCTCGGCGGCCAGGAAGGAGATGCCGGAGTCCTCGGCGACCTTGGTCAGGCCCCAGACGCCCGCGTAGAAGTCGAGCTGCTTGTCGTAGTCGGGCACGGCGAGGTCGACGTGCCGCAGATGGGTGAGCAGACGTGCGTTCATGACGGGTTCCTCCTCAGGCGAGGGTGAGGTTGAGCAGGGCGCAGGCGTTGCCGCCGCGTACGGCGTCGAAGTCGGACTCGGGAAGACGTGCGGCGCGCAGGGCGGCCACCGGGTCCTCGGTGCCCATGTCGAAGGGGAAGTCCGAGCCCAGCAGCACGCGGCCGGGACCGGCGGCCCGGACCAACTCGCGCAGCACGTGCGGGTCGTGGACGAGTGAGTCGAAGTACAGCCGCTTCAGGTAGCTGCTCGGCAGGTGCGCGCAGCCGGCGCCCGCGTCGGAGCGGACCGACCATGCGTGGTCGGAGCGGCCGATGTGGGTGGGCAGATAACCGCCGCCGTGCGCCGCGATCAGCTTCAGGCCGGGGTGGCGGTCCAGCACGCCGGAGAAGATGAGGTGGGACAGGGCGACGGCGTTCTCGGTGGGCTGGCCGACGGTGTTGGACAGGTACCACTGGTCGAGGCGCTCGTCGAGCGTGCAGCCGAACGGGTGCAGGAAGACGATCGCGCCCGTCTCCTCGGCCCGCGCCCAGAAAGGCGCGTAGGCCGGGTCGGAGAGTTCCCGCCCCGGTGCGTGGCTGGAGATCTCCACGCCGGACAGCCCCTGCGCCAGGGCGTGGTCGAGTGCGCGCACCACGTGGTCCGGGTGCTGGAGGGGTACGAGCCCCAGCCCGCGCAGCCGCTCGGGGGCGGCCGAACAGTGTGCGGCCGTCGCCTCGTTGGCGGTCCGGTACACCTTCTCGGCCGTCTCCTCGTCGGCCCAGTAGTGGTAGTGCGAGGGGGAGGGGCTGACCAGCTGGACGTCCACGCCCTGGGCGTCCATCGCGGCCAGGCGTACGGCGGTGTCGGTCAGCCGGGGGATGCGTTCGCGCACCATGGGGCCGTTGACGGCGAGGGCGGCGGGGCCGCCCCGGCGGGCGTCCAGCGCCTTCTCCCCGGCGAACCCCGGCAGGTCCGCCACCAGCGCCTCGACCTCGGGCAGCAGGACGTGGGCGTGTACGTCGACGGTCGGCGACGGGCGGGCGGTCACGGCAGCTCCCGGAGCATCGTCATGGTGCGGGCCATCAGGCCGGGCACGTCGGCGTCGCGGACGCCGTCGAGCTGCCACTGCCCGATCTGCACGGACGCCTCCACGACCGGACGGACGCGTGCGATCCGCCGCTCGTAGTACGTCGAGCAGCGCGTCGTCCCACTGCCCGGCGCCGGACAGCATCCGGGCGAGCACCCACGCGTCCTCCAGCGACAGGGCGGCGCCCTGGGCGAGGGTGGGCGGGCAGCAGTGGGCGGCGTCGCCGACGAGGACCACCCGGCCGCGGTGCCAGGAACCCTCCACCAGCATCCGGTCGAACCAGGTGTAGTTGACCTTCGCCGGGTCGGTGATGTGCGCGGTGATCTCCGGCCAGAACCCGCCGTACGCGGAGGCCAGGCGCCGCATTTCGTCGGCGTGGGAGCCGGCGGGTATCGAGGCGCGGTCGCGGTTGGCCTCGACGACGTACGCGTACAGGGTGGTGTCGCTGGTGGGGCAGTACCCGGCGATGTAGGCCGGGCCGCCGTACGCGAGGTCGGTGCGCACCACGCCGGCCGGACGCGGGGCGGCGACGCGCCAGATGGCCATGCCGGTCGGCTCGGGCCTGACCGTGATGCCGATCGCCGCGCGGGTGGCGGAGCCCAGGCCGTCGGCGGCGATCACCAGGTCGTAGCGGCCCTCGGCGCCGTCGCTGAGGCGGACGGACACGCCGTCGGCGTCCTGCTCCAGTGTCTCCACTCTGGTGCCCAGGCGTACGCGGGCCCCGCTCGCCCGGACGGCGTCGGTCAGGATCTGCTGCAGCCGGGGGCGCTGCATGCCGACCGTGGCGGGCAGGTCGTCGCCGCCGGTGCGCAGATCCTCGGCGACGTGCAGGGTGGTGCCGTCGGGGGCGGTGATACCGACCGAGCCGAAACCGAAGCCGGACTCCTGCACCTGCTCCCAGACACCCAGTTCACGCAGGACGCGCAGGGCGTTGCCCTGGAGGGTGATGCCGGAGCCGGCGGTGACGTTCCAGTCGTCCTTGGCCTCGATCAGGTCCACCGCGAGTCCGGCGCGGCGCAGCAGGACCGTCACGGCGTTGCCGGCGGCGCCACCGCCGACGACGAGGACCGTACGGGGTGTGGTCATGGGGAACTCCCTTGTTCCTCGGGCTACTTGACGGCGATCGGATTGACGGGGGAGCCGACGGCCCCGGTGATGGGCAGCGGGGCGGCGGTGAGCCAGAACTCGTACACGCCGTCGGCCGCGCAGTCCTCGGCGAGCGCGTCCGGGTCCCACATCTCGCCGATGAGCAGCCCGAGGTGGGGGATGGCGACCTGGTGCAGCGGCTGGAAGGCGTGCTCGAACTCGTTGGGCCGCACCTCGAAGCCCCAGGTGTCGGTGGCGATCGCGGCGATCTCCGTGCCGCGCAGCCAGCCGGCGGTGGTGAAGGACAGACCGGGCGCGGGACCGCCGGCGTAGTCGCCCCAGCCTCCCCCACCGCCTTCGGCGTGGGGGGACCCCCGCCGGCGGACCCGGGCGAGCTGTCCGGTGCGTACGACGACGAGGTCGCCGCGCCCGACGGTCACGCCCTGGGCCTCGGCGGTGGCGATCAGGTGCTCCTCGGTGATCGCGAAACCGTCGGGCAGCTCGCCCTCTTCTCCGATCGCCCGGCCCACGTCGAGCAGGACACCGCGTCCGGCCACGTGCGGGGCCATGTGCTCGATGCCGGTGACCAGGTCGCCGTCGGAGGTGACGACCTGCTCGGCCGGGCGGCCGTTCCACGCCTTGCCGTGGTCGAAGATGTGCCCGAGCCCGTCCCACTGGGTGGAGCACTGCAGGGGCATGGCGATCACGTCGTCGGCGCGCCGATGCCGTGCGGGAGCCCCTGGTTGCCGAGGGCGGCGTCGGTGCCGGTGTCGAGCATGGTGTGGACGGGGTTGGTCCGCCGCCGCCAGCC
This sequence comes from Streptomyces altiplanensis, assembly GCA_003719395.1. Lineage (GTDB taxonomy): Bacteria > Actinomycetota > Actinomycetes > Streptomycetales > Streptomycetaceae > Streptomyces > Streptomyces altiplanensis. The sequence goes on from RHMC01000036.1 coordinate 19,922, forward strand.
CTTCTGGGGGCCGTTGATGTCGAAGCGCTGGGAGAGGGAGAAGCTGACGCCCCGCCGGACGAGCGCGGCGCCCTCGCGGCGTTTGGCCTCGTCGAGGAAGTTGAGGGTGCCCAGTACGTCGTCCTCGCCCCAGCGGCCCCAGTTGGAGTACGCCTCGGCGGCCCGCGCGACCGCGCCCTCGGGGTCGTGCCGGTCGTGCGTCATGACGCCTCCGCCACGCAGCGGGTGCGCTGGGCGCCGAGCCCGGTGATCGAGCCGTCCATGACGTCACCGCCTCGCAGCAGCCGGCCCCAGTGCATGCCGTTGCCGGCCGGGGAGCCGGTCAGCACCAGGTCGCCGGGCAGGAGACGGGCGGTCCGGGAGGCGTACGCCACCATGCGCGCCACGTTGAAGATCATGTCCTTGGTGGACTCGTCCTGCATGGTCTCGCCGTTCAGCTTCAGCGTCAGCCGCAGGTCGTCGGGGTCGGCCACCGACTCGGCGGGCACGATCCAGGGGCCGAGCGGGGTGAAGCCGGGCGCGTTCTTGGAGCGCAGCCAGTCGGTGCCGATCTGGGGCATGTCCCGCCGGAAGACGGTGGCGCGGTCGGTGAGGTCGTTGGCGATGGTGTAGCCGGCGACGCAGCGCAGGGCTTCCTCGACGGGCACCCGGTACGCGGGCCGGCCGATCACGGCCGTCAACTCCAGTTCCCAGTCCGGCTTCTGGGCCCAGGCGGGCAGCACGACGTCGTCGTACGGACCCGTGATCGCGCTCGGCAGGCCGATGAACACGTACGGCAGGTCCTCGGCCGCCCGCCGGTCCATGATCTCCGCCGCCTCGGCGCGCCGCTCCTCCTCGGAGCGGTCGTCGGCGGGGTCCCGGTGCGCGACGTGCAGGTCGATCACGTGCTGCCGGTAGTTCGCCCCCGACTGGAACACCTGCCGCGGTTCGACGGGCGCGTGCACCCGGAAGTCCGCCAGCGGCTTCCGTTCGAGGCCGCTCTCACCGGCCAGCGTCCGCAGCCGTGGCAGAGCCGTCTCCCAGCGGTCCAGCAGGCTCCGGACCGTCAACCCCTCGTCGTCGAAGGCGACTTCCAGATCGAGCACCTGGGCGTCGGGGGTGACGAGGGCGGGGAAGGCCGGCCCGTCCGGGGCCGAGAGGGTGCCAAGGGCGAAGGGACCGGCGAAGAGCGCGGACGCGGATTCGGGTTTCACGGACATGTCCTCCTGATTGCGGTGTGACTAATCTGGACCCATCACCTCCGATCAGGGAAATAGATTCTGTGGATGGTCGGCATCCACCGCGTTTATTCCTCCCTGTTCGGTGCCGCACCGCCAAGGGGAAGCCCCGTGAACCTGTCCCGCCTCGACCTCAACCTCGTCGTCGCCCTGCGCGCCCTCCTGGAGGAACGCAACGTCACCCGCGCCGGGCAGCGTGTCGGGCTCAGCCAGCCCGCGATGAGCGCGGCCCTGGCCCGCCTGCGCCGCCACTTCGACGACGACCTGCTCGCCCGGGTCGGCGGTCACTACGAACTCACCGCTCTCGGACAGGTCCTCCTCGACCGCACCTCCACCGCCTACGACGTGCTGGAACGCCTCTTCGCCAGCCAGGCCGACTTCGACCCGGACAAGGAGAGCCGCGAGTTCAGGCTGGTGGCGTCCGACTACGCCGTCGCCGTCTTCGGCGCCGAACTGGCCCGGGTCGTGCACGAGGAGGCCCCCGGCATCCGGCTGCGCTTCACCCAGACGCCGCCCACCGTGGTGGACGACACGCCGCCCTGCTGAGCGCCACCGACGGCCTGCTCATGCCGCACGGCGTCACCAGCGACTTCCCCGCCACCGACCTCTACGAGGACCGCTGGGTCTTCCTCGTCGCGGACGACCACCCGAGCGTCGTCGACCGGATCACCCGGCAGGACCTGGCCCGGCTGCCGTGGGTCACCTACCAGCGGACCTACGACGCCCCGGCCGTACGCCAGCTCGGCATGCTGGGCGTCGAGCCGCGCGTGGAGGTCTCCGTGGACAGCTTCCAGCTGCTGCCGCTGCTGGTGGCGGGCACCCGGCGCGTCGCCCTGGTCCAGGCACGTCTCGCCCGGCTCCTCGCACCGCTCGCCGCCGTTCGCGTACTGGAGCCGCCGTACGAGGCCGTCCCCCTGCGCGAGGCGCTGTGGTGGCATCCGGTGCACACGCACGACGCGGCCCACATCTGGCTGCGCGAGACGGCCGCGCGGGTCGGCAGGCGGCTGGCGGACACGCACCGGATGTAAGACGCGCCCCGCGACGGGTGGGCCCCGCGCGCACCCGGTGCTCCGGCCCCGGCACCACGAGGGTATCCACGCCCTGGATCAGCGGCATCGGAAAATCGGATTGCGCCAGGGGTGGGCAGGCCGGTGCCCGGAACGCATAGTCGTGGCACATCACGCGCCCGTACGCCGACGCCTCTCCGTCACCGGACCCGTCCGCCGTGCGGCGCCGCCTTCCCGCCTCGCGCCCTGGAGTGCCGCCATGCCCGCTCCCCCTGCCCTGCCCGCCCGTGACCACGGTGCCTCTCCGGCCGTGCCCGGCAGGCTGCCCGCCGTCCTGCTGATGGCCGGCAGCTGCCTGCCCGTCCTCGGCGCGGTCCTGCTCGCCCCGGTGCTGCCCCGCATGCAGGACCATTTCGGGGGAGTGGCCGGCAGTGCGGCCCTGGTGCCTCTCGTACTGACGGTCCCGGCCCTGTCGCTGGCCCTGCTCGCCCCGTTCGCGGGCGTCGTCGTCGACCGGCTCGGACGCAAACGCCTGCTGGTCACGTCCACCGTCCTGTACGCGCTGTTCGGCACCGCCCCGCTGTGGCTGGACTCGCTGTACGCCATCGTGCTCAGCCGCGTTCTGGTGGGCGTCGCCGAGGCGGCCGTCATGACCGCCTGCACCACGCTGATCGGCGACTACTACACCGGGCGGGTCCGCGACCGGTACCTCGCACTGCAGACGATGTGCGCCTCGGCGTCCGCCACGGTCTTCTTCGTGCTGGGAGGCGCCCTGGGCGCGGTCGGCTGGCGTGCGCCCTTCTGGCTGTACGCGGCCGGCCTGCTGCTCGCCCCGCTGATGGCCCGGGCCCTGCCCGCGCCCGGCCCGGCCGGCCCCGCCGGCGCATCGGAGGCCGGCGGCGCAGCGGAGGCCGGCGGCGCAGCGGAGGCCGGGAGGCAGCCGCGGCCGTTCCCCCTGCGGCACATGGCGGGCATCTGTCTGCTGACCGTCTTCGGCGCCGTCGTGTTCTACACCGTGCCGGTGGAGATGGCGTACCTCCTCGACGACCTGGACGTGGGCTCCACCGGTGTGATCGGCGCCGTCACAGCGGTCGCCAGCGCCGCCACCGTCCTCGGCTCCGTCGTCTTCACCCGGCTCACCGACCGCCCGCGACGCCGTCTGCCGGCCCTCTTCCTGCTGTGCGCCGCCGGTTTCCTCCTCATGGGGACGGCCGACAGCCCGCCCCTGCTGATCGTGGGGGCCGTGGTGAACTGCGTCGGTACGGGGCTGCTTCTGCCGTCGCTGCTGACACTGGCGATGTCCCGGCTCGACTTCGCCGACCGGGGACGCGGCACCGGCCTGTGGACGTCGGCGTTCTTCCTCGGCGAGTTCGTCTGTCCGCTGGTCCTCCTGGGCGGCAAGGGCGCCCTCGGTGATCTCGCCTCGGCCGTCGGACTGCTCGGCGTGGTCACCGCGCTGGTCTCGGCGGCGCTCCTGCCCCTCACCCGCCGGACGCCCGCGAAGCCGCCCCGGCACGCTCCCGGGCAACCCTGACCGTCCGAGGTGACCGCACCGGCGCCGCCACGGCCGGCCGGCGCACGACCGGCTCCGGTCGCGGTACGACGTGGGCGTGCTCGTGCGGGCCGCCGCGTGCCGTGTCCTCGATGGGCAGGCGGGCCGGCCTGCGGGCACACGGCACCGGGGAGCCGAGGGGCCTTCCCGGTCCGTGGCCGGTGGTCACGCGCCGCCGGCCGGTCCGGAAGCCGGGATCAGGCCGACGCCTGGGCAGCGGCGCGTTCCCTGGAGGCCGCGGCGCGTACGGGATCGACGAGAACCTCCTCCAGGCGGGCCTGGGCCGACCAGTTGTACGGGCAGACCGGGCGCAGCTGGATGCGCTCGCTCAGCAGCGTGCGCGCGAGGTCCGTCCGCCGGGCGCGCAAGGACGCCTCGACGAGGGTGCGCTGGACGGCGTCCCGCTGGGCGTGGCTGCCGCCGAACTCACCGAGCCGGTCGCGGACCGGGAGCAGGAGGTCCACCGCCCCGTCGTACTCGCCCTTCCCGTAAGCGATCAGCGCCCGGCAGACCGGGAGGCCGATCTCCGCGGTCATGTCCCGGTTGGAGACACGGGGCCCTGCCCCGGCCACCCACCCCTGCCGGTCCCGCACCAGGCGCTCGGCTTCCGTGATGCGGCCGGCGCCCACGTAAGCCATGACGGCATGGGCGTCGTTGAACGCGTAGTGGGCTCCGTCGCCGCGGCTCTCCCAGGCGTCGGCCAGCCGGTTCCACCGTGCGCTCTGGTCGTTCTGCGCGAGGTGCAGCCGCCACAGCAGAGCGGAGGCGTCCAGCAGTTCCATCGCCACGGCCGAAGAACCCTCGTGGTGCAGGGAGGCGTCGTAGATGTCGAGGACGCGGGCGGTGTCACCGGATTCCAGCGCGAACAGGGCGTAGTGCCACCAGTTGTGAACGGTGAGGAGCGTACCGTTCGCCCAGTCCCCGCTGCGGGCGTCGAGGAAGCGGACTCCGTCCTTGAAGCGGCCGCGCATCTCGTACGTGTGCACCACGCCGTGGATGCCCCAGACGTCGTGCGGGTGGCGGGCGAGGGCTGCCAGGCCGACCTGTTCCGCCCGCTCGTAGTGCCCGCTCTCCTCCAGGCCGAAGGCGTACATGCCGAGCAGCGGGCCGCGGTGCGGGTCGTCCTCGTCCCAGGCGCCGAGCGCGCCGCCGACGCGGTCCCGCAGACGTCGGGCGTTGCCCGTGAGGAAGTCGGCCTGGTGGCCGGCGAACAGCGCCAGCGCGTCGTGGGGGTGGCCGGCCGTGAGGTCGCCGAGCAGGGCGCCGGCGCCGTGGACGTCACCGTCGAGCCAGGCGGCCGCGGCGGCGAGGTGCATGCGTTCGCGTGGATCAGCGCGTCCTCGTCGAGGCCGGACCGGTACCGGAGGAGGGCCGGCGTGCCGCGGCCGCGTCCCTCTCCTCCGTGCCCAGCACTCCGAGATAGGCGAGGAAGACGTGCCCCATGACGGACCGGGGCGACGCCGCGAGCACCGACTTGGCCGTGTCGAGCACGCGCGGCCGGAAGAAGAGCAGGTCGTCGACGGCTTGTTCGTACCTCAGGAGGGCGTCGGCGCCGGTATGGCTCATGCGCTGCCCGTGACGGTCCGCTGTCATTGCTCGCTCCCGGGAGGCGGTCGGTACGGATACGGCGGGCCGGTCCGCCGACCGGCCCGAACCAGTGACTGCCCACGCCGTACGCCCGGGGAACGCCCCGGCGTTCACTCCTTGGGGTCGAAGCGGAGCCGCACCGCGTCCGAGGGGACGGAACCGGACCTGGTGCACGACACCCCGACAAGGTTGGTTAGGCTCGCCTAAGTAATCTTCGAGGGAGTTCCATGACAACCATGACCGAGCAGACGCCCCACAGCACCCAGGGGCACCCCAGACGCTGGCTCATCCTGGGCGTGATCTGCCTGTCGCAGCTCGTGGTGATCCTCGACAACACCATCCTCAACGTCGCCGTCCCGACCCTCACCCGGGACTTGGGCGCCTCCGCCGCCGACGTCCAGTGGATCATCAACTCCTACGCGCTCGTCCAGTCCGGCCTGCTGCTCACCGCGGGCGGCGCGGCGGATCGCTACGGCCGCAAGAAGATGCTCCTGACCGGACTGGTGCTGTTCGGCCTCGGCTCGCTGGCCGCCGGAATCGCCCAGACCACCGGCCAGTTGATCGCCGCCCGGGCCGGGATGGGGGTGGGGGCGGCGCTGCTGCTGACCACCACGCTCGCGGTGGCGCTCCAGGTCTTCCCCGAGCCGGAACGCGTCAGGGCCATCGGCATCTGGGCAGCCGTCAACGCACTGGGCTTCGCCGCCGGGCCGCTGGTCGGCGGAGTGGTCCTCGCCCACTTCTGGTGGGGGGCGCTCTTCCTGGTCAACCTGCCGGTCGTGGTGCTCGGCCTGGTCGCGGCCGGCATCCTGGTGCCGGAGAGCACCGCCCCGCGCAGTGCCCGGCCCGACCTCCCGGGCGCGCTGCTGTCCACGATCGGCATGGCGTCCGTGGTCTACGTCGTCATCGCGGGGCCCGAACACGGCTGGACCTCGGGCCCGGTCCTCGCGGGCGCCGCCCTCGCCGCCGCCTCCGCGACCGCCTTCGTACGGTGGGAACACCGCACCCCGCACCCCATGCTCGACCTCGGGTTCTTCCGGGACCGTACCTTCACCGGGGCCATCACCGGAGCGCTGCTGATCACCTTCGGCAGCGGCGGAGCCCTGTATCTGCTCACGCAGCAGTTGCAGTTCGTGCTGGGGTACGAGCCGTTGGAGGCGGGGCTGCGTACGGCCCCGTTCGCCCTGACCGTCGTCCTGCTGAACTTCACCGGCGTCGCCGCCCGCGCGAGCCGGGCCCTGGGCATCCCCGGTTCCGTGGCCCTCGGCATGGGACTGCTCGCGGCCGGCCTGGCGGCCGTCGCGGTGCTGGGCGCGCGGGGCTTCGGATACGGGGCGATGCTCGGCGGCCTGGTCCTGATGGGCATGGGCTGCGCGCTCGCCAACCCGGCCATGGCGGTGGCGGTCCTGAACGCGATACCGCGCGAGAAGGCGGGCATCGGCGCCGCCGGGATCGAGGGCACCGTCACGGAGTTCGGCAACGGCCTCGGTGTCGCCGTTCTCGGTGCGGTGCTCAACTCCCGTTTCGCCGCGCTCATACCGGTCTCGGCGGCCTCGCTCCCGGCCGCCCTGGGCGCGGCCGGATCCGAGGACGAACGGCAACGGATCACGGACGCCTTCGCCTCCGGCGTGGAGACCAGCCAGCTGGCCGGTGCGGCGGCGGTGCTCCTCGGAGGGCTGTTCGCGGCGGCGCTCCTGCGCCGGGCGGAGAAGCAGGCGCTCTCCGCCGCGAGCCGGCCGTCCGCCGTGGCGGCGTCCGCCTGACCCCGGCAACGGCCGGCGGCCGTGACACCGCGGGCAGCCGGGGGCCCTCGGCGGCGCGATCGCCGTGGCCGGAACGGACACACCCGCGGCCCCGTGTCGGAAAGCCCACGGGACCGGCTCCTTCCGGATCACCGGCACCCAGGGGATCCTGAGGGCCGACGGGACCGGCCGGCGGCCCGGACAGCGAGGTGAGAGATGCGGTTCACCACCCGCCCCACCCTCCAGGGCACCTTCGGCATGGTGTCCTCCACCCACTGGCTCGCCTCGCTGTCCGCGATGGCCGTCCTGGAGGACGGCGGCAACGCCTACGACGCCGCTGTCGCCGCCGGCTTCGTGCTGCACGTCGTCGAGCCGCACCTCAACGGGCCCGCGGGTGAGGTGCCCCTCATCCTGGCACCGGCGGGCGCACCGGTGCGGGTGCTCTGCGGGCAGGGGACCGCGCCGGCGGGCGCGAGTGCCGCCCACTACCGCGCCCTGGGGCTCGGCCTCGTGCCCGGCACCGGGCCGCTGGCCGCCGCCGTGCCGGGGGCGTTCGACGCGTGGATGCTTCTGCTGCGCGTCTACGGCCACCAAGTCGCTCGGCGAGGTGCTGCGGTACGCCATCGGGTACGCCGAGGACGGGCACGCCCCCGTCGAGCGGGTCGGCGAGACCGTGGAGAGCGTGCGAGGCGCTCTTCGAGGAGGAGTGGACCTCGTCCGCCGAGGTGTACCTGCCGGGCGGCAGGGCGCCCGCTCCGGGCGAGCTCTTCCGCAACCCCGCTCTCGCCGCCACCTGGCGCCGCGTGATCGCCGAGGCCGGGGCGGCGGGCGGCACCGGCCGCGCGGCGCGGATCGACGCCGCGCGTGCGGTGTGGCGCGAGGGGTTCATAGCCGAGGCGCTGGTACGGCAGGCCGCCCGCCCCACGCTGGACACCAGCGGCGCCCGGCACACGGGGACGCTGACCGCGGCCGACCTGGCCGGCTGGTCGCGACGTACGAGGCGCCCGCCACGTACGACTGGAACGGCTGGACGCTGTGCAAGGCCGGCGGCTGGAGCCAGGGGCCCGCCTTCCTCCAGCAGCTCGCGCTGCTGCCGCCCGAGCTGCCCGCCCACGGCTCCGCCGCGTACGTGCACCTGCTCATCGAGGGGTGCAAGCTGGCGATGGCCGACCGGGAGGCCTGGTACGGCGACGCCGCCGAGGTGCCGGTCGACGCGCTGCTCTCGGCGTCGTACAACAGCGAGCGCCGCGCCCTCGTGGGGGACAGGGTGTCGCTGGAGCTGCGGCCCGGCAGCCCGGACGGGCGTACACCCGTGCTCGGCGCGCACGCGCTCACCGTCGCCGCCGGGGAACCGGGCTTCGACGCCACGGGCGCCGCGGTCGCGGCGGGCGCCGGTGAGCCGACCGTCGCCAAGGACGGCGCCACCCGTGGCGACACCTGCCACCTGGACGTCGTCGACCGCTGGGGCAACATGGTCGCGGCCACACCGAGCGGCGGCTGGCTCCAGTCCAACCCGGTCGTTCCCGAGCTGGGCTTCCCGCTCGGCACGCGGCTCCAGATGGCCTGGCTGGACGAGGGGCTGCCGAACACGCTCACGCCGGGACGGCGCCCGCGTACGACTCTGACACCCTCCCTCGCACTGCGGGACGGGGTGCCCGTGATGGCCTTCGGTACGCCCGGCGGCGACCAGCAGGACCAGTGGCAGCTCCACTTCTTCCTCGCGGTCGCGCTCGGGGCGTCCCCGGTGCGGGGCGGTCTCGACCTGCAGGGGGCCATCGACGCGCCCAACTGGCACAACGACTCCTTTCCCGGCTCCTTCTACCCGCGCGGAATGCGGCCGGGCAGCGTGACCGTCGAGTCGCGCATGGACGCGGACGTCGTCGGGGAGCTGCGGCGTCGCGGCCATGACGTGACGGTCGGCGGGCCGTGGTCGGAGGGGCGGCTGTGCGCGGTCGCCCGGGACCCGGAGACGGGCGTGCTCTCCGCCGCGGCGAACCCCAGGGGAATGCAGGGTTACGCGGTCGGGCGGTGACGGCACCACGGGTTGTCGGTGTTGTCAGCGGGGCGTGCTTTGCTGGAAGCATGATGATCGATGACAAGTTGCCCGACGTCGAAGAGGCCCTGCGCAAGGCGGCTGCCGCCGAGATCCTGCCGCGGTACCGGCAGCTCGCCGCGCACGAGATCGTCGAGAAGACCGGGCCGCACGACCTGGTCACCATTGCCGACCGGCAGGCCGAGGAGCACCTCACCGCGTCCCTGACCCGGCTCCTGCCCGGCTCCGTGGTCGTGGGGGAGGAGGCGGTCCACGAGGACCCGGCGGTGTACGACGCGCTGCACGGCGACGCGCCGGTGTGGATCGTGGACCCGGTGGACGGGACCCGGCAGTTCGTGCGCGGGGAGGCGGGCTTCTGCACGCTGGTCGCCCTCGCCCACCGGGGCGAGGTGCTCGCCTCGTGGACGTACGCGCCCGTGCTCGACGCGATGGCGTGGCGGTGCGGGGCGGCGGGGCACGGCTGAACGGCGAGGTGCTGCGGGCGGGGTGCCGGGAACGGGTGCGACGCTGCGGGTCGCCACTCGCACCCCGACTTCACGACGGAGCAGCAGAAGACGGCGCTGCTCGGGCTGAACGCCAAGGGCGTCGACGCGCGGCCCTGCGGGTCGGCCGGGCTGGAGTACCTCGCGGTGGCGCGGGGGGACCTGGACGCGGTGGCGTTCTCCTGGGAACTGGCCTGGGACCACGCGGCGGGGCTGCTGCTGTCGAGGAGGCCGGCGGGTCGCACACGACGGTGGCGGGGGAGCGGTTCCGGCTGTCGGGGGGCAACGCACTGCCGTTCACGGCCGCGCGGGACGCGGCCACGGTCGCGCGGGTGGCCGGACTTCTGAGGGGCGGGGCGTAGCGGTGGGGCGATTCCGGGCGCCGGGGCCGACGGGAGCGGTGCCGGGGGCTGTCCCCCCTCCCGCCGTCCCCGCCCCCGGAGCCGGGAATATCCTGAGGCCGAACATCCCGAGGCTTCTGGCCATCGGCTGACGAAGGAGTCCGAAGGTGCCGTCGATGCTCGATGCCGTCGTCGTAGGGGCGGGGCCCAACGGACTGACCGCCGCAGTCGAACTCGCCCGCCGGGGCTTCTCGGTGCAGCTGTTCGAGGCGCTGGACACCGTGGGGGGAGGCGCCAGGACCGAGGAGCTCACGCTGCCCGGGTTCCGGCACGACCCCTGCTCCGCCGTACACCCGCTCGGCGCGGGATCGCCGGCCTTCAAGGCCATGCCGCTGGACCGGTACGGACTTCAGTGGCTGCATCCCGAACTGCCCATGGCCCACCCGTGGGACGACGGCACCGCCGCGGTGCTGTCGCGGTCGGTCGCCGAGACCGCCGCTTCCTTCGGCGCGCACGACGCCGGGAGGTACCGGCGGCTGGTCGCGCCCTACGCGGGGAAGTGGGACACGCTGGCCCGGGACTTCATGTCGCTGCCGCTGAGCGCGCTGCCGCGCGATCCGGTCACCCTGGCCCGGTTCGGCGTCGACGGACTGCCGCCCGGCACCTGGCTGATGCGCCGGTTCCGGGACGACAAGGCGCGGGCGCTCTTCGCCGGGCTCGTCGCGCATGTCATCGCGCCGCTCGGCGGCCTCGCGACGAGCGCGGTGGGACTGGTCTTCGCGCTGGCCGCGCATGCCGGCGGCTGGCCGATGCCGCGCGGCGGGTCGCAGTCGATCTCGGACGCGCTCGCGGCGTACCTGCGCGATCTCGGCGGCGTGGTGCACACCGGATACGAGGTGAAGCGGCTGGACGACCTGCCGCCCGCGCGCGCGTACGTCTTCGACACCTCGCCCACCGCGCTGGCGCGCATCGCCGGTCTGGGGCGGACGTACGAGAAGTACCGGTACGGCGCGAGTGTGTTCAAGATCGACTACGCGCTGGACGGGCCGGTGCCCTGGACGGCGGAGGAGGCCCGGCGGGCCGGCACCGTCCAAGTCGGGCCGAGCAGCCGGGAGATCGGTACCGCGCTGAAGCAGGCCGCGAGCGGCACACCCCCCGAGACGCCGTTTCTGATCACCGCTCAGCCGAGCCTGGTCGACCCTTCCCGCGCCCCGGAGGGCAAGCACGTCTTCTGGGCGTACGGGCATGTCCCGCACGCCTGGGACGGCGACCTGACGGGGGCCGTCGAGCGCCAGATCGAGCGCTTCGCGCCCGGCTTCCGCGACCGGGTGCTCGCGCGCGCCGTCGCCGGGCCGCCGCAGCTCGCGCAGCGCAACGCCAATTACGTGGGCGGGGACATCGCGTGCGGTGCGGCGACGGGACTTCAGCTGATGCTGCGGCCGAAGGTGTCTCTCTTCCCGTACGCGACGCCGCATCCGGCGGTCTTCATCTGCTCGTCCGCGACACCGCCGGGACCGGGCGTGCACGGGATGTCGGGGCACAACGCGGCGAAGGCGGTCTGGCGGCGGCTGCGTTCCGAGAGGACCGGCCCATGACAGTCATCCGTCACACCAGGGCGTGGTGACATCACCGAACAGCACGTCGACGCCGCCGCTCCTCCCCGCCGGAGCCCTGCTGCCGCGAGTCCTTGCGCGTCGCCGGCGGGCCCGGAGCGGGCAAGCCGGGTCCGCCCTCTTCGACGACCGGGTCTGTGGGGTGTTCGCCGCGCAGCTCGGCCGGCTCTCATACGGCGCCGAACGCTGCCGCGTTCTCCGTCGCCCACTGCCGGAAGGTACGGCCGGGGGAGCCCGTGATCTCCTCGACCGTGCGGCGCACCTTCAGCAGCTCGTCGTTGACGTCGCGGCCGAGCAGGTCGAGCACGGCGGCCGCGGTCTGGGCCCCGAGGAACGGGGTCATCCGCCGGTGGGCCTCCTCGTGGCCGATCTCGTTGAAGGACAGTTCCCGGCCGATGGCCTCCGCGATGGCGGCCGTCTGCTGCCGGGCCGAGATGCGCTCGGGGCCCGTCAGCGCGTGGACCCGGCCCGTGTGACCCGGCTCGGTCAGCGCCGCCCGCGCCACGTCGCGATGTCCGCGGGATGGATGGTGGGAAGCCCGACGTCGGCGTAGGGGGCGTGCACCGCCGCCTGGTCGCGGATGGACTGTGACCACAGCAGCGTGTTGGAGGCGAACTGCGTCGGCCGCAGGATCGTCCACTCCATACCGCTGGTGCGCAGGGCGCCCTCGACGGCCAGGTTCTCCCGTGCGGCGGGCAGGTGGGGGTGGGTCTGGGCGTGATCGACGACACGAGGACCACGTGCCGTACTCCTGCCTGCCGGGCGGCGTGCACCACCGCTGCCTCGGTGCAGATCCCCGTCACCAGGAACAGGGCCTCCACGCCGCTGAACACGTTCCCGAGCGCTGCGGGCCGGGCCAGGTCTGCCTCCACCGCCTCCACGCCGTCGGGGAACCTGGCCGCGCGGTGTCACGGGTCAGTCCCCGCAGGGGCCGCACGCCGTGCCTGTGCAACCCCTCCAGGAGAGCGCTTCCGATGTTTCCGGTCGCGCCGGTCACGAGGATCATGGTCGGTTCATCTCCTGTTGCCTTGCTGAGGACTGCCTTGCTGAGGACTGCCCGCTGCAGCACCCCAGGACCTCGACTTCGGCCGAGGTCGAAGAAGCGGACCGGCGTTCGCCGGGGCTGCCGGCGAGGAGGACGCCGAGCGGCGCCGTTGCCCGGAAGAGCAGTGCGCGGACGGCCGTCACCCTGCCCGCCAGGATCTCCGGAACACCGGACGAGGCCGCCGCCCCGACGACCACACCGAGGGACGGCCGCCCGCGGCGCGACGTCGTGACGGGCCGCCCGGTCAGTACCGCATCGCGAGCCGGCGCACTTCGTCCAGCAGCACCGCTTGGCGTACGGACACTCCGGCGGCATCCGCTCCGGTACGTACCGCGCCGGCGAACGCTTCCACCGTGCGCAGGACCTGGTCGTCCGGCGCCAGCCGCACCTGCTCGGTGCCGGCCCGGCGCTCCAGACGTACCCCGGGCACATGGCCGGCGGGGGGAGTGAACGCCCGGTCGACCGTGATCCGGCCCTCGCTGCCCCAGATCTCGTAGGCGGAGCGGTAGGCGTGGTCGATGCCGAACGACAACTGGGCGGCGACGCCCTCCGGGGTGGTCAGCAGCGCCGTGCCCGCGGTGTCGACCGCGTGCCCCGCTGCGCTGGTGAGGGTGGCGCCCACGACCCGCAGATCCTCACCGAGGTGGTGGAGGGCGGCGCGCAGCGGATAGACGCCGGTGTCGAGGAGCGCGCCGCCACCGAGCTCCGGACGGTGGCGGATGTCGTGCGCCGGCAGCCGGGGCACGGCGAACGCGGCGTGCACGGCCCGAAGTTCGCCGATCGCGCCGTCCGCGACGAGCCGGCGTACCGCCGCGTGCTGGGAGTGGTGGACGAACATGACGTTCTCCATCAGCACCAGTCCGGTGCTCCGGGCCAGTGCGACCAGCTCCTCGGTGAGCCCGGGGTCGGTGGTGAGCGGCTTCTCGGCGAGGACGTGCTTGCCGGCGTCGAGGGCCGCCCGTGCCCACCGGGCGTGCAGGGCGGCCGGCAGCGGGACGTAGACGGCGTCGATGTCCGCGGCGTTCGAGAAGCGCCGCGTAACCGTGCACGGGCCGGCATCCGAAACGGCTCGCGGTTTCGGCCGCCGCCGCTTCCCGCCGGCTGGCGACCGCGACGACGTCGACGTCCTACAGGCCGTCATCGCGGGCAGCATGCGGCGGCGGGCGATGTCGGCGCAGCCCAGGACGCCGATGCGTACGGGTTCCATCAGAGCCGCACCGCTCCCGTGGTCAGGCAGGACAGCAGGGTCCTCGCCTGGACGTTGAGGTAGTGGTTGTGGCGGAGCAGCCCGGTCAGCTGGCCCGGTGTCGCCCAGCGGTAGCCCGCGGGAGGGTCGAGCGGAGCCTCGTGCTCGTCGGCCTCGACGAAGAGGTAGCGGCTCTGGGCGTTGAGGAACCGGCCGCCCTCCTCCGAGTGCAGTGCCTCGTAACGCACCCTGGACCGGTCCGCGCCGAGCACGGTGTCGAGGAAGGGCGGACGGGCGGAGCCCGTCACATGGGCGTAGTTCTCCGGTGTGTACTGGACCGTGGGGCCGAGTTCGACGGTGTCGAGGAACCCGCCCTCGACACGGGCGTGCACCAGCAGGTGCGGTACGCCTCCGAAGCGGCGGAAAAGGAACGCCGTGACACCCGTTCCGCACGGCTCGATCAGCGGCTGGGTCCAGCCGGTGACCTCGCGGCTGCCTGCCTGGACGGCGACCGCGACGACGTCGAAGTACCGCCCGGCCTCGTGGCGGATGGAGTGCTCGTCGCGGACCCAGCCGGTCAGGTCTGCGAGGGGGACCCGCTCCGCCGACACGTCGTGGCGCGCGCGTTCCACGGTGAACCAGGAGAGCAGCTCCGTGTCGGAGTGCAGTGCGTAGGCGTCCGTGGCGGGAAACGAGGCACAGGCCAGGACGGTACGGGCGTCCATGTTGACGACGTTGTCCCGGCGCAGCAGCTCGCCGATCTGCCCGAGGGTCAGCCAGCAGAAGTCGTCGTCGAGCGGCACGTCGTCGAGGGCTTCGACGAGCATGTTCCGGTTGCTTTTGCGGAAGAACCACGAGCCGTGTTCGGACTGGAGCGCGTCCGACAGCACACGGCCCCGGCCGGGCTCGGTGAAGTACTCGACGTACTTCACATCGGCACCCTTGTGCGCCTTCGTGTAGTTGCTCCGGGTGGCCTGCACGGTGGGCGACAGCTGGAGGAGGTTGGGGTTGCCCGGCTCCATCTTGGCCTGCATCAGGCAGTGCAGGACACCGTCGAACTCCTTGACCAGGATGCCCAGTATGCCGACTTCGGGTTGCCGGATGATCGGCTGGTGCCACTCCCGGACCGGCCCCTCGGAGACCTTCACGTGCAGGCCCTCGACGGTGAAGAACCGGCCGGTGCGATGCCTGATGTTGCCCGTCGTCCTCTCGAACGACCAGCCGTCCAGCCGGGCGAACGGAATGCGGTCGACCTGGAAGCGGTGGGCCCTGCGGCGTTCGGCGAGCCAGGGGCCGATCTCCTCGGTCCGCAGCCCCGCACCCGCGGTGGCGGCGGCGGACTGGGCCATGCGGTCCCCGAGCGCACGGTCGCGCCGGGGCCGCAGCCGCGTTGCCGCGTTCATGACGCCGGCCGTCACCCGCCCGGTCATGTGCGGGCCCCCACGAAGTCCTTGACGGAGGAGATGACGTAGTCGAGCTGCTCGTCGCAGAGGCCGGGGTACACCCCGACCCAGAAGGTCTGCTCGGTGATGATGTCGCTGTTGGTCAGGTCCCCGGCCACCCGGTGCGGCTGGTTGATGTAGGCGGGGTGCCGGGTCAGGTTCCCGGCGAAGAGGCGGCGCGTGCCGATCTTCCGGCCTTCGAGGAAGGCCACCAGTTCCGCCCGGGAGAACGGCGCCTCGGGGTCGACCGTCAGGGCGAAGCCGAACCAGCTCGGATCACTGCGCGGGGTGGCCACGGGCAGCAGGAGGTGGGGGACGTCGGCCAGCCCGTCCCGCAGCCTGCGCCAGTTGCGACGGCGGGCGGCGCAGAAGTCGTCGAGCTTGTCGAGCTGGGTCAGCCCCAGGGCGGCCTGGATGTCCGTCGCCTTCATGTTGTAGCCGACGTGGGAGAAGATGTACTTGTGGTCGTAGCCGGCCGGGAGCGTCCCCATCTGGTAGTCGAACCGCTTGAGGCACTTGTTGCTCTCACCCGGTTCGCACCAGCAGTCCCGGCCCCAGTCCCGCAGCGACTCCACGATCCGTGCCAGCGCCAGGTTGGACGTCAGGACGCAGCCGCCCTCGCCCATGGTCAGGTGGTGGGCCGGGTAGAAGCTCACGGTCGTGAGGTCGCCGAAGGTGCCGGTCAGCCGGCCGTCGTACGTGGAGCCCACGGCATCGCAGTTGTCCTCGACGAGGAAGAGGTCGTGCTCCTCCGCGAGCTGGGCGATCTCGGCGGCCTCGAACGGGTTGCCCAGCGCGTGGGCGATCATGATGGCGCGGGTGCGCGGGCCGATGGCCTGGGCGACCCGGTCCGCCGTGGTGTTGTAGGTGCCCAGCTCCACATCGACGAAGACGGGGATGAGCCCGTTCTGCAGGATGGGGTTGACGGTGGTCGGGAAACCGGCCGCGACGGTGATCACCTCGTCGCCCGGCCGGAGCCGCCGGTCCTCCAGGAGGTGGGAGGTGAAAGCGGTCATGGCGAGCAGGTTCGCCGACGAGCCGGAGTTGGTCAGGTGCGCTTTGCGGCGCTTGAGCGTACGGGCGAACCGCGATTCGAACTTTCGCGAGCTGGGCCCGGCCGCGATCCGCATCTCCAGGGCCGCCTCGACCAGCGCCAGCCGGTCCGCCTCGTCGAGCACCGCGCCCGCCGGCCAGATCTCGGTGGTGCCGGGGACGAAGGGCTCGTGGTTCTGGAGATCGGCGTGGAACAGCTTGGTCTCGTCGAGAACGAGTCCCTTGTGGACGCTCACTGCACGGTCCCTTCCTGGCTCGCCGCGGCGGCGCCGCGCTGTTTCAATGGCTTCCACCAGCCGGGGTTGTCGCGGTACCAGGCGACCGTGTCCGCGAGGCCCTGCTCGAAAGGCACCTCCGGGGCGTAGCCGAGGGTCTCGCGGATCTTCGTCTCGTCGAGCGCGTAGCGCAGGTCGTGGCCCTTGCGGTCGGGCACGTGGACGATCATGGAGCGGTCGGCTCCGCACAGTTCCAGCAGGCGGTCGGTGATGTGCAGGTTGCTCTGCTCGTTGCCGCCGCCGATGTTGTAGACCTCGCCCGCTCCGCCCTTGGAGAGCACCAGCGCGATGGCCCGGCAGTGGTCCTCGACGTGCAGCCACTCGCGGATGTTGCCGCCGTCGCCGTAGAGCGGGACCGGAAGGCCCTCCAGCAGCTGGCTGACGAAAAGCGGTATCAGCTTCTCCGGGTGCTGGTAGGGCCCGTAGTTGTTGGAGCAGCGGGTGATCGACACATTGAGCCCGTGGGTGCGCCAGTAGGACCTGGCGATCAGATCCGATGCGGCCTTGGACGCCGCGTACGGGGAGTTGGGCAGCAGCGGCCGGTCCTCGGTCCAGGAGCCCTCGGTGATCGAGCCGTACACCTCGTCGGTCGACACGTGCACGACGCGTTCGACCCCCGTGGCGAGGCAGGCGTCCAGGAGGATCTGCGTGCCCTCGACGTTCGTCCGGATGAACTCGCCCGCGGAGGTGAGGGACCGGTCGACGTGCGACTCGGCGGCGAAATGGACCACCGCGTCATGGCCGGGCAGCAGCCGGCGCAGCAGAGCCGGGTCGCGGATGTCGCCCCGCACGAAGTCCAGCCGGGGGTGGGAGGCGGGGAGGTTGTCGCGGTTGCCCGCGTAGGTGAGCTTGTCGAGGACGGTCACCCGGGCCTGCTCGTAGCCGGCGTAACCGCCGTCGAGCACCGTACGGACGAAGTGCGAACCGATGAAGCCCGCACCCCCGGTGATCAGGAGCCTCACGCCGCCACCTCGATCCGGGTGTGGTCGCCCACGACCAGGCTGTGGCAGGAGGCACCCGAACGTCCGGTGCCCACGGCGGCGTTCCGGCCGATCAGGGAGTTCTGCAGGCCGGGCACGTCCTGGATCCGCGCGCCGTCCATCACGATGGAGTCGCGGATCCTGGTGCTGCTCAGCACGCAGTCCCGGCCGATGGACGTGTTGGAGCCGATGTGGCAGTCCTCCAGGACCGAGCCCGCGCCGATGACGGCGGCCGTCGATACGGCTGCGCACCACCCGGGCGCCGGGCTCCACCCGCACCTGTCCGTTCAGTTCGCTGAAGTCGTCGACACTGCCGAGGACCTCCGGCCTCAGGCCGCCCAGCAGCTTCTGGTTGCAGTCCAGGACGTCCTCGGTCCGTCCGGTGTCCTTCCAGTAGCCGTGGTACTCGCTCGCCCTGACGTCGGCACCGGTCTCCACCAGCCACTGGATCGCGTCGGTGATCTCCAGTTCGCCGCGTTCGCTGGGCTCGATCGACGCCACGGCGCGGTGGATCGCCGGAGTGAAGAAGTAGACGCCGATCAGTGCCAGGTTGCTCCGGGGCTGCTGGGGCTTCTCGACGAGCCGGATCACCGAGCCGTCCGGTGCCGTCTCCGCGACGCCGAACGCCCGCGGGTCGGCCACCTTGCGGACGAGGACCTGCGCCGCCGGACGCCGTGCGCGGAACTCCCGCTCGATCTCGCCGATGCCTTCCGGGAGCATGTTGTCCCCCAGGTACATCAGGAAGTCGTCGTCACCCAGGAAGCCGCGGGCCAGCGTGACACAGTGGGCGAGGCCCAGCGGCTCCTCCTGCGGGATGTAGGTGATCCGCAGACCGAGCCGGCTGCCGTCCCCCACCACGTCGGATATCTCCTGCGCCCAGTCGCCGACGATGATGCCGACCTCGGTGATGCCCAGAGCGCGGATGTTCTCCAGGACGTATTCGAGGACCGGCTTGTTGACGATGGGAATGAGCTGCTTGGCCATGGAGTAACTGAATGGGCGGAGGCGGGTTCCTGATCCTCCCGACAGCACCAGAGCCTTCATGGGGTTCTCCTCGTGAGGTGGGTTCGGGATGTGCCGTGCGCACGGGCGGTGCTGCGGAACGTGCGGTGCCCACCCTGCGGGGTGGGGCCGCGGGACCTCGGGGGCCGGGCGGGGCCGGCCCGGGAGACACGGCCTAGCACCGCGCCTCGACTGCCTTCCGCAGGGCCGTGGCCACGCGACGACGTCCGAGTCGGACAGGCCGGGGTGCAGCGGCAGGCAGAGGGTCTCGCCGGAGGCCCGGTCGGATCGAGGCAGTTCCAGATCCGTCGCCCCGTAGGCGGCCACCTTGTGCAGCGGCGCGTAGCGGAACGTCGTGTAGATGTCGGCGGCGTACAGGTCGGAGGCGATCTGGTCCCGGATGTCCGGACTCATCTGGACCCAGTAGAAGTAGTGACTCGACTCGTGCCCCTGGGGCAGGGGCGGCGGGGTCCGTACGCCTTCCAGCGACGCCAGCTCCTGGTCGTAGAGCTCGACGATCTCCCTGCGCCGGGCGACGAGTCCGGGCAGCCGGCGAAGCTGCACCGACCCGATCGCGGCCGTCAGGTCGTTGCCGACCACACGCCGTCCGACCTCC
This sequence comes from Streptomyces altiplanensis, assembly GCA_003719395.1. Taxonomy (GTDB): domain Bacteria; phylum Actinomycetota; class Actinomycetes; order Streptomycetales; family Streptomycetaceae; genus Streptomyces; species Streptomyces altiplanensis. The sequence continues at coordinate 39,112 of RHMC01000036.1, forward strand.
GGGACGTCGAGCTCCCACCAGCGGTGCGAGACCTTGGCGTACCCGAAACCACTGGGCTGGGAGAGCCCGTGGTAGGCGAGCCGGCGGGCGCGGGCCGCTCGCTCCGGGTCCTTGGCGTAGAGCATGCCGCCGTCACCGGTCACCATGACCTTCATGGCGTCGAAGCTCCACATGGCGAGGTCGCCGAAGGTACCGACGGCCTGCCCGTCGACGCGGGACGCGGGTGAGCACGCGGCGTCCTCGACGAGCGGGATGCCGCGCTCGGCGCAGAGGCCGGCGATGCGTACGACGTCGCCGGGGCAGCCGCCGTAGTGGAGGACGATCACGGCCTTGGTGCGCGGCGAGATCGCACGTTCGATGTCGGCCGCGGTGGGGTTGAGCGTACGGGCGTCGACGTCGCAGAAGACCGGGCGGGCGCCCGTCGCGACGACGGCGTTGGCCGCCGCCACGAAGCTGAGCGACGGCAGGATCACCTCGTCGCCCTCGGCCAGATCGAGCGTCTCCAGCGCGAGGAAGAGACCGGCCGTGCCCGAGTTGATGAACACGACCTGCTCGGGGGAGCAGCCGATGTGTTCCGCGAAAGCGGCCTCGAACGCCTTGGTGCGCGGGCCGTGGCCGAGCCATTTGCTCTCGAACACCTCGGCCACGGCCGCGAGTTCCTCTTGGCCCACCTGCGGCTGGAAGAGATCGATCATGTCTGTCTCCTGGAGGTCGGGGCGACTGGCAGGGCGGGACGGACAGCTTTCGGACACGTGCCCGGGTACGGACGGCCGGTTCCGGGCAGCATGCGGTGCCCGTCGGCCCGAGCGGTGAAGAAACGGTTCTGTGCGATTGCGGGCGGACGGTCGTACGTGTGTGTGGGCTCCCGGGGCGGGTCGTACGGGGGAATACCGGACCCGCCCGGGAGGTCGGGGGGAGTGTCAGCCCGCGGCCGGCGGCACGGTGACGACGCTGCCGTGCAGTACGTAGCGCCTTCCGCCGATACCGCGGACTCCCGGCATGTCCTGGGTGATCCGGGTCGTCACCTGGGCCGACGGGCTGTCGAGGAAGACCTCGTGTGCCGAGTCCTCGGTGAACTCCGCGAAGTTCAGCACCCGGCCGCCGTCGAGGCTGTAGTGGAAGTGCGTGGCGATCAGACCGGGGGTGGCCGTTGTCAGCGGACCGTCGAGCAGCGCGTCGATGATGCCCCGCTGCGGGGCCCGGCCGTCGGTGTCGAACGCCGGCGCCACGAAGCGGGTGGGGACGCTGCCCGGCTCGTAGACCCTGCTGCGGTAGCGCTGGAACGGCGTGGGGGAGCAGCGCTCGATGTCCGCGCCGTCCTGGCCCAGACCCCGCAGCGGCGCGGGCGGTTCCTGCGCTCCGGACGCCCGGTAGGCGGACAGCCCGGTCCACTGCTCGTAGGTCCACACGTTCTCGCCGTCGGTGCTGACGTAGCAGTTCTGCGAGAGCAGGCCCTCGGGCCGCGGCGCCGCGGCCCATTCGGCCACGATGGCGTCCGCCACCTTCTGCTGCAGTTCCGGTGAGCCCACATAGAGGGGGCCGACCAGCGCCAGCCCGGCGTCCTGGCGGTCGACGCCGGGAAGAGTGGCGGTGCCCATGGTTTTCTCCTTCGTGCGTGTGACAGGTGCGTGACTGCGGGACCGGGTCAGCGGCCCTGGTGGCTCCGGGTGCGCTGCTCCAGCTCCGGGATGATGTCCACCGGGCTGGGGATCTCCCACATCTCCTGCCGAAGAGTGGTGGTCGCCTCCTGGAACGAGGGCTCCCGGAGGATCCGCAGCAGACCCTCGCGCATGGCCTCGATCGTGGGCTTCTCGTCCTCGATGACCAGCCCGGCGCCGCGGGAGGCCGTGTAACGGGCGAAGTCGACGTACTCGGAGCCGCTCTTGGGCACCATCAGCTGCGGTGCCCCGTGGACGACGGCGGCCGCCCACGTGCCGGAACCGCCGAGGTGGATGATCGCCGAGCAGCTCGGCAGCAGCAGGTTCAGCGGTACGTAGTCCGTGGTGCGGACGTTGTCGGGAATGGACTCGACGCCGGCGAGCTGGGCCTCGTTGAGCGTGGCCACGAGCTCGATCGGCAGATCGGCGACCATGTCGAACACGTCCGAGATGGAGATGCCGTTCTCGGCGAACAGCTCGCGCCCGCTGGTGCCCAGGGTGAGGCACACCCTCGGGTTCTCGGGGGTGCCGTGCAGCCAGTCGGGCACCACGGTGGCGCCGTTGAAGGGCACGGGGCGCACCGCGACGTAGTCCAGGTCGAGCGGCAGCCGCATGCGGCTCGGCCAGGGATCGATGCTCCACTGACCGGTGATCAGGTCCTCGCCGAACTCGACGCCGAAGCGGTCGAGGAGCGGACGCATCATCAGCCGCCATCAGGTCCGGCCGGCCGTCGTCGGCGGAGGCGCGGCCCTCGGAGTACAGGGAACGGAGCCAGCCGAAACGGTCGAGCCCCCACAGCAGGCGCGCGTGGGCGGCGCCGCAGGCCCGGGCCGCGATCGGGGACGGGAAGAACAGCGGGTCCCAGATGACCAGGTCCGGCTCCCATTCCTGGGCGAAGCGGACCATCTCGTCGGTGATGCCGACGGCGCCGGGCGCATCCGGATCGGCCGGGTAGTACATGGCGTACGTGGCCACCAGGTAATTGCGGATCATGGGCCAGAGGTTGCTGTCCTCCGGGTCCACGCCCGTCGTACGGGCGATGTCCTCCAGGGCCTGGTGGCCGAAGGTGTCCTGGACGGCGGCGACCAGGTCGATCCCCTCACCGAGGGGAACGGCCGACAGGCCGGCCGCGGTGATCGACGCGACGGTCTCGGGGTGATGGTGCGTGACCACACGGACGTCGTGCCCCGCGCTCTGCAGGGCGGACGCCATCGGCGCCATGATCAGCAGGTGTGAGGTGACCGGTAGGACAGTGAACATGACGCGCATAAGGGTGCTCCTTCGGTTTCCTGGGGTCTCGGGGAGGTGCGGTCCTGCGCGGCCGGTCGCCGGGCGGCAGGCCGTTGCCCGGTCACCGGTCCACCGGACCGTCGGCGGCGGGCACCGGAACGTCGGTGGCGGGCGCCGGAACCGACGCGGCCTCGGGGCCTTCCGCGGTCTGCCGGCCGACGCCCCGGAGCAGGACGGCCACGCGACGGCGAGGGCGACGACGAGGACGCTGCAGACGAGGGCGACGACGTGCAGCTGCTCACGAAGGCTCCGCGAGAGGCATCCAGAAGACCGTCGCCGATACGCGCGGGCAGGTCTCCCACCACCGCCACGGCGCCGCCCAGCGAACCCTGGGCGGCTTCGGCCGCCGCGTCGGGGACCCCGCTGAGGCTGCTGTCACCGATACGGGAGCTGTAGACGGCGCTGCCGATGCTGCCGAGCAGGGCGAGGCCCAGCGCACCGCCGAGTTCGTTGCCCGTCTCCGTCACGGCGGACGCCGCTCCGGCCTGCTCGGGCGGCGCGGCACCGACCGCCATGTCGGTGCCGAGTACGCCCATGACGGCCAGGCCCACGAACATCACCACCGTGCCGGTCACCAGCACGGCCAGGCCGGAGCCGTCGACCTGGGTGACGAGGGCGAAACCGACCGCCGCCACGAGGAGTCCGGCGGCCATCACGTAGGCGGGACGGATGTGCCGCACGAGGCTGGGGGTCAGCAGCGCCGCGGGGATGCCCGCGATGGTCATCGGCAGCGTCCACAGGCCGGCTTCCAGCGGGGAGAGCCCCACGACCAGCTGAAGGTACTGCGCGGCGAAGAAGCTGAGGCCCATCATGACGCCGGTGTTCACGGTCAGCGCCACCAGCGCGACGCTGAACCGGGCGTTGTTGAACAGGCGCAGGTCGAGCAGGGGGTCACGGGACGAACGCTGCCTGCGTACGAAGGCCCAGCCGACCAGGGCGCCGACGACCACCAGACCCACGGCGGCCGGCCCGACACCGTGCTCGGCCGCCTGCTTGATGCCGTAGACCACCGAGAGCACTGCCACCAGCGACAGCACCGCGCTGATGATGTCCAGCGGTCCCGTCGCCTCCTTGCTGCGGTACTCGGGGAGCAGCTTGGGGCCGAGGACCAGCAGAAGGAGCATCACCGGCACGCCCATGAGGAAGACCGCACCCCACCAGAAGGCGTCCAGCAGCACACCGCCGACCAGCGGGCCCAGGGTTCCACCGACCATGAAGCTGGTCATCCACACGCCGATGGCGCGGGAGCGCTCGACGTCGTCGTGGAACATGTTGCGAATGAGCGCCATGGTCGACGGCATCAGCGTCGCACCGGCGACACCCAGGATTCCGCGCGTCACGATCAGCATCTCGGCACTGGTGGAGAAGGCCGCCAGCACCGACGCCACGCCGAAGGCCGCGGCACCGGCCAGCAGCAGACGGCGACGGCCGATGCGGTCTCCCAGCGTTCCGGCCGTGACGAGCCAGCCGGCGATCATGAATCCGTAGATGTCGACGATCCAGAGCAGCTGTGTGCTGGTCGGACTGAGGTCCTCGCTCAGGTCCGGCACAGCGAGGTGCAGCACCGTCAGGTCCATCGAGACGAGCAGAGTCGGCAGGGCGAGCATGGCCAGCCCGATCCACTCCCGCTTGCCCGCCTTGGGCGGGGCTTGCACTTCCATGGCGAAGTCTTCCTCTCTCACACGCGGATGGCGGCCCGGTGAAGGTCGCCGCCAGGCACGCTAGAACCTCAACTCCTGTTGAGGTCAAGTTCTTGAGCTGGTGAGCGGGGCTCTTATGAGCCGTTCCGGGGGGTGCCGAACCAGCCGTTCAGCGCGGTGGTGAGCTCGCCCGCGCCCGGCCCCGTCCACACCACGTGGCCGTCGGGGCGCAGCAGTACGGCCGCGGTGCCGGCGAAGGGGTCGTAGGGCGGCAGATCGTGGGGAGCGGCGGTGACGACGTCGACGCGGTCGCTCCAGCCCGCGGCGGTCCGGCGCAGTGCGGCGTCGTCCGCGAGGTCGATGAGCACGCCCCGGGCCCCGTGCAGCAGTTGGGCGACGGTCGTCTTGCCGGGCCGGCCGGCACCGGTCGTGTCCCGCGTGGTGATCAGCTCGATGTCGGGCATGCGCAGGCCGAGCGCCGGATGGTCGCCCGGGCCGACGTCGTACCGGATGTCCAGACCACTGGCCTTGCCGATGAGGTGGCGGTTGACGTCGTCGAACCGTATGAGATCCGTCATCACGTCACGCAGCGGCTGCATTTCCCGGCCGCCGAAGAACAGCAGCCCCTGTGCGCGGGTCTGGGTCAGCAACTGCTGCCCCACGGGGAACCGTTCGCTGTGGTAGCTGTCCAGCAACCCTTCCGGCGCCCATCCGTTGACCACCGCTCCCAGCTTCCAGCCGAGATTCACCGAGTCCTGGATGCTGACGTTCATCCCCTGCCCACCCGCGGGCAGGTGGACATGGGCGGCATCCCCGGCGAGCAGCACACGTCCGCGCCGGTAGGCGGTCACCAGCCGGGCGGCGTCGGTGAAGGAACTGGCCCAGCGGGGGGTGCCGTGGCTGATGTCCTCGCCCGTCAGGCGCAGCCAGGCGGCCGCGACCTCGTCGAAGGAGACCGGTTCCGTACGCCGGCCCGGCACGCCGTACTCGCAGACCACGACCCGACTCACGTCCGGTCCCAGGGGGGCGGAGAGAACGATCCCGGCCTCGGTGCGGTCACCGGTGAAACGGGGGCGGATGTCGCAGCCGCTCACATCGGCCAGCAGGAGTTCGACCGTGGCGTCGGTTCCGGGGAAGTCGAAACCGGCCAGTCTGCGTACGGTGCTGCGCCCGCCGTCACAGCCCACGAGGTAGGACGTGCGCAGCCGCTCGGTCCCGCCGGGGCCGCGGATCTCCACCTCGACGCCGTCGCCGTCGTCGGTGAGACCGATGAGTTCGTGGCCCCGCCGTACGGTCACGCCGAGGTCGGCGGCCCACGCGCCCAGCACCGACTCGGTGTAGTTCTGCGGCACGCCCGACACACTGGCGTGGATCCCGTCGTCCGGGGTGAAGTCCAGCGGCAGGCTGCCGAAGTGGCCGGCGATGGAAGTGGTCACGCCGCCGAACCGGTGCATCAGGCCGCGCTGGCGGAGTACTTCCATGGTCCGTGCGGTGAATCCCATGCCCCGGGATTCCGCGGTCGGCTCGGCGAGCCTGTCCAGCACGAGAACCTCGACTCCGGCGAGCCGCAGTTCTCCGGCGAGCATGAGGCCCGCCGGACCGGCACCAGCCACGACGACCGAGACGTCCATAGTTCTCCTTCGAGAGCGACCGCGCTGTTGACATCATGGTTCTCGAATTCCGCCGCGGACTCAACGGATTCCACTACAGACGAATGTCAAGCAGTCCAAAATCTTCGAAAAGGGAGCCGGAGTGCAATCCGCCGGGAGGTGAGTTCGGGGCATAAAGATAATCACCGCAGCGAACACCACAAGACCAGGAGGAGACCATGGATGTCAGTACGGTGCCCCTGCCCAAGATGGACCGGGGTGACGAAGAGGTGGTGCTCATCAGCCGCCGCTTCGTCGGTGGAAAAGCACGTCAGAAAGCGGCTGTAAATGCCGTCTCCGCCTACTGGAGGAATCTTCCCCTGCCGTCCGATTTTCGTTCCATGAATTGTTTCGAAAGCGTGGACGGAGAAAATGTCATGACGGTGGTGCAGTGGCGCGGGGAGGATTCCTGGGACCGGTTCTTCCGCTCCCGTCGGCCGTTCATGATCCCCGGCGTCGAGACGGCGGACGACGCCCGCCGGCTCAGGCCGGAGCTGTACCGCCGCTACCGCGGCCAGGTGGCCGAGGAGGAGGGCGAGGCGGTCTGTGTCGTGGTCCCCACCTTCGACGTGGACGGCCCCGAAAGGCAGCGGCGGGCCGTCGACACCCTGCTCGACGGCCCGCTGAACGCGCGTTTTCCCGGGCTCAGGGCCATGCACTTCCTGCTCAGCGGCGACCGCGCCGGGTGCTGAACTACGCGGAGTGGACCAGCCAGACGGCCCACGAGGAGTTCCTGCGCAGCGAGATGTCCCATGACGCCTTCGAAGCCCTGCACTCCCTCGCGGGGGTACGGGGCCTCGCCGGCAAGCGGTACCTCCTGCACGAACGGCACACCGGGCCGGTCGGCTGACGCACCGGCCGGTCCGGCCGGCGTACTGGCCCGGTCCGGCCGGCGCGCGGCGGGGAGCCGGCGGCGGCACGCGCCCTCCGCCGGCCCGCCGCCGTTGTCAGCGCTCGGCGGCGTGAAGAACGCCGCGAGCGGCTCGGGGATGGCACCGGCCCCGATGGCCGGCGACCAGCTCCTCGACGAGCGAGGTGAGTTCCGCGACGCCGTCCTGGCCGAGGTGCAGGTACGGCGCCGCGTCGGCGCGGTCCGTCTCCTCCTCCAGGTCGGCCCGCAGCTCCCGTCCCTGCCGGGTCAGCGAACCGTCGGCGGCCATCACGCCACGTTCACGCAGCCGTTCCTCGGCGGCGCTCCAGTCCTCCTCGGTCCAGCCCCGCTTGGTCATCACGATCTCGCGGGGCATACCCTCCTCGCTCGCGCAGTGCGACACCAGGGCCTCCAGGCCGTCCAGGCCCCTCGCCCGCAGCACCGCGACATGGCTGTCCCCGCGGTGCTCGCGCAGCAGAGTCGCCCCGTACCACAGGGCGAGATGAGGCGCTGGGGGGACGGGCAGATCGGCATGGGCCGCGTACAGCGGACGCCCGGGACGCTGCGCGCCCTCGACGGCGCGGAGCACCAGCCGGGCCGCCTCCTCCACCGGCCGGGAGCGAAGTACGTCCGGGCCCAGCGCCCGGTGCAGTGTGGAGTCGACGGCGGCCAGGCGCGCGTCCCACACTTCCCGCGGTGACACCAGGTCCCAGACCGCCGGGACATGACGGGCCACCAGCTCGTAACGGAAGCCGTAGAAGGCGGCGGTGACCACCCCGGGGCCGACCCGGCCGAGTGCAGCGGCACGGCCGGCGATGTAGCAGGCCATCGGGTCCCCCACTCCGCGGCCGGCCAGTTCCTTGTCGAGGTCGGGGCTGAAGTACAGAAGGGAATGGAAGGTGTTGAGTGCGCTCTGGCAGTGCCGTGCGGCGTGTCCGGGGGACGGTGACATCGGTGGCTCCTCGGAGGGTGCGGGGCGGGTGGGCCGGCGGGTGGGTGACGGACGGATCGTGTGGGCACGGCGGCTCCGGCGGACGGGGCGGCGGCGGGGCGGCGCTGGGGCGGCGCGGACAGGTCAATCGAGGCCGGCCGGTCCTGTTCCCGCCGTCCATACGACGTGGAACGACCAGCTCGCGAAGAGCCAGCCGTCCGCGTCCGCACCGCCCGGCCCGCGTAGTAGCCGCCCACCTGGAACAGCGGGCCCGGATCCCGCACCGCCCTCTCCCGCGTCTCCGTCCGGTGCACGTGCGTGGCGATCATCTGGAAACGCACGTCGGCCCGGTCGCCGTCCAGGGCGATCGCATGGTTGGAGCTGAGGTGGTGCGTCGCGCTGAACTTCTGCTTGGCCGCGTTGTGAAACGCGGCGAGGCCGGCCAGACCGTGACGCTCCCCGATCGGGAACGCGAGCCGGCAGTCGTCCGTGAAGACCGACCGGGGCCAGTCGGAAACGGTTCCGGGCTCGTCCTGGGTGTCGAGGAGAAGGGTGTAGCGGTCGATCAGTTCCGATATCGCCGCCCGGTCGAAAAGCTCGTCGAGCCCCTGCCGGGACTCCGTCCCACCGGTCCTCGTGCCACTCGTTCTCATCGCCGTCCTCCAGGTGGTGTACGTCCGCCGCCCGCGCGGCGGGCGGCCGCTGACGGGGGAGTCCGCGTACGGCGTCACGGCGCGACGCTCCGCCGGCCGCTCACGGCGCGCGCTCCGCGCACGCGCTCGGGGCGGCTCCACCGGGCCGGCACCGTACGCGGAACCCCGGGCACGCCGGGCACCGCCGGCGAGCGGCCGAGGGAGTACGGCCGGCACCGCAGCCGGCCCCACACGGTCCGGTTCGCCCTTCACCACTTGGCGGATCTGCTCCATGGAGTGTTCGTCGGTACTCATCGCCATCCTGTTCTTCGGAGGAGCGGAGGTACTCCGCCCCCGGTGCCGGGCGTGGTGTCACTGCGGCGGAGGACGACGTTCGCCGCCCCCTCCGTGGCAGCGGGGTCCGGGCCGTCGCGCGCGGAGTCCTTGATCCGGTGTAGCTCCTCGGTCCGGGACCGGATCGTTCCCTGTGCTGCGGACATGGGCTTCCGTCCTCCGTCGGGTCGATGGGCCGAGGTGTCAGGCGCCGGCGTACGCGGGGGCGAATGAACTTATGGTGGAAGCCAGTTGGCGGGCGCTTCCGGTCGAATGCACACGGGCGGCGGGCAGGGCACGGCGGATGAGGCCGCCGAGCAGACAGCCCGGGCCGACCTCCACGAAGCGGTCCGCACCCGTGGCGGCCAGTGCCTCGACGGCGTCGCTCCAGCGCACCGAGCGGGTGAGCTCGCCGCGCAGAGCCGCGGCCGCCTCGGCGCCGGACGTCAGCCACTGCCCCGTCGCGCCGGACATCAGCGGACGGTCCGGGTCGTGGAACTCGGCCGTCGCCAGTGCGTCGGCGTACTCGTCCTCGATGTCCCGCAGCAGACTGGAGTGGAAGGCGCCGCCTGGCGTCAGCCGGAGGACCCGCGCGGCCCCCGCCCGCCGGGCGGCACGCGTCACGTGCTCCACGGCCGCGCCCTCGCCGGACACGACGTTCCCGCCCGGACCGTAGTGGCCCGTGACCTCCACGACGCGGGCGGTGGCCGCCGAGGCCGCGGCGCGCAGCCGCTGGACCCGGAACCGGTCGAGGCCCAGGACGGCGGCGGTGGAACCGGGCACGCGGTCGTCGACGGCACGCCACCAGCTCACCGCGCAGCCGCACGAGCCGCAGCGCCTCGGTCCACTCCAGGACACCCGCCGCGGTGAGCGCCGTGTAGTGGCCCAGGCTGTGACCCGCCACCGCGCGGGGCTCCACTCCGTACGAGCGCAGCACCTCCAGCGTCATCAGGCTGGTCAGGAAGACCGCCGGCTGGGCGATCGGCGGATCGTCGAGGTCCCGGGCCGGGCCGCGCAGGCACAGCTGAGACAGGGGGAGCCCCAGCACCGCGTCGGCGGCGAAGTGGTAGCGGCCGGCCAGTTCGGGGTGCAGGGCGAGCAGTTCCGCGCTCATTCCGGGGCGCTGCGCTCCCTGGCCGGGGAAGACGAAGGCGGCGGTGCGGTTCATGACGGTCACGTCCTTTGTGTCGGTCGGAGGTGGGAACGGTCTTGCGTCCGGTCGCCCTCACCGTCCCGGGCCCGTAGCCACTCCCCGGCCGGCCGGCGGACGCGGACGACTGCGGAGCCGAACCGCGCACAGCGGCGGCGGTGTGGGCGGCGGGGCACGGAACGTCCAGTACCGCCCAGCCGTACGGGTGCCGAGCTCCGTGCGCCGCACCGCGTCCCGGCCACGGCTGCGGACGAACCGCACGGCCCGCGGGGGCACCCGCGGGCCGCGGGCGAGCAGCGCGCGCGGCGCCCCGCGGGCGGCTGCGTCCTGCGGCTCGCCGGCACGGTCGAAGGCCGGCAGCCCGGCCGTCCGCTCCACGGCTTCAGGGGTGCCGAAAACCGGGCTGCCGCTGCGCGTGATGCCCGGCGCGACGCTGTTGACCGTGATCCCCCCGTGGGCCCGGGTGCTTCGCGAAGCGCGGGGCGGCCCGCTCGTCCTGCTCCGGCATGTCCTTCTTCTCCATGGACAGGCGGTGTTCCAGGGCGCGACGAGCCCCTCGTCGGGATACCGGTCCGAGGGTGTACCCGGACGACGGCTCCACGGCGGTGGCGGACGGCGTCAGGCCCTCGCCCATGGTCAGGACGGCGCTGACCACATCCACCGGAGCGGCCCCGGAGCAGAGTCCGCCGATCATGGCCTTGGGCGCGGTGCCGCGCCCCGGGAACGAAACGAGGACGGGTCGGAGAGGGTGATGCCCCGGGCCGCTGTCCGTCCTTCGCCCAGCAGACTCCAGGAGTTCTTGACGCCCGTACCGCCCGGCGACGGCATCCCTGCTCCAGTGGTCACGACGCGACGGCCCACGGCCGGTGGCCTCCCTTCGTACCGGTGCGACGGCGTGTCATTCTGCGGCCGTCCAGTCGTGGAAGCGGGTCGCCGTCGCACCGGCCGGGGACCACCAGGTGAGCGGGTCGTGTCGAAGACCTCCACCGTGCGGGCGGTGAAGCCGAGTCCGCGGGATTCCCCGCTGCGTTCCGCCAGGCGATCGAGGACGATGACGTCGACTCCCACGAGTCGCGGTTCACCGGCCGGCATCATGCCGGCCGGCCCCGCACCGGCGACCACCACTGCAGCGTCCATATACCTCTCCTCGGCCATCGCACGGTTTCCTTCGCAAGGGGCGGATCGTCGGCGTACCTGTGGTCGTGCCTGCGGATGTCCCCGGCTCTGGAAGAGCGGCGAAGACCGGTGATCAGCCTCTTCCGCGGGAAGGCGGTCTTCAAGGGAGGCCGATGCAGATGACCGTGACGTTTGGTCATGTATGCGCATCTGTTGAACGGCCGGGCGAGAGAAAGGTCAGAGGAACGTCAAATCAGCTCGGAGGATTCGGAGGATTCGGAGGACTCGGAGGGAAAGGGCCGGGCCGGTCCCGAGAGGCCGCCCGCGCGGCCGGACGGGAGACCGGGCCGCACCGGCCGCCGACCGCCCGTCAGGTGGTGGCCGGGAGCCGGGTGAGCCGCTTCCGGGCCAGGGCGGACACGTCGGCCCAGGGCCGGGTGCGTTCGATCCGCAGCCGGCGGCGGCGATCCCGAACCCGGCGGCGAGCGGGGTGCAGGTGTGGCCGCAGCGCAGGCGGGCCGGCGCGAACAGGGCCTGCCGTCCGGCCGAAAGGCGCCGACGCGTCCCGAACTCACGGCGCCGTGGGGCGAGTTGCCTGGCCGTCGCCACCCGCGGCGGCGTCAAGCGGGTGCACATCGCCAAGGCGGAA
>RHMC01000368.1 GCA_003719395.1 Streptomyces altiplanensis
CCGGGGAGGCGCGCCGGGGCTCTCCGCGGCTCGCCGCCCAGACCTGGCAGGCGGTCGCGGCAAGCGTCCTCGTGTCCTCGTGCGGGCTGCGGCGGGTGCGGGCCGGCGCCCCGCCGGGCTCAGCCCTCCTCCGGCTCGCCCCCCACGTCCACCGGACCGCCGTCGTCCCGGCTCCAGGGCTGCAGTTCCACCTGGATGCGGTGGGTCGTGTCGTTCGCCTTCGTCCTGCCCGCCTCCGCCGTGACCACTCCGATGCGCAGGCCGCCCTTGCCGCCGGTCTCACGGCGGACCTGGACCTCGAACTCCAGGTTCACCCTTTCCACCCGGAAGCGCATGCCGCTCGCTCTTCCCCGGCGCTGGGCCACCTCGAGTTCTTCCCGTACCCGGCTGATCACGTCGGCCAGTTCCACGCCCTGCGTCTCGTCTTCCGCGTTCACCGTGCTCACATCCCCCCACTGACGCCGAGGCCCCATTGTCACCTGTCGCGACTATGCTGGTACAGCATGGGGGCGCTGATCAGTGAGACCAACTTCTCTACGGATCAAGAGACTTGGCGTGTACGACTGCGCACCGACGACCCGCGCGGCCACGTGCTCGGGGCCGGGGTGCTGTTGCGGGACGGGCTCGTCCTGACCTGCGCCCATGTCATCCAGATCACCGGAACCGACGGGCACAAGCCGTCCGTGGTCGTCGAGTTCCCGGGCTCCGGCGGTGCCGGCTCCGACGGTCTGCGCGCCACCGTCGTTCCCGGCCACTGGGTCCCCCGCGCCGACGACCACACCGGCGATCTCGCCCTCCTCCAGCTCGCCGGGCCGCCCCCCGCCGCCTCGTACGCCACCCTCCACCGGCTGCCCACCCTCTGGAACCACCGCGTCCATTTCGCCGGCTACCCCTCCCGCCTCACGGGCGGCAAGTGGGCCGAGGCACTCATCAAGGGGCCGGGAGGACCCGGCGACGAGTGGGTGCAGATCGATCCGGTCACCGAGGCCGACACCATCCTCCGGCGCTTCAGCGGCGCCGGAGTGGTCGACAACCGCACCGGTCACGTCATCGGGATCGTCGTCAGCAAGCTCGAATCGGAGCGCGAGGGCGCGCACCACCGGCACGGCTACATGATCCCGACCGGCACGATCGTCAAGCACCTCAAACGGGTGCGCGAGGCCGAGCCCGAGCGCTACATCGGCGGCCGGCGCCCGGTCCCCGACCCCCTCATCGCCGATCCCGCCGACCCCGCCTCCGCCCCCCTCGCCCCCGACCGCGGATTCGCGCGCTGGCTCACCCGCTGGCTGGCGGGCGAGGACGACATGGCCGACGTGGAGAGCACGTTCGTACGGCACGAGGACGCGGAGGCCGACCTCGCCCTGCGCACCACCCTCACCCTCGCCGACCGCGAGCGGTCTCCCCGCACCTCCTCCGCGACGTACGGCCACGACGACACCGGCCCGGCCCCGCGCGCCGGCAGCATCGACCTGGCCCTCGTCGTCAGCGACAAGACCCCCGCGCAGGTCGCCGAGGAGATCGCCGAGGGCATGGGCCTCGACGGCCCCGGCCCCCTCCCCCCGTCCGCCCGCGTCGCGGCCGACGCCCTGGCGCTGACCACCGTGGTCCGCGGCGTGGACGAGGCCGCCCGGCCGGTGGAGACCGTGGAGCTGCTGCACACGCTGGTACGGCACGGCGGAACGGCTGCTGCTCGTCTTCCGGCAGCTCGACTCGCCCGCCCTGCGCCGTACGCACGAACTCCTCCTCATCCGGCGTGCTCCCGGCGCTGGCTGGAGCGCATCGGCCGCCGGATCGACGTTCTCGCCCGTACGGAAGAGGACGCCCGGGACCTGCGCCGGCGCGCGGCGAGCTGCGTCAGTCCGCTGCCGCGCCTTCCCCGGTACGCCCCGGACCTGGAGCTCAAGGCGGCCCGCCTCGAAGCCGATCCCCAGCAGGGCGCCACCGGCTTCCTCGTCAAGCTGTCGTACGTAGAGAGGACCGCGGAAACCGCTCTGCTGGAGGCGGAGGCCGTCCACCGGCTGCTGACCCGGCAGCTCGCCCGCCACCAGGAGCTGCGGGGCCTCCTCGACGGGTACCAGGCACGCCTCGCCGCCCACGGCATCACCGAGGCCGCCGCCTCGCTGCACCAGGACGCGCAGCGGCTGCTGACCGGCGGACCGTGCGAGCCGGCGGTGGCGGAGGCGGCGGTCGTCCGGTTCCTACGGGAGGCCCGCACGGCGCTCGAAGCACACCCGGGGACGGAGACCGGGACCGGGCCGGAGGAGGGTCCGTGAGGGCGTGTCCGCACCCCGAGTGCACCGGGAAGGTCACGGAAACCGGCTTCTGCGACATCACGGGCCTGCCCGTCGAAGCCGGGGACGGCGGGAGCGCGGACGGGGAGGGTGCG
>RHMC01000369.1 GCA_003719395.1 Streptomyces altiplanensis
GGTTCAGTGGGTGGGGGTGGGTGCCTGGTAGTTGAGGCGGATGAGGGCGCGCCTGGCGAGGTCGGTGATGCCCTGGGCGTTGAGGAATTCCAGGGTGGGCAGTTCACAGCCGACGACACGGGCGGCTGTGACGGCTTCGACGGCCATGAGGGAGTCCAGGCCCAGCTGGTCCAGGCGGCGGTCACGGTCGAGGCGGGCGGGATCGGTTTGCAGGATCTCGGCGAGGACCTGGGTGATGGCGTCGGCTGCCAGGGCGAGGGCCTCGTCCGGGGCGGCGGTGGCCAGGCGGTGGCGGAGGTGGTCGGGGGCCGTCGTTGTGGGGGGTGTGGGCGGGGGACAAGGCCGGCCAGGCGGGGGGGTCTGGACGGCCGGCATCATGCTGCGGATGCGGGCCCAGTCGATCCTGGCGCGCGGCGGCTGACGTCGGTGTCTTGGGCGATGGCGTCTTCGAGGGCGGTGCAGGCTTCTGCGGGGGTGAGGCTGTCCAGGCCGAGGCGGGTGAGCATCTCGGTGATGCCGTGGCGGGCGGCGTAACCGGTGTCGCCGATGGCGCCCCAGGCCACGGTCGTGCCGGGTCGTGCGGTGTGGCGGCGGTTGCGGGTGAGCGCTTCGAGGTAGCCGTTGGCGGCGGTGTAGTTGGCTTGGTAGGCGTTGCCGAACCAGGCAGTGACCGAGGAGCAGGTCGCGAAGAAGTCCAGGTCGTGGTCGCGGGTGAGGGCGTCCAGGTGGGCTGCGCCGAGCATCTTGGGCTCCAGGGCGGTGCGGATGCGCGCGTCGGTGAGTTCGGCGAGCGGAGCGTCGTCCAGGACCATCGCGGCGTGGATGACGCCGCGCAGCGGGTGGTCGCCCGTGTCGATGGTTTTCAGGACGTGTCGCAGGTCGGCCTCGTGGGTGACGTCGGCGGAGTGGACTGTGGCGGTGGTGCCACGGTCGGCGCAGGGCGTGGATGAGGTCGGCGGCGCCGGGGGTGTCGGCGCCTCGGCGGCCCAGGAGGGCGAGGTGACGGGGCGCCGTGGTCGACGAGGCGGTGGGCGAGGGCTGCTCCCAGGCCGCTGAGCGCGCCGGTGATGAGGTAAGTGGCGTGCGGGGAGAGTGGTAGGGGCGGGTGGGTGCTGGTCAGGGGTGGCGGCTCTTCGAAGGTGACGACGACCTTGCCCGAGGTGGCGGGAGCGTTGCAGGGTGCGCAGTGCCTCGCCGATCCGGGCGGCCGGATAGGCCTGGTGGAGCAGCGGCCGGTAGGTGCCGGCGGTGATCAGTTGTGCCATCTCGTCGAAGCAGGTGCCGGCCTGGGGCAGGCGGCTGGAGATGAGTTGGTGGGCGTCGACGCCGAAGAAGGCGATGTTGTTGCCGAAGGGTCGCAGGGCCAGGGGGGTGGAGGCGTAGATGTCGCGTTTGCCGAGTTCGAGGAATCGGCCGCCTGGGCGCAGGAGTTCCAGGCTGCGGCTGATGGCTTCGCCCGCCAGGGAGTTGAGAACGACGTCGACACCTTGGCCGGCGGTGAGGTCGGTCACGCGCTCGGCGAAGTCGAGGGTGCGGGAGTCCAGGACGTGGGTGACGCCGAGCATGCACAGCAGGTCGCGTTTGGCGGGGGTACCGGCGGTGGCAATGACGGTGGCGCCTCGTGTCTGGGCGAGTTGGAGGGCGGCCAGGCCGATGCCGCCGGCGGCGCCGTGGATGAGGACGGTTTCGCCTGCCTGGAGGCGGGCGAGGCGGTCGAGAGCGTGGTGGTCGGTGAAGTAGACCACGGGCAGGGTGGCGGCTTCGGTGGACGTCATGCCGTCGGGGATCGTGCCGACGAGGCGGGCGTGAACGTTCACGTGGGAGCTGAGGCTGCGGGGGGCGAGCGCGTAGACGCGGTCGCCGGGTGCGAGGTGGGTGACGGTGCTGCCGACGGCGGTGACCGTGCCGGCGCATTCCAGTCCCAGGGCCGGCCCGTCCGGCAGGGGGGTCTCTGCTCCTGGTGGGAGGAGACGACGGCGAGCATGACGTCGATGGTAGTTGAGGGCGGCCGCTTCGACGGCGATGGTGACCTCGTCGTCGGCGGGCTGCTGCGGGTGGTCGGGGACCCAGGTGAGCCGGGGGTGGAGGCCGGCGTCGTGCAGGCGCACGGTGAACGGCACGGGGCCGGTGGAAGTGCCTTGGCCGTGGGGGTGGGTGGCCGGTCGTCGGCGACGGTGCGCGGGTCGAAGCGTCCGCCGCGGGTCAGGACGACTTCGTCTTCGTCGGTGGGGTGGAGCAGTTCGGCTGCCAGGCGCCGGGCGTCGTCCTGGGTGTCGGGCCCGGTGTCCAGGGAGATGCGCCGGATGGCCAGGTGGGGGATTTCGTTGGCCAGGGAGCGGGTGGCGCCCCACAGTGCCGCGCTGCGGGCGTTGGGCGTGTCGGG
>RHMC01000370.1 GCA_003719395.1 Streptomyces altiplanensis
CGGCGGCCGGCCGGGGGCCGCGGCGGCGCGGCCCGTGCCGGTCGCGTAGGCCGTCGGCGCGCTGGGCGCGGCACCCGGGCGGTGCTGCTCCGGCGTCGGCCCCTGTGAGGGGGGTGTGCCGCGGTCCGGGGCGTCCGGGGTGCGGGTCACACGGAGGTGGCCCTCGCCGTCCGGGGTGGTCGGGAGGGACGGGGGGCGGCCGCCGGGGGCCAGGCGCAGGGCCGACTCGCCCGATGCGCAGCAGCGCGCCCGCGGGGAGCGGGACCGGGTGGCCGGTGAGTTCCTCGCCGTTCAGCAGGGTGCCGTTGGTGGAGCCCAGGTCCGCCACCGTGACCCGGCCGTCCTCCGCCAGGGTCACCGCGCAGTGCAGCCGTGACACGTCCGGGTCGTCCAGCGGCACGTCCGCGTCCGCGGAGCGGCCGATGTGGATCCGGCCGCTGTGCAGGAGGTGGACGCCTCCGGCGTCCGGGCCCGCCACGATGTGCAGCCGGGCCGGGGAGTCCGGTGTCCGGTCGGGGAGGGCGTCGGCCCCGGGCGCCGGTGTGTAGAGGGACAGCACCGCCCCGTCGACCAGCGGCGGCTCGCCGAGCGCGCAGCGCTGCGTGTCGAGCCGCTCCCGCCCCGCGTAGACCACCACGGCGCCGGTGCTCTCGGGGCCGGAACCGGGACCGGAGACGGCCGCGGCCAGGCCGGAGGCGACCGCGGCCAGCGCGGTCCCGGCGGGGGCGGAGACGAGCACGTCGCAGGCGCGCCCGGTGGCCGGGGCACCCTGGAGGTCCTGGGCGCCGGCGTGCGCGCCGTGCGGGCTCTGGCCGCTGCGCGGCGCGAGGACGGTCAGCCGGATCTGCATCGCGTCAGCGGTCCCTTCTGCGCGAAGTGCCCGGCAGGGGTGCCGCCCTGTGATTCCCCCCACCCGGCACGGACGCGTCGTCCGGTACAGGTCGGCACGTGGCGCGAGGCTCCCGACCCCACAGTCCGTGCTGCAGGCATCCTCGCACCTGCCACTGACAACATGCCCGTCGCCCACCTCCAAGTGATCTTGAATGGTCGACTGTGGACGTAAAAGTGCCGGCTTGGGACCGTCAGTGACGGGTGTGGCACGTGAGTTCGGCAACCATCCGTGCGGTACGGGCGTCTTCCCTGCGAACACGGCCCGGCCGTGCCCCGTTCGGAGGCAGGCGGGCGGCATTACAGTGGGTCGGGAGCACGGGCCCGAACGCCCGGGACGACGTGAGACCACGAGCAGCGAGGAGCACATACGTGCGGCCGGTAGGCAGCAAATACCTGCTCGAGGAGCCGCTCGGGCGCGGCGCCACGGGCACCGTCTGGCGAGCCCGCCAGCGTGAGACCGCGGGCGCCGAGGCGGCCGTGGCCGGTCAGCCCGGTGAGACCGTCGCGATCAAGGTCCTCAAGGAGGAGCTCGCGAACGACGCGGATGTGGTGATGCGCTTCCTGCGCGAGCGGTCCGTGCTGCTGCGCCTCACGCACCCCAACATCGTGCGGACCCGCGACCTTGTCGTCGAGGGCGATCTGCTCGCTCTGGTGATGGACCTCGTCGACGGCCCCGACCTGCATCGCTATCTCCGGGAGAACGGCCCGTTCTCGCCGGTGGCCGCGTCCTTGCTCACCGCGCAGATCGCGGACGCGCTCGCCGCCAGCCACGCCGACGGCGTCGTCCACCGCGACCTCAAGCCCGCGAACGTCCTGCTCGACGAGCGCGACGGCCAGATGCACCCGATGCTCACCGACTTCGGCATCGCGCGCCTCGCGGACTCCCCGGGACTCACGAGGACGCATGAATTCGTCGGTACGCCGGCGTACGTCGCCCCGGAGTCGGCCGAGGGCCGTCCGCAGACGTCCGCCGTCGACATCTACGGCGCCGGCATCCTGCTGTACGAGCTGGTCACGGGGCGTCCGCCGTTCGCGGGCGGTACGGCACTGGAGGTGCTCCACCGCCATCTGAGCGAGGAGCCCCGCCGCCCCACCACCGTCCCCGAACCGCTGTGGACGGTCATAGAGCGCTGCCTGCGCAAGGAACCGGACGAGCGGCCCAGCGCCGAGAACCTCGCCCGCGCCCTGCGCACCGTCGCGGTCGGCGTCGGCGTGCACTCGACGTCCGCGCAGGTCGAGGCGGCCATGGGCGTCGGCGCGCTGCTCGCGCCGACCCGGCCCCCGCGCCGTCCCCGGGACTCCCGGCGCCGCCGACCCGACCCAGGTGCTGCCGAGCAACGCCGGGTCGTACGACCGGCCGCACGCGACCAGTGTCCTGCCGTCGACCGGCGCACCCCGGCCCCAGTACGGCGCCGCCGACCCCACCGCCGTCATGCCGCCCGTACCGCCGCGCCCCGACGGCGCGCCCGGCACCCCGGGCCCCGAG
>RHMC01000371.1 GCA_003719395.1 Streptomyces altiplanensis
CCCGCCGCATCCGCGAGACCAGTGGCTCGGTCCAGCGCGCCGCCAGGGGGGCCCAGGAGGACCAGGATCTGGACGTACGCGTCGCGATCGGCCCCGAGGGGGGCTCCGTCGCCACCGCCAGGCCGGCGATCACGATCGAGAACTCGCCCCGCGCCACCAGCGCCCCGCCCGCCCGCAGCCGGCCCCGCGTGCCGATGCCGGCCCGCCGGGCGGCGTACCAGCCGGTGAGGATCTTCGTGAACGCCGTCACGACGGCCAGCAGCAGCGCGGGCAGCAGCACCGGCGGGATGTCCGCCGGATCGGTCGACAGGCCGAAGAAGACGAAGAAGACGGCGGCGAAGAGGTCCCGCAGGGGTGCGAGAAGCGTGCGCGCGCCCTCCGCGACGTCCCCCGACAGCGCGATGCCGACCAGGAACGCGCCGACCGCCGCCGAGACCTGGAGCTGCTGCGCGACACCGGCCACCAGCACCGTCAGTCCGAGTACGACGAGCAGCAGCATCTCGGGGTTGTCGGACGACACGGCCCGGCTGATGAGGCGCCCGTGGCGCAGCGCGACGTACAGGACGATCCCGACCGTGCCGAGCGCGATCACCAGCGCCACGCTGCCGCCCGCCAGGCCGACGCCCGCGAGCAGCGCGGTCAGCAGCGGCAGGTAGACCGCCATCGACAGGTCTTCGATCACCAGGATGCCGAGCACGGCCGGGGTCTCGCGGTTGCCGAGACGGCTCAGGTCGGTGAGGACCTTGGCGATGACCCCCGACGACGAGATCCAGGTGATGCCCGCGAGCGCGACGGCGGCTACCGGCCCCCACCCGAGGAGGAGCGCGGCGGCGGCGCCCGGTGTCGCGTTGAGGACGAAGTCCACGGCCCCCGACGGATACTGGGTCCTGAGGCTGGTGACCAGCTCGGACGCGCTGTACTCCAGCCCGAGCAGGAGCAGCAGCAGGATGACGCCGATGTCGGCGCCGACGGCCACGAAGTCCTCGCTGGCGTCGAGCGGCAGCAGCCCGCCGTGCCCGAAGGCGAGCCCGGCCAGCAGGTAGAGCGGGATGGGGGAGAGGCCGACCCGTTCCGCCAGTCTGCCGATGACGCCGAGCGCGAGGATGAGCGTGCCGAGTTCGATCAGCAGGGCGGCGGTGTTGTGCACGGTTCAGCCCCCCGCGATGATCGGCGAGCGCGTCGTCGCCCTCGCGCGTGCCGACGGCGACCAGCGTGTCCCCGACGCTCAGCCGGAAGTCCGGCCCGGGCGACGGCGTCACGGCGGTCCGCCGGAGTACGGCGACGACCGAAGCACCGGTGCGGGTGCGTGCCCGGGTGTCGCCGAGCGGCCGTCCGACGTACGGCGACCTGCCGGTCACGGGGATGTGCTCGGTGACGAGGTCGACCCCGTCCGCGCGTACGGCGTCGACGGGCTCCGCGTCGATGAGATGGGAGAGGGCCGTGGCCTCGTCGGGCGTCAGGGGTACGGAGAGCAGGCACGCGTCGGGATCGTCGCGGTCGTAGAAGCCGAGGAAGCGCCGCCCGTCCTTGTGCGCGACGACGGAGATGTGCTGACCGCTGTCGGTGACGAAGTCGTACTGCGTGCCGACGCCCGGCAGCGTGGTGCGGCGCGTACTCATGCTCTGCCTCCCGGTCTGCTGCCCGGCCACGGCAAGGAGGGACTTCCGGGCGGCGGCCGAAAGCACACAAAGCGGCCGGCTGCTTTGCCTACGCATTACCCTACTCCGGGCTCGTGCGGGGCTCCTGTCGGGCGTAACAGCAGCTCAGGCGCCCGGGAAAGGCGGTGGCGCTCCCGGACCGGGCCGGGAGCGCCACGCCTTGTGTCCCGGGTGTCCCGGGTGCTCCGCCGCGGGCCGGACTCGTGCGGCGGGAGGCCGGGCGCGAAGGTCTCCAGCACCTCGCCGGTGGCGATGAGCCGGGCGACCCGCCGGCGTCCGGCCGGGCCGGCGGTGCCGGGGCGGGCCCGCCACCGGCTTCTCCGGCCGGGGAGAGGCCGTCAGGGGCGGCACCCGGCCGCCGGGCCCTCTTCGCTACCGCCTTCGCCGCCCCTGTCGGACTGCTGCGGCTCGTGCCGCTCCAGGGACGGGTCCACGGCGGACGGGTCGGACGAGCGGGCGACTTCGGCGCGCAGCATGGCGTTCAGGGCGGCGTACGGATCGACGGGCATGGCGAACGTCCTTACGGTCGAGGGGGTTCAGCGCTGGAGCGAGGCGGTGGCGCGTGGCGCGGTGCGCACGGGCGCGATGGCGCGGCGGCGCGCAGGCGCGGGCCTCCTCAGCAGCGCAGCACCACACACCGCCGTACCGCGCGCGCCAACGGCCCCTCCGGCCGGCCAGCGCCATGTCCCCGGACCGGCCGCCCGGCGCC
>RHMC01000372.1 GCA_003719395.1 Streptomyces altiplanensis
GCCCGGAAGCCGTCGGGCAACGCCTTGAGCCGGATCAGGCGGTGATCGAGTGCCGGGTCGCCGAGCCGCGTTCACCGATGAGCGGCCAGCACTGCCGCGAGGCCCTCTTGCAGATCTTTGACGAAATACTCGGGAACCTCCAGCGACGGGAAATGCCCCCCGGTTTCGGGCGACCTCCATCGGACGATCTTTCGGTACCGCTCCTGCGCCCAGGCGCGCGGGCACTTCTCGATGTCGCGGGGATACACACTGAGTGCCGACGGGACATCGACCCGAAGTTCGGGATCGAGCGAGTCGTGGCTTTCGTAGTAAATGCGGGCCGACGATGCTCCGGCCCGCGTCAGCCAATACAGGGTGACGTTGTCAAGAATGCGGTCCATGGAAATCGTCTCGAACGGGCTGTCTTCGGTATCCGTCCACTCGGCGAACTTGTCAAGGATCCAGGCGAGAAGCCCGACCGGTGAGTCGACGAGCGAGTAGCCGATGGTCTGCGGTCGGATCGCCTGCTGTTTCGCGTACGCCGCGCGGGGGCCGTCCCAGAAATCGCGGGTTTCCTCGGTCCATTTGCGCTCGGCCGCCGTCAGCCCGTCCGTTGTCAACCCGGGCGGTGCCTGCGGGGTCAGTGTGTGGATGCCGAGAACGTGCGTCGGGAACCTGCCGCCGAGAACGGTGGTGATCACACCTCCCCAGTCGCCGCCGTGGGCTGCGAACTTGCTGTAGCCGAGCCTTCCCATCAGCTCCACCCATGCGGCCGCGATCTTTTCGATTCCCCACCCGGTGGTGGCCGGCTTGTCGCTGTAGCCAAAGCCTGGCAACGACGGGACCACGACATGGAACGCCGGCGCGTCCGCATCTTTCGGATCTGCCAGCTCGTCTACCACATCGATGAACTCGGCGATACTGCCCGGCCACCCGTGCGTCAAGATCAGAGGAGTGGCATCTGCGCGCGCGGATCGGTGGTGCAGGAAGTGGATTCCCAGATCATCAATGGTCGTGCGGAACTGGCCAATCCGGTTAAGGCGTGCTTCGAACGACCGCCAGTTGTACCCGGTGCGCCAGTAGTTCACGACATCGACGAGGTCGGCGAGAGGAACGCCCTGTTCCCATCGGCGAGGGTCCGGCGCGGCGCGATAGACCGTCTCAGCCTCCGGCAGTCGCGCCGCGGCAAGTCGCGCGCGCAGATCGTCGAGATCGGCGTCAGTTGCGTGGGCTTCACATGCTTGCACGTCGCTGGTGGGACGGGGCATGAGTCCTCCTGGCCGTCGTGGAACCGGTTACGACCTATCGCGAACCGGCTAAGACGGTTCTAGCAGTTCTCTACGCCACGCTGCAACCCGCTAAGGTGGTTCCATGCGCGCTCGGTTCCCTGACTTCCGCCTCGGCAACGTGCTGGCGACCAGCTTCACGGGGACCCTGTCGGAACGTCATGGCGACGCTGTGGAGCGCATTCCCACGCCGCACCGGCTCGTCGACTGGCTGGCAGTGAACGGCCTCGCCGTGGACTCCTGCACCGTTGCCCAGCTCGACCTCGCCCGGGAACTGAGGGAGTCGATTCACGCCGCCGCGACAGCGGCCGCGATCCAGGACGCTCTCCCTGCATCCGCTGTCCAGGTCATCAATGACTGCAGCGCTCAAGGTCGGGCCGCGGCTGTCTTGACGCCCGAGGGCAAGCGGCGATGGCGGCTCAGCTCGGCTTCCTGCGTGGAAGATGCCCTCAGCGTGATCGCCGCCGACGCGATCAGCATCATCGCGGGCGAACGAGACGGAAAATTGGCCTTGTGCGCATCGCCCACCTGCCAAGCCGCCTTCTTCGACACCAGCCAAAGCCGCACTCGCAAATGGTGTGACATGAACACATGCGGGAATCGTCAGAAGAAAGCGCGCTTCAATGCCAACCAGCGCAAAAACCCCGGATCAGCGGAGTGATCGTTACCTCGGTACATCCAAGGGGGCCCACGCCTGCGACACATCTGCCGCGTTGGGCGCACCCCGACGACACCACCAAGAGCCATCCGCCGCCTTCGGACAACGTCCTCAACCAGTACGTCCAGGTTTACTGATCGGCGACGTTCATCGGCTCTTCGCAGTCGGGGGTGTCGGCGGGTGGGCGTGGAGGCTTCCAGGATGGGATTTCTTCCTGTACTGCCCGTCCGAAAGACCTCGACATGCTCCACGCTGTCTTCGCCGCGCCCCGTCCGACCACGTTCTGCCGTCTCGATGAACTCGGCCCGGAAGCCGTCGGGCAACGCCTTGAGCCGGA
>RHMC01000373.1 GCA_003719395.1 Streptomyces altiplanensis
CCCCGGGCCATGTCCTCCTTGGAGCGGAAGTGGAAATAGAAGGCGCCCTTGGTCAGGGCCACGTACAGCCGCCGCAGCCCCGTCCGCTCGTCCGGCTCGCCCTCCACCACCGCCGCCGGCTCGTCCAGCACCACGTAGTCGTACTCCAGGCCCTTCGCCAGCGACGCCGGCACCAGCGTCAGCCGAGCCTGCGCCGTTGTCTCCTCGCCGGGGGAGAGGTACGCGTGGCCCGCCGCGGCAAGGGCGCCGCCAGCTCCGGGATGCGCGCGTCCGCCGCGATCAGCCCCGTCGAGCCCTCGTGGCGCAGCGCCTCGGCGCAGGCCGACACCACCGCCTCGGACACCGTCGCACCGGACTCCACCCGCCGCACCGACAGCGAGCCGGGGCTCTCCCGCACGGACGACACCGGCGCCAGCCCCGGCGAGATCGACGGCAGCAGCCGCGACGCGTACGCGATGACGTCGCGCGGCACCCGGAAGCCCGCCGTCAGTTCCTCGACCGCCGCGTCCGGCTTGCCCAGGTGCCGCAGCGCCTCGGCCCAGCTCGCGGTGGCCCACGGCGTCGTGCCCTGCGCCAGGTCGCCCAGTACCGTCGCCGAGCCCGTCGTGCAGCGGCGGCCCACCGCGCGGTACTGCATCGGCGACAGGTCCTGCGCCTCGTCGAGTACGACATGGCCGAGCGAGTGCGTACGCGAGACCAGGTCGCTCACCTCGTCGATGAGCACCGCGTCCGCCGCCGACCACTTCGCCGACTTCACGCTCCTCGGCGGCTTCGGCCACAGGACCGTCTTCTGCTCGTCGGCGCTCAGCAGCCCTTCGGCGTGCTCCGCCAGGAACTCCGCGTCCGACAGCAGCCGCAGGACCAGCTTCGCCGGGTCCACCGCCGGCCAGACCGCCTTGACGGCCGCCTTCACCGCCGGGTTGCGGGCCACCGTGTCCTGCACCCGGTCGTCGGGGGCCTCGCCCGCCTCCTCCATCCGTACGAGCACCGCGTGGGCGATGCGCTGCGGCAGCGCGTCGTGCGCGACGCCGTAGCGGATGTCCCGGGCCAGCAGCTCGGTCACGATCTCTTCCAGTTCGTACGCCGGGACCCGCCAGCGGCGCGAGCCGCGCACCACGACCACCGGCTCGGCGGGAACGGTGACGTGCGAGCGCAGCGCCCAGCCGCAGGACCTCCGCCATCCGCGCGTCGCCCTTGATCACCGCGGCGTCCGCCCCGTCCGCGCCGCGCACCTCGGCGTGCGGCGCCACCAGGTCGTCGACCGTGGCCTGCTTGACCTCCAGCTCGCCCAGCGCGGGCAGGACCTGCTCGATGTAGTGGAGGAAGGACTTGTTCGGGCCGATGACCAGCGTGCCGGTCCTGGCCAGCCGCTCGCGGTGCGCGTAGAGGAGGTACGCGACCCGGTGCAGGCCCACCGCCGTCTTCCCGGTCCCCGGCCCTCCCTGCACGCAGACGCTGCCGGACAGGCCCGACCGTACGATCTCGTCCTGCTCGGGCTGGATCGTCGCCACGATGTCCCGCATCGGGCCGACGCGCGGGCGCTCGATCTCCGCCTGGAGCAGCTTGCTGGTCCGCTCCCCGGACTCCGCCGGGTCGCAGAGGTGCTCGTCCTCGTACGCCGTGAGCTCGCCGCCCGTGTAACCGAAGCGGCGGCGCAGCCCGACGTCCAGCGGGTCCTTCCGGGACGCGCGGTAGAAGGGCTGGGAGACGGGCGCGCGCCAGTCGATGACCATCGGGTCGCCGTCCGCGTCGTGGACGTGGCGCCGGCCGATGTAGAAGCGCTCGCCCTCCGCGCCCTCGGCCCGGTCCGCGCCGACCGCGTGGAGGTAGTCGAGGCGGCCGAAGAAGAGCGGGGTGTGGGAGAGGTCGGCCAGCGACTTGATGCGTTCGTCGATCTGGGCCCCGAGGACGGCGGCGTTCACCCAGTTGGCGGTGACGTCGCGGATGTCGAGGGCCTCGGCGTCCTCGCGCATGGCGCGCAGCGCGGCGCGCGAGGCGGTGAGGTGGGCACGCTCGCGGCTCAGTGGATCGGTGCCGGGGCCGGTGCCGGAACCGGACCCGGGCTCGGGCGCGGGCCTGGTCTCGGGGGTGGGGGCATGGCTGGGACTGGGCGCGGACACGGTGTTGCCTCCGGGGGGGATCGCGACGTGGGCCGGCCGGTTTCCGTCCGGGCGGCGGCGTCCACGGAGGGAGGCGGGGAGACCGCGGATTGTAGCCGCGGCGTTGCG
>RHMC01000374.1 GCA_003719395.1 Streptomyces altiplanensis
CGAGCGCGCGACGCGCGTGGGGGCGGCCTGCTGCCGCACGGCCGGCGGTCAGTGCTGTCGGTTGTTGCTGCTGCTCGCGGCGGCGCAGCACGAAGACCGCGCCGCCCACGGCCGCGGCGACCAGCGTGGCGCCCGCGGCGATCTCCCCCGCGTTCATCCCGCCGACGCTGCCGCCCACACCGCCCCTGGCCGGGCCGGCCGGGGTGGTGGTCACGCTGGTGGGCATGGCGGTGGTGGGCGTGCTGGTGGGCGTGCGGGTGGGGCTGGCCGTCGGGCTGGAGCCGCCGGTGATGGTGAGGTCCGACGTGTCCGTCTCGCCGTTGCAGGCGTACGTCACGAGGTAGACGGCACCGCGTCTGGCGTCCCAGTCGACCGTGGCTGTCGCCGTTCCTCCCATGGGGATCCTGGTGGGGTCGAACACCGCTGAAGACGCGATCGCGTCACCGTTGCAGGCCGTGACCGGCCAGAGTGACCTGGCGCCCGGGGCGATGGTGGAAGGGGTGGCGGTGCCGGACACCACGGGCGCCTTGCCGTCCACGGCCGTGGCGGCCGGGGTGGTGAACGAGAGAGCGGCGAGGCCGAGCGCGGCGGCCGATGCGAGACGTATCGCGCGCATGGACAATCCTCCGGGTCCTCGAGGGGCAGCGGCGGAATCTTTATCCACACATGGCAGGAAATGCTCCTCGATACCCCACACGCTAGGAGCGACGGTGGCGGCGCGCGATCACAGTCGCGCAAATGGGGCATCGGGGCAGACCGGCCGGCGTACTGCCGGGATCCGTCACACTGGGGCGGTGCCCCGCTTCAGCGAAGATCCGGCCCTGCGACCGCCGCCCTGGCAGCCCCTGACGTTCAAGGGCCACACGGCCACGGCGACACTCCACCAGGACCGTGTCGAGATCCGGCGCAGCCGCCTGGGGAAGCTCGGCGGGCACAAGGACGCCACGGTGGCGCTCGCCGACGTGGTGAAGATCCTCAGCAGGGAACCGAGGCTCCTCGTGAACGGTTACGTCTTCCTCGCGACGGATGCCGCCCCCGGCCGGCTGCGAGGCTCCGCCTCCCGGCCGGCCGGGCAGATCGCGGGAAACCCGCACACGGTCATGTTCGCCTGGGCCCAGTGGAAGTCCTTCGCCGCCTTCCTGGAATCCGCCGACGCGACGTGGCGGGCGAACTGAGGGCGCGGTCGCCGTCGGTGCGGCGGTCGTACGGTGTCACGCCGGCGGGGTCACCCGGACGCGTTCGGGAGCAGGTCGAGGAGCGGTGAGGCGGTGGCCGAGAGGCCGCGGCCGAAGGGGGCGTCGAAGTCCCAGATGAGGAAGAGCAGGAAGGCGATCAGGGCGCTGTAGAGGCCGGCCAGGAGGAGTTCGCGCGGGGTGCGGCGGATCTGGAGGGTGAAGATCAGGCCGACCGCCACCAGGGCTCCGATGATCAGACCGAACCAGACCACGCCGGGCATGGTGGCCTCCGCGCCCTGTCCCCGGACGCTCCTGGCGTCGTCGACCGCGGCCACCTGGTCGACCAGGGGCTGGTAGGCCTGGCCCTCGTGGTCGGTCTTCGGCACGTAGTCGGTGACGTCACGGCGCACCTGGTCGAGGAGTTCGGTGCCGCGCTCCGAGAGGCTGCCGTGGTCGGCCATGTGGCGCCATTCGGTGTGGACGACGTACGTGACGTACGTGTCGACGTCGTCGCGGATGCGGTCGCGGACCTCGGCGGGGTAGACCTCCGAGCGTGCGCTGATCTCGTGCAGGGCCTGGGCCTCCTGGCGTACCGACTCCTGGGCGGCGCTGCGGCCCTCCCAGACGCCGGCGATGGCGAGGCCCAGAACGATCGCGTAGACCACGCCGATCATCATCGTCATGTACTCGATGACGTCGGGCGTCTGGGACGGGTCGTCGTCATCGCCGACGCGGCGGTTGTTGATGACCGTGATGGTGAGGACGACCGCGCAGGCGGCCGCCATCGCGATGCTCAGAACGAGCCATTCCGACATGGGGTTCTCCGTCGGCTAGCGGGAGCGGGGGCGCAGTACGGCGGCGGCGAATACCGCGGGGGCCGTGACCAGGAGGGTGAGGGAGACCAGGGACGGTCCGGTGTCGGGCTCCTTGCGGGTGGCCTTCCGGTACACGGGGATGGCGACCGGGGTGGTGGCGGCCGGTTTCGGCCGGGCGGACGGAGCGGGCGTCGGAGT
>RHMC01000375.1 GCA_003719395.1 Streptomyces altiplanensis
CAACCGCCTGTCGTCAATTGCCGCAGCCGTCCTCACCCTGGAGCGTCAGCGCTGAGAACGCTCAGTAACTCCTCCAACCGGAGCACTACTTCATCCACGAGCTGAACTATCAGCCGCACGGCGCTGGGGACGGATCATTTTCAGGCAGCTTCCCAAGGGCCCGCCCGGCCGACAACGTCACTCAGCGTGGTCGTCCACGGAAAGTGAGCCAGAACCCGAGAAATGACAGCGTTGCCGCTCCGCAGCGTCAAATTGCCGTGCGGAGGTCCGGGCCAGGTCTCACACTGCGGGCATGGATGAAGTCAGCGTTCCCGCAACCATCGTGTCTTCGGAGCAGTCGAGTGAGTTACTGGGGTATCCGCCTGATGCTCGGCTGCTGATCGTCAACTGCGATGACTTCGGGATGTATCCAGCGATCAACGCCGCGGTGATCGAGTCGGTCGAGGATGGCATCGCCAGTTCGTGCAGCCTGATGGTCCCGTGTCCTGGGGCGCCGCAGGCCATGGAACTTCTCAGCCGACGGCCGCAGATCCCGTTCGGCATCCACCTCACGCTGGTATGCGAGATGCCCGACATTCCGTGGGGGCCGCTGATCGCCAAAGAACGAGTTCCCTCACTGCTGGACCCTGCAGGCGAATTGTTCTCGCCCACACCTGTCGGCCGGGCGGCCTTGCTCGCCCAGGCTCGGCTCGATGAGATCGAACTCGAGTTCCGCGCCCAGATCGATGCCGTCGCCGACGCTGGGCTCACGCCGACCCATCTGGACTTCCATTGCCTGGCTGATGGCGGCCGCGACGACATCCTTGACCTGACCGTGGTGCTGGCAGCGGAGTACGGCCTCGCGGTCCGGGTCTGGCTCGAACCCGGGCGCCAGGCGATGCGGAGACGCGGACTGCCGGTCACTGACAACGACTTTCTGGACAGCTTCTCCCTTGACATTGAAGGCAAGGCGGCCCGATACGCTCAGATGCTGCGTGACCTGCCTGCCGGGCTCAATGAATGGGCGGTGCATCCCAGTCTGGGCGACAAGGAGTCGCAAGCCGTCGACGGTGGCTGGCCTGTGCGCCGGACGGACTACGAGTTTCTGACATCGCCGCAGGCTGGTGAGGTTCTCCAACAGGAGAACATAACCGTGATCGACTACCAAACGATTCAGCGAGTCTGGTCCCAGAGCAAGAGCCCTCGATGACTGACCGGGCCCGTCGTCCCTGCGGACGACGGGCCGCTGAGCTGACTGTGGAGGTCCCTGGTGAACGAGCTCGTCGAAGCGGCCGACGACAAGCAGCTGGGCAAGACCATCGCCCGCTACGGACGGGACGACCTGCTCGAAATCGACGAGCTGGGCTACCTCGAACTCGACCGCCGCGGCGCGGAAATGCGGACAACGTCCGCAGTGACGGCCTCCGAACCGTGTGCCGGTTCGGGGGCGGCCGCTCGTGACATGCCTACCGTGACGCGTTCATATTGCGGGACCCCCGACCCCCGAAGTCCGTTGCATACTCTCCACCCATGACAGCATTACTGACTTCGGCTTGTCAGGGTGAGGCTGGTTCGTCAAAGGTCAGGCCGGTTCCCGCTATGAAGCCGTCGAGGGTGCCGGGCCGGTACTGAAGGCGCTTGAGCCGGTTGCGTACGAGGGCTTCGAGCCGGTCGAGGGCGACGATGGCGAGGTTGGCCAGGCTGCGTTTGACGTGCGCCCATACCCACTCGACGGGGTTGAGGTCGGGTGAGTAGGCGGGCAGGAGGAACACCGTCAGCCACTCGCGCTCGGCGATCAGCTCACGCATGGCGTGGGAGACGTGGGTGTTCAGCCGGTCCCAGACCAGCACGATGGGCGCCTTGACGAGCTGGTGGACGCCGTCGATGAGCGCGATGAAGTCACGCTCGCCCATGCTGCGGCGCGTGCTCTTGCCCGCCCGGTGGGTGCGCAGGCGGTGGCACAGCCGGGTGCGGGAGCCGGGCCGTATCGCGATCAGTCCGGCCACCGACAGGCGTCCCGAGCGGCGCCCGCTGACGGTCACGATGGGGGTGTGGCCGCGTCGGCCCCAGGTGCGTCCCCGGGGCGGCTTCCGGGTGAACCCTGCTTCGTCTTCGAAGCAGATGTATCCCCCGCAGGCCGCCCGGGCCCTTTTACCTCCGCCCAAGTCGCCTCCTTCCAGACGGTGACGGCCTGCTCGTCGCGTTCG
>RHMC01000376.1 GCA_003719395.1 Streptomyces altiplanensis
GCCTCAAGGGCGTGCACGGCGGGGGAGTGGCGGGACCGGCGGGCGCGGACGGCAAGGGCCCGCTCGGCAAGGGCGCGCGCGACTGGGGGCGCGGGTTCTGGCGGGGTGCGGCGACGGTGCCCGGCCGTGGTGGTGGTGCGGTCTGCTCGCGCTGATCGCGGCGGCGGTGCGGCCGGGCTGTACGCGTCGGGCGGCAGCGCCGGCGGCGGGGCGCACGGCGCACCGGCCGCGGGGGAGCGGATCGTCCGGGTCGGGAAGTCCTCGCTCTGTCTGACCGAACGGGCCGGATCCACCGGGCACCTCTTCCAGGGGCCCTGCGAGAGCGCGACCCCGCGCTTCACGCTCGTGCCGCGCTCCGGCGCCACCTGGCGCATCGCCACCCTGCACCCCGAGTACGGCGAGGGCTGCATGGGCGTTCAGAGGTCGGCCCGCCACGCGGGGGCCTCGCTGGAGAACGACTACTGCGGCAAGCGCGACGGGGCGGAGACCTTCCGGCTGGATCCGGTCGGCAGCCCCGTCGAGGGCTACCGGATCCGGCCCCTGCACACCGGTCTGTGCCTCGGAGCCGAGGAGGGGCCGTCGGACGAGCTCTGGGCCGAGGTGGTGCAGACGAAGTGCGCGGCGGACGCGACGACGCAGATCTTCCGGTTCGACCCGCCCCTCAGGGCGTCAGCTGCCAGAAACGGCTGACGATCTCGTCCAGGAACTCCCGGCCCGCCGCACCGTCCCCCGAATCACCGCCCCAGCTCAGCGTCGCCACCATCCGCGACTGGTAGTCGGCGTGCAGCCGCTGGAGCACGTCCTCCACCTGCCTCCGCTCCAGAGGGACCAGCTTCGCCGTCGGGCGTACGTACGCCTGCCAGCGCGTCGTCACCGCGCTGCGCAGCACCTGCGCCAGCTCCTCGTCACGGCCCGTCGCCGTGAGGAACTCCTCCGCCGAAAGGCCGAGCACCTCGGCGAGCGCCGCCGACTGCCGTTCGTTGCCGCGCCAGCGCCCCGCGTCCTCCATCCGCTGGTAGGCGTCCTGGTCCAGGCCCACCAGCCGTGCCAGGTCGGGCACCCCGAGGCCCCGCGCCATCCGGTGTTCGCGCAGCGTGGTGGGGGCGGCGAGCAGGTCGCCGACCGAACACCACAGGACTCCGGCGAGCGCGGTGATCTCCTGCGAACCGGGTGCGCGCAGCCCGCGCTCCCAGGCGGTGACCAGGTCGGGGCCGATGGTCAGCCCGTACTGCGCACGCAGCCCGTAGGCGACGTGGCCGGGCGCCATTCCCAGGGCCTCGCGCAGACGGCGCGCGGCGGGGGCGTTGAAAGGCGGGGAGGGGTGCACGCGCACACCGTACGGAGGGCGGGGGCACGGCGACTACGGTGTGTTCCCCCAAGATCACAAATCATAGGAACGTCCTACGATCCCGCCCGAAGAGGACCGGTGCGGTCGTTCAGGGCATGGCGGTCCACCGGTAGTACAGCTCCGGGCGGCCGACCTGCCCGTACTGCGGACTGCGCTCGGCGCGGCCCGTCGCGACCAGGTGCTCCAGGTAGCGGCGGGCGGTGATCCGCGAGATCCCGACCGCGGCGGCGGCCGTGGTCGCGGTGATGCCGTCCGGTGAGTCGCGCAGGGTACGGGTCACCGCCTCCAGCGTCGGGGCGCTGAGCCCCTTGGGGAGGGCGGCGGGCTGGGGGGTGCGCAGGGCGGCGAGGGCCCGGTCCACCTCGTCCTGGCCGCTGGCCTCACCGGCGGCCGCCCGGAACTCGGCGTAGCGGGTGAGGGCGTCGCGCAGGGTGGCGAAGGTGAAGGGCTTCAGGACGTACTGGACGACGCCGAGGGACACGCCTTCGCGTACGACGGCCAGGTCGCGGGCCGAGGTGACGGCGATGACGTCGGCGGTGTGGCCGGCGCCGCGCAGTGAACGTACGAGCTGGAGGCCGTGCCCGTCGGGCAGGTAGAGGTCGAGGAGGAGCAGGCCGACGGGTTCCCGGTCGAGCGCCCGCACCGCCTCCGCCCGGGAATGGGCGACCCCGGCCACGGAGAAACCGGGCACACGGCCGACGTACAACGCGTGGGCGTCGGCGGCGACGGGGTCGTCCTCGACGACGAGGACGAGGATGGGGTCGGGTTCATGGAGCCGTCTCCGGTTGCGGGGCGGGGGAGGGAGGGGCGG
>RHMC01000037.1 GCA_003719395.1 Streptomyces altiplanensis
ATCGCCGCCGGTTTGGACGGCGGGGAAGCGGGTATCCGGGCCTGATCGCCCAGACCGCGGGCAAGCGCGTCACCGCCATCGCCGCGGGCGGGCAGTTCAGCCTGGGCGCTGACCGCCGACGGGCCAGGTCATCGCCGCAGGTGAGAACCGCTTCGGGTTGGTCGGTGAGCTGCTGGAGAAAACCCGCGGCAAGAAGGTCATCGCCATCGCCGCCGGCGAGGAGACCGCCCTGGCGCTGATCCGGCCCCAGGCCCGGATGATGACCGGCCGAGCGGCGGTGGCCGGCCTGCCACAGGCCTCCGACGTCAACGAGTTGGGCGCTTCCTTCATCCACCCCTCCGCCTCCCCCGCCTCACAGCACACCACCGTCACCGCGGACAACTTGAAAAAGGGAGAGGGCCAGTCGGTCCAGGTCTCCACAGGTGACAGCAGCGTCACCACCACCGTGAGCGGAGGCAACCGCACCGTGCGCGGGACCGTCTCCGCCTCCAGCGCTCAAGCCGGCAACCACGCACCCCTGGTCGTCGACCTCACCGCCATGAGCCTTGAGGTCACGGTCACCTCCACCGACGGGGAGCGACCTTCCCCCACGGTGCGCCTGACGTTCAACGAGATCACCGTGGGCGATCGGCCACAGCCAACCACGCCCGCGCCCAACACCACCATCCCCTTCGACGGCGGCGGCAGGGCCGTCCTCAACCACCAGCAACCCAGCGACACGGGCATCCAGGTCACCGCTGTCGCCCTCTTCGACAACAGCGGCCGTGAAGTCGCGCGCGCGCGGCCGCGTGAGCGCCCACCTACCGGCCGCCACCCCGGACCACCAGTAGAAAGAACGACACCTGAGGGGCTACTCTCCGCCTCTCACCTGCCAGGAGGGCACCGGCAGCGACCACTACTCCGCCGTTTTCGTTCCTGCGTGACGCCACACAGGGACGGGAACAGCTCGGTTCCGTTGAGGCCGCACGCCACGGCGTGCGGCCTCGCCTGCGCCTCGTATGCCCCAGGGACCTGTGGAACGAGACACTCGATGCCGGCAGGAGGTCACCCAGCGTCCGAGGTCCTCGCCCTGGACCACAACATCCCCCCGTCACCGGCAGCCCACCCATCTGTACGTGGTGCTGGGTGAGGCGGAAGCATCGCTGCCAGCTGGTGTCCCATACGGGGCACCAGCCGGGGTCGATGTCGTCCAGTGCTTCGCGCCGCGCTTCGGTCATTGCCCCGGCGCTGGAGTCGACGGGCTGGCCGGCTTCCCGGCGTTCGGCGATGGTGTCGGCGAGGCGGGCGGCGGCGCGTTGGTTCTTGGCCCAGACCCCGACCGGGTAGCCCTTCCACACCGCTGGCACCGGCGGCAGGAAGTGCCCGTGCACCTTGGCCCACTCCCGGGCCATGGCAAGTCCCTCCTCGAAGGCCGCGTCCTGGTGCGACCAGACCATGCCCAGCTCCTCCAGCTGCGCCACCCGTGTCGTAGCCCAGTTTTTCTGAGTTGTTGCTATCGACGTGAGCTGGGGTTTCTCATTTTTTCTGGGCGATGTTTGCGATGCCTGAGGTGCTCGGCGTGTGGGGCTGCGTGGGACGGTGTCCCTCTGAACTGTGTGTATGCGGGTGCACGCAGGTTGATCGAGCGTCGCGCAGTTCCAGTGAGTTGCTACTTGATGTGACAGGTCAGGAGGCGTTGGGGTTGGTGAGGTCGGCCGAGGGTGACACGGGTGGCTTTGCCGGCGCTGCTGGCCGTGGTGGGTGGCAGCGCGCGGACGTTGATGAAGTAGACGCGGACGCCGGAGGGTTCGGTGTAGGGGGCCATGAGCCTGGAGTGCCGTTGGTGGGCAGTTCGAGGAGTTTGTCGGTGGTTGCCCTGTGCAGCTTCGGTCCGCACGGCATTCCTCTTGGGGGTGGATAGATCTGTTCGGTGGTGAAGACGGCACCCTGTCTGCTTTCGTAGTGTCTTCAACTGCTTCGCGTGTGTGGAGGCTGTCTTGGGTAGTAGCCGCAAGTCCCGATCCGCCACCCGTAAGTCCACCCTCCACCGGCTCAGGCCTTCCGAGGGCGCCACCCCGGAACTGCGCACGTTCGGGTCTGATGCAGCGTTGGGTAACAGGTTCAGTCACGCGGCCTGGAGGGCCGGTGTGGTCATGACGGTCTCGTATTCGACGGGGGTCAGCCGGCCAAGGGCGGCTTGTCGGCGGCGTCGGTGGTAGGTCCGCTCGATCCAGGTCACGATCGCGATTCGCAGTTCCTCGCGGGTGGCCCAGGTGCGACGGTCGAGGACGTTCTTCTGCAGCAGGCTGAAGAAGGACTCCATGGCCGCGTTGTCGCCGGCCGCCCCGACTCTTCCTATCGAGCCGGCCATCCCGTGGCGGCCGAGGGCCCGGACAAATTTCCGGGAGCGAAATTGACCGAATTCAACCGGTCGTTGCAACACCAGCTTGTTGAAGCAACTGTAGCTGCTCGTTGAATGCCTCGGCGGGTGTCTTCCAACCGAGCGTCTTGCGGGGTCTGCTGTTGAGGGTGTGAGCGACGGCCTCGACTTCCTCGGCGGACCATCTCGAGAGATCGGTGCCTTTCGGGAAGTACTGGCGCAGGAGCCCGTTGGTGTTCTCGTTCGTGCCACGCTGCCACGGACTATGCGGATCGGCAAAGAAAACGGGAATGCCCGTCTCGACTCTGAATTGCGCATGGGCCGACATCTCCTTGCCGCGATCCCAGGTCAGCGACCGTGCCAGCTGTTCGGGCAGCGTCGACATGGTATTGGCGAGGGCGGTCTTCATCGTGATCGCCCCATAACCGGCGAGCGCAGGACCGTTCTTGACCGATTGCTTGTGCCGGTACCCTTCCTCACGCGGCAGGTGAACCAGCATCGTGAATCGAGTTGACCGCTCAACGACAGTGCCGATCGCGGACCGCTCCAATCCGATGATCAGGTCGCCTTCCCAGTGGCCAGGAACGGCACGGTCCTCGACTTCGGCAGGCCGTTCACTGATCAGCGCTTCGGGCGTCACATGCGCCCAGGTCCTACGGCGCGAACGAGCACGCGGAGCACGCAGTGCGCGGCCCGTGCGAAGGCACAAGATCAGCTCTCGCTTCAGCGCCCCGCGGCCCTGAACGTAGAGAGCCTGGTAGATCGCCTCGTGGCTGATGCGCATGGACTCATCATCCGGGAAATCAACCTTGATCCGGTTCGCGACCTGTTCCGGACTCCACGCCTGCACCCACGCGCGGTCCTTGCGGTGCGGCTTGTTCCGCCCCGCCCACGCGCCTGTCGAAGGTCCTGCGATCGCCCTGCCGCCAGGCGTGCTGATCTCGCCGGACAGCCGCTCCTGGACGTATGCGTGCAACCGCGGATTGGCGACCAGCTTCGCAGTCTTCGGGTGGCGTGCGGCCATGTCCGACTTCCATTGCGCGACTGAGGCCCGGTAATCGAGCTTCCCGCCCCTGGTGGCCGCGTTGCGCCGCAACTCGCGGGAAATCGTCCCCGGATCACGACGGGCTTGCCGAGCGATTTCACGAACGCCCATGCCCTGGGCATTGAGGAGCGCGATCTCCTCCCGCTCAGAGAACGACAGGTACCTGCCCGAATTCGGCTTCAGATCGAACGGTCGCATGCCGCCACACTGCCGAAACCAGCGCGTGGCCACCGCCGGCGCCACGCCGATAACCGCGGCCGCTTCCTCCGCGAGGAGACCTTTGGCGATTTCCCCCCAGAACGCTGCTTCGATATGACGCTGGAATTTCGGATGCCCAGGAGACCTCAACTTTAGCCGTATCGCCCGATCGGCTGCCTGCTGACGACGAACCATCACACACCTCGCTGATCATGAGGTGTTGCGACGACCGATTGAATCTGCCCAGTTCACAACCAGGTTTATGTCCGCGAGGGTGACTCCTGCAGCCGCGAGGGCTCCCTCGAGCGGCCTGCGGTGGGGGCGATAGTGGGCTTCGGTTTCTGGGTCGGCAGCGCCGACACCGGTGTCGAAGAGAAGCAGCCCCTCGTCACGCTGCACGAGATAGGCGAAGACGGGTTCAACTCGAGGCTGCAAGCCACCGGTTTCCGATGCCGGCCGGACGAAGTAGCCCAGGTCAAGTCGGCGTACTGCCGTCTGCTTGCTCATCGGGTCATGCTGGCAGGCCGCCGCGTCCTTCCTCGGGTTTTCCGCCGACAGCGGACTCAGCCCAACCTGCCGGCGAGTGATCAGCTTCCCGGCTCAGTGGGCTCTTTCAGTGTTGCTGCTCCAGGGTGAGGGCGGTGGCGGCGATTGACGACATTCGATTAGGGCTGCACCGGGCTCCGCGGAAGATCCGCCATGACTTCAGTCGTGCGAGGCCGCGCTGAACTGGTGCCCGCGCCGCCGAGAGCGCGCGGTTGACGGTTTGCCGGGTGGGTGTGAGGTCGCGGCCCGGCGGGCGCCTGAGGGGTGCCGTCACCCATGGGCCGGCTCCCAGGGAGGTGCGGTCGGCAAGGACCGGGACACCCAGGCGTTCGCAGAGCCGGATGATGCGGTGGGTGCGGGCCGCGGTCAGGTCGTGTACGCGGCCGGGCAGTGCAGGTGAGATCCACAGCAGCCGTCCGGCCGGGCCGGTCAGCAGCTGCACGTTCACGCCGTGCCGACGATGCCTGGGGGAATAGCCGGCCCGGCTGTCACCGACCCGGTCGCACTCTGCGAGCGTGCTGTCAAGCAAGACATAGTCCGAGTCGGCCTCGCGCAGGGCGCGCAGCAGGCCGGGCTCGCGGTCGGCGAGCAGGTCGACGACCGGTCGCCACGTAGGCGTGAGCGATGCCGACTGGGATGCCGAAGCCGGCCGCGATCTGCGGAGGGGGTCATGCCGACGCAGGTACACCGGAGCCACCAGGGCACGTTGGTGCGGCGGGAGCTTGCATCGACGGCCACCCTCGCGGGTGACGATGAGCATCGTGACCCACTCGACCAGCGCATGAGGCAGAGCGAGTGCGGCAGAATAGGGAACCAACGCGGCTCCTGCGCCTGCGGGTTGAGACTTCGAACACCTCCCCAACGGCACGGGAGTCTCGTGCGTTGCGCATGCCACCAGCGTCACCCGATCAGTGGCCACGCTGAAAGCGTTCACCCACTGAAATGAATCTCGCGCTACTGAGATCTTCGGGGCCATCCGACACGGATGCGCGCAGGGCTGGATGAGGGGCACCGGGGCGACGTTGTCGGCCGCCGCGCCTCTGCGGACACTCCTGGCGGCGCCGCGCAGGGGCCTTGCCGGCCAAGGTGCCACGTGCCCGGGCCTCTGGGACCGGGGCACGTAGAGTGGGACGGTCGTGTGTCGTTCCGCATCGCGGGGCGGGGCGGCGTGGGGGGACAGGAGATGCGCAGATGCAGCGTGCGGAGGGGACATGGACGGAAAGCGGTGTGTATGAGGACGGGTAGTGCGGCCATCACGGTGCGGCGGGGGCGCTGAGATGAGTCTGTTCGCCATCAGCGACCTTCATGTCCGCCATGCCGAGAACCGCGACATCGTCGAAGGTCTGCGACCGGAGTCGGACGATGACTGGCTGGTGGTCGCCGGAGACGTCGCGGAAATCTTCGACGACATCGTGTGGGCGCTCGGGACACTGAATGATCGCTTCGCCAAGGTCATCTGGACCCCCGGCAACCACGAACTGTGGACCCCGCCGAAGGATCCGGTCCGGTTCCGTGGTGAGGAGCGCTACCTGCACCTGGTCCAAACCCTGCGCGGCCTCGGGGTGGTCACGCCCGAAGATCCCTACCCGGTGTGGCAGGGCGCCGGCGGTCCGGTCGTGGTCGCGCCGCTGTTCGTGCTGTACGACTACACGTTCCGGCCCGAAGGCACGTACACCAAGGAAGGGGCGCTCGACGTCGCCCATGAGGCGGGCGTGGTCGCCACCGACGAGTACCTGCTGCACCCCGACCCGTACCCCAGCCGTGAGGCGTGGTGCCGGGCGAGGCTGGCCTACACTCGCTCGCGGCTGGACCGGATCGACCCCGCACTGCCCACGGTGCTTGTCAACCACTTCCCACTGGTGCGCGAGCCCACCCGCGTCCTGCACTACCCGGAGTTCGCGCTGTGGTGCGGCACCGAGGCCACGGCCGACTGGCACGTGCGGTACCGCGCGGTCACCGTCGTCTACGGGCATCTGCACATCCCACGCACGATCGAGTGCGACGGGGTGCCTCACCGCGAGGTGTCGCTCGGTTATCCGCGTGAGTGGCGCCGTCGGCCGGTCGCGCCCGCCGGGCTCTGCCGCATACTCCCCGGACCGGGAAGTATGCGATGACCGCCGCCATCGGCCGACGCGGGCTGCTCAGCCGGCTGCTCCCCGACGACGTGATGGTCAGTGAGCTGTTCACCGACCCACCGGACGTCGCACTGTTCCCGCAGGAGGCCGAGGCTGTGGCCGGCGCCGTCGAGGCGCGACGACGGGAGTTCGCGACCGTACGGCGGTGCGCGCGCATCGCGCTGGCCCAGCTCGGCGTGGCACCTGGGCCGATCCTCCCCTCCCGGGAAGGCCCGCCGTGGGCGCACCGCGCGCCGAAGTGGCCCGAGGGCGTGGTCGGAAGCATGACGCACTGCGACGGATACCGCGCCGCGGCGGTGGCCCGGCGTTCGGCGATCGCCTCGGTGGGCGTGGACGCCGAACCGAACGCCCCCGTACCCGACGGCGTGGCGGAATTGGTGGTGCTGCCCGAGGAACGCGGCATCCTCGAACGGCTCGTTGCGGCCGAACCCACTATCGCCTGGGACAGGCTGCTGTTCAGCGCCAAGGAGAGTGTCTTCAAGGCCTGGTACCCGCTGACCGGCCGCTGGCTGGACTTCAGCGAGTGCGTGATCGAGCCCGATCCGAACCGGGGAACCTTCACAGGAACCCTCAAGGTCCCCGGGCCGGTCGTCTCCGGGGAGCGGATCGACCGCTTCGAGGGACGGTGGCAAAGCATGGCCGGTGAGGGCCCCGGCCACCTGGCCACCGCGGTCGTCGTCCGCGGGCGAGGTCCACTCTCCTGACTCTGTGCTCCGGTTCCGGCCCCTGACGGGGCGGTGCCGGAGCTCACGGCACGCTCCCGCCTGCCCGCCCGGCCGCCCCGGGTGTCAGCCGACGTACGCCGGCGGCTGGCGGTCCTTCCACGGCACGGCCTGCTCCAACTGTGCGGCCACCTGGAGCAGAAGGTCCTCCCGGCCATGCGCCGCGACGAGCTGCACCCCGATGGGCAGACCCTCCACACTCTGGCCGAGAGGCAGACTGACGGCCGGATTCCCTGACACGTTGAACGTGGCGGTGAACGGCCCGTGCGTGAAGATGCGGCTCAGCCAGGAGCGCACCGAATGGTGTGGATCGTCGTAGTCCAGGGTGCTGTGCGGAGCGGGCAGCCGGGCCAGCGTCGGCGTGACCAGCAGGTCGTACTCCTGGAAGAACCGGCCCACGGGCCGGGTCACCCGGTGCTGGGCCTCCATCGCCTTCATGACGTCCAGCGCGGTGAACGCCTCGGTCTCGGCGAGCACACGACGCGACACCGCTTCCAGTGACGAGGCGTCGGGCCGGCGGGGCGCGCCCCTCAACACCGCGCCACCTGTGGTGACGGCGGTGAGCATGGCGGCCTCGACGACCGCTTCACCATCGACGTCCAGCTCTGTCTCGGTCACCGTGTGGCCGATCCACTCCAGCACCTTGCCGACGGTCACCGTGGTCTCCGTCACCTGCGCGTCCACCGACCCGCCCGCCCACGCCGAGGTGGTGAGTGCCACCCGCAGCCGCCCCGGATCGGTACGGATGGCCTCGGCGTACGGGCGCACCGGCGGCGGCGCCTGGTACTTGTCGCCGATCGCGGGCGCGCAGACCGCGTCCAGCAGATGCGGCAGGTGTCCCGCACGGTACGGGTCACCGCGAACTCCACAAGCTGCCCGAAGGCGGCCTCACCGCTCAGCGGCCCGCACGGGGTGCGCCCGAGACTCGGCTTGAGGCCGACGAGACCGCAGGAGGACGCCGGGACACGAATGGAGCCGCCTGCGTCGTTGGCGTGCGCCAGCGGTACCGCACCCGCGGCGACGAGCGCGGCCGCGCCACCGCTCGACCCGCCCACGCCGCGCTCGAGGTCCCAGGGATTGCGGGTGGGGCCGTAGCGCACCGACTCGGTCGCGAAGCTCAGCCCGAACTCCGGTGCGGTGCTCTGCCCGAGTGCCGCCAGACCCGCGGCACGGAACCGGGCCATCAGGTCGTGGTCGACCACCGCATAGGCGCCGTTGATGCTGCGGCTGCCGAGCGTGAACGGCACCCCCTGGGCGAAGGGGCCGCTGTCCTTGATGACGAAGGGGATCCCGCCCAGCGGCCCGTCGGGCTCATGGGCCAGGGACGGGTCGAACAACGGCCGGGTCAGCGCGTTGAGATCGGCGTCGGCCCGCTCCAGCGCAAGCCGTGCCACCTGCTCCACCTCGGCCGCGGTCACCTCCCTGTCCCGGATCAGCTCCCGCAGACCGACCGCGTCGAAGAACGCGTACTCGTGGAGTTCCAGTGGTCCCAGCTCCTTGCCCTCGTTGCCGACGCGTGGTCAGCGCCGCGTCGTCGCGGCCTCGATGTGCCTGGTGATCTCCCCCACGACGCTCTCCGCGTGGGCACTGACGAAGAAGTGCCCGCCGGTGAAGACCCGGATGCGGAACGGGGCGACCGTGTGCTGCGCCCACGCCCTGGCCTCAGCCACTTCCACCAAGGGGTCGTCGTCGGCCGTCAAGGCGATGACCGGGCAGTTCAGCGGAGGACCCGGCTCGTAGCGGTACGTTTCGACGGCGCGGTAGTCGCTGCGCATGGCCGGCAGGACCATGCGCAGAATCGCTTCGTCGGCGAGCACCTCCGCATCGGTGCCGCTCAGCCGCCGCAACTCCCTGATGAGCCCGTCGTCGTCGAGCAGATGGACCTGCTCGCCACGATGGCGCGAGGGCGCCCTGCGCCCGGACGCGAACAACCCCAGCGGTACGATCCCCCGGGCTTCGAGCCGTCGCGCGACCTCGAATGCTGTCGTCGCTCCCATGCTGTGGCCGAACAGGGTCAGCGGTCGGTCCGCCCAGCGTACGAGCTCCTCGGTGATCCGGTCGGCCAGGGTCGGAATGTCGTCCACATGCGGCTCGTACATGCGGTCCTGCCGACCGGGGTACTGCACCGCCAGGACGTCGACGCCGGGAGACATCGCCCGGGAGACGGGGAAGTAGAACGTGGCCGACCCACCGGCGTGCGGGAAGCAGACCAGGCGGGTGCCTGCCTCCGGCGCCGGATGGAACCGGCGGATCCAGCCACTGCTCATGGGCAGTCCAGCCACAGTTCTTACCCTTCGTCGTACAAGCCCTTACTGGAGCGACGGCCACCCTAACTTGATCTTTAACACCCGATATCAAGTGATGCGTCGAACCTGGTCACACGGTTTGGTGTCCGGTGGGCAGCGGGGTGGCCTTCTTTTGAACATGCGCTCCGCCCAAGGGACGCACGCGTCCAGGGCGAGGGCCATGAGGACGGGCCTTGACCTGGCCAAGCCCCCCGAGTGGGGTTGTTTCACCCCTCGCCGGACCCGCTGGCGCCGTCGGGGGACGGAACCGGACCACGCCCTCGCCACGTGACGGAAACGTGTCCAGGATCACGGGGAAGTTTCAAGCCCGATCCCAACTACCAGTTATGCTTCTTTTGTTCGCTTGCTCCTGCAGGCTTCCCCTCTGGTTCACGGTCGGGTTCCGTCGGATCCCCGGTTCGTCACATCGGTGACAGGGGGTGTGAGGCAGGGGGAGTCGCCCGGCACTTGATCTCGGGCCCGCTCGCGCGGATCAATCGGTACGGCCTTCAGGGGCGAGAAAGATGGTCGTTCGGTCACTGTGAAGTGCCGGGCGCGGGGGGCGGGTCGGACTCATTCATGCTCAAGAATCGCAAGGGCGTCGTCCGTAGCGCTCGTCTCTCTGATATGCCTCGGCTCATGGAGCTGGAAAGCCTCTGCTGGTCCGAGGATCTTCGAATATCCGAACAGGTCATCAAGCAGCGCCTTTTCGCTCACCCTGCGGGACAGTTCGTCGTCGAGTCCGAAGATGTCGTCCGGGGTGTCGTCTACTCTCAGCGCATCGACAACGTGGACGACTTGCTCTCCGTTCGATTCGATACGGCCGACCGGCTTCACCGGCCCGACGGCGCGGTCGCGCATGTGCTCTCGCTGAATATCGATCCCCACGAGCAGAGTTCGGGATTCGGCGACATGCTGCTGGAACACCTGCTGACGTGGAGCCATGAGGCCGGGGGCGCCGAGGTGGCGGTGGGAGTGACGCGGTGCCGTGACTTCAAGCGGCATCCGGAGTTCGAACTGCGTGAGTACATTCGGGCGGCGAACGAGCAAGGGCGTTGTCTCGACACCGTATTGCGTATGCATCAGCTGCACGGGGCAGAGGTTCGCTGTCTCGTTCCGGGATATCGCCCCGGTGATCTCGTCAACGGAGGCAACGGCGTCCTCGTGGTCTACGATCTCCCCCGCCGTCGGGAGCGAGTTCGGAATCTTTCACAGGATGCCCCGGCGCTGTCCGTCGATATTCCCGAAACCAGTCAACTGCACCGCGAGGTGCTGGATTTCATCGAGGAAGTACTCGGTGGCTCCGACGGGCACGAGGGAATCACGAACCCGCTGGAGAGCCCGCTTTTCGAGCTGGGACTCGATTCCGCAGGCCTGCTTGATCTCCAGGACAGGATAAAGACCCGGTTCGGCGTTCAGCTCGACTCACTCTTCTTCTTCGAGCACAACACCGGCGCACGGATCATTTCTTACCTCGACGGCCTCAGGGAAGAGGGATCGAGCCACACGCCGGACATACCGCGACCGATCCGAACCGGACCGATCGCCGAGCCCGAGCCCGAGGAACCCGGGGTGCCCGCCGAGTCCCGTCACCCTGCCGGATCTCCCGGTCGTGTCGGGTCTGCCGTCCGGGGCGGACGCCCTGCCGGGGGCGAAGACGCCGACCGGGACAAGGACGTGGCTCGCCCCGCGGTCGCGGGGCAGCACGATGAGCGCGACATCGCGATCATCGGCATGGCTTGCCGGCTGCCCGGTGGCATCGAGGATCCCACCGCGCTGTGGCAGCTCCTCGAAGAAGAGCGCTGCGCGGTCGGGCCGCTGCCTGACGGACGCTGGCAGTGGCCCGAAGGCATCGGCCCCGACACCCACCCGGGGATCGACCGCGGCGGATTCGTCGCCGACGCGGGATCCTTCGAGGCGCCCCTCTTCCGCATCACGCCCTATGAGGGGCAGCGCATGGACCCGCAGCAGCGCTGGATGCTGGAACTGGCCTGGGCGTGCCTGGAGGACGCCGGATATCCCGCGGGCGCGGTCGCCGGCGCGCCGATGGGCGTCTTCGTCGGTGCCAGCGGGTCGGACTACCAGCGGATCATGGACACGGACCGGCTCCCCGTACGGGCGCACAGCGGACTGGCGACCTCCATGGCGGTCATCGCCAACCGCGTCTCGTACTTCTACGACCTGCGCGGCCCGAGCGTCCAACTGGACACCGCGTGTTCCAGCTCCCTGGTGGCCGTGCACTCGGCGGTGCGCGCCCTGCGCGCGGGGGAGTGCACCACGGCCCTGGTCGGTGGCGTCAACCTCCTGTGCCATCCGGCCAACAGCATCGCCTACCACCTGGCGGGCATGCTGTCGCCCGACGGCCTCTGCAGGACCTTCGACGAGTCGGCGAACGGCTATGTGCGCTCGGAGGGCGGCGCCGTCCTGCTGCTGAAGCCGCTGACGGCGGCGCTCGACGACGGCGACCATGTGCACGCCGTCATCAAGGGCAGCGCCAC
Source organism: Streptomyces altiplanensis (assembly GCA_003719395.1). Lineage (GTDB taxonomy): Bacteria > Actinomycetota > Actinomycetes > Streptomycetales > Streptomycetaceae > Streptomyces > Streptomyces altiplanensis. The sequence goes on from RHMC01000037.1 coordinate 11,789, forward strand.
CAACCACGGTGGCCAGGCGGGCGGTCTGACCGTACCCAGTGCGTCCATGCAGGCGAGCCTGGTCCGGGCGGCGCTCGCCGACGCGAGGGTGGCTGCCTCCGACATCAGCTACGTCGAAGCGCACGGCACCGGCACGGCGCTCGGCGATCCCATCGAGGTCCAGGGGCTCGCCCGGGCTTTCGAGGGGAGCGAGGCGCCATGCGCCATCGGATCGGTGAAGACGAACCTGGGGCACCTGGAAGCCGCCGCGGGCATCACCGGGCTGATGAAGATCGTGCTGTCCATGCGGCATCAGAAGCTCCCCGCCTCGCTCCACTTCTCGCGGCTCAATCCGAAGATCACCCTGGAGGGCACGCCGTTCTCCGTCGCGCAACGGCTCGCGGACTGGGAACTCGACGGCCGTCCCGCCCGCCTCGCCGGGGTCAGCAGCTTCGGCTCGGGCGGCAGCAACGCCCATGTGATCGTCGCGCAGGCCCCGACCCCCGTCCGTGAGGAGGCAGCCGGGCACGGTGAACCGGTCTCGGCCGAACGAACTCCGTCCGTGGTCGTGCTGTCGGCGGAGACCGAGCCGCAGCTCGTACGCCAGGCGGAGCTCCTGCTCGCTCATCTGCGGCGCGAGCGGCCGGCCGACGCCGGTCTCAGGGACCTCGCTTACACGACGCAGGTGGGCCGCGAGGCCCTGAGCGAGCGTCTCGGTCTGCTGCCGACGGATACCGCTTCGCTCGAAAGCCTTCTGGTGGCCTTCGTATCGGGTGACACGCTCCCGCCCGCCGTCCTTCGGGGACGCGCGAAGAGGAACGGCGTGACGCCCCCGGTCATCGGCCCTGAGCGCTCTGTGGGCTCGGACCGCTCGCCCGGCGAGGTGCTGGCCGCATGGGTGCGGGGCGCGAAGGTCGACTGGGAAGCGCTCCACCAGGGCGTTCGACGCGCCCACGGCGCGTCCCGCTGCCCACCCATGTCTCGCGAAGAAACGTTACTGGCTCGACCGCGCCGCAGCTGTGGAAGCGCCGAAGCGCGAGCGGCGGCACCCGCTGCTCCAGCGCGAAGCGGCGGCAGACGGCACGGAGGTGGCCGCCTTCGGTTCGACGTTCACCCCGCGGGATCCCTTCCTGCGTGACCACCGCGTGGGCGGCGAGCCGGTGCTGCCGGCCGTCGCGTACCTGGAGATGGCACGCGAGCGCCTCGACCGTACGCTGTCGGCGGCCCCGGACAGCGCCTTTGCGCTGTGCCTGGAGAACGTGGTGTGGACCCGGCCCATCGTCGTGCGGGACGGGGGGAGGGCGGTCCACACCGTCCTGACGGGCGGCGCGGGTACCGCCGGGGGCGGCCCGGGGACCGAGGCCGACGCGGCAGAACGGGTGTCGTACGAGATCCGCACCGGCCCTCTCTCCGAAGGGGCGCACGTGGTGCACTCGCGAGGCGTCGGGTCACGCCGGCGCGTCGCCCCGCCAGCTCCGCTCCCGATCGAGGAACTGAAGTCCCGCATGTGCGCGGCGGTGCTCGAAGCCGACGGCTACTACGCGGCGTTGCGTGCCACAGGGCTCGACTACGGAGACACCCACCGCGCCGTGCGATCGGTGCACCTGGGGGAAGGGGAGCTGCTGGCCCTCCTCACCCTGCCCGTGGGCGCCGTCCCCACCATGGGGGACTACGTACTGCACCCCAGCGTGCTCGACGGTGCGCTGCAGGCAGCGTTCGCACCGGACCTCTACGCCGCGGCAGGGCCATGGAGCGCGCCCCTGCCCTTCGCCCTGGACCGTCTCGACGTGTTCGCGAACACGCCGGTATCCGCTTACGCCTGGATACGTGAGGTCCCGGGCGCATCGAGTCAGGTGCGGCGGCGGGACCTCGACCTCTGCGACGAAAAGGGAAGGATCTTCGCGTCACTGCGGGGCTACTCCATGCGGAAGAACACGGAACCGGCCGGGACGGCCGCCACAGGAGAAGTGACGCTGTTCCGGCCTGTATGGCGCGAACAGCCTGTCGTCACGCGCGCGTCGGCCCCGGACGCGGGTTCCGGCCACACCGCGCGGCTGGTCCTCGCCTGCGGCTTCGAGGACCGGCTGGGTGAACTGCGTGCCCTGGCACCGCACCTGTCGTTCGTGGAACCGCCCGAGGAGATCGGGTCCGCCCCTGCCCGGGCCATGGTCGCGGAGTGGGCGGTCGAATTGCTCCGCACGGTCAAGGGCCTTCTGCTCGGCAGGCCCACGGGCTCCGTGCTCCTTCAGGTGCTCACGCCCTCGCACGGCGAGGGAGCGACGCACCAGGCACTGTCCGGCCTGCTGAGGACGGCGCGACTGGAGAATCCCGCCCTGGTCGGGCAGGTCATCGCAGTACCCGCCGATTCCCCGGCCCCGTATCTGGTCGCGAAGCTGGAGGAGGACGCCCGCTCGTCCGAGGACTACCGGATCAGCCATGCCGGGGATGCCGGCCGTACCGTCCTCGGCTGGGAGCCCCTCCCCGAGGCCGGTACTTCCGGAGACACCGAGGCCGGGGGCCCAGTGACACCCCGGCCGGTGCGGTGGCGAGCCGACGGCGTGTACCTCATCACCGGTGGTGCGGGCGGTCTGGGACCGGTCTTCGCCGAGGAGATCGCCCGGCGGGCGAAGGGCGCTGTGATCTGCCTGACCGGCCGGTCCCCGCTGAGCCCGGAGAAGGACGCCGTGCTGGCCGCACTGCGTGCCGAGGGCGTCGAGGCGGAGTACCACGTCCTGGACGCGGCCGACGGGCCGGCCACCGGGAGGCTCGTCGCCGAACTGGTGCGACGCCACGGTGCGCTGCGCGGCGTGATCCACGCCGCGGGCGTGATCCAGGACAACTTCCTGACGAAGAAGCCGGTGGCGGAGTTCCGCCGTGTCCTGGCACCGAAGCTCGACGGCTGCCGCAATCTCGACGAGGCGACCAAGGACGCCGACCTGGACTTCTTCGTGCTGTTCTCGTCCATCATGGGCGCGACAGGAAACGTAGGGCAGGGCGACTACGCCGTGGCCAACGCCTTCCTCAACGAGTTCGCGCGGCAGCGTGGTGCACTGGTCGACGCAGGCCGGCGCAGCGGTCGTACGGTGGCCATCGGATGGCCCCTGTGGCACAGCGGAGGGATGGGGGCCGACGAGGCCACCCGCCGGGCGCTGCGGGTGCGCAGCGGGCTGCTGCCCATGACGACCGGGGCCGGTGTCGCGGCCTTCCACCGTGCGCTGACCAGCGGTGAGACCCATGTGGTCGTAGGAGCGGGGGAGGAGGCGCGCCTCCAAGCCCTTCTGAACGGGGACGAGGAGCGCAGCCGATCGGACAAGCCCGCCGCTCACCTGCCCGCCACGCCGGTCGCTGGTGCGCCCATCGCGTCCAGTGCTTCCGCAGCGACCGCCGAATCCAGTGCCGCCGGCGCGGGTGAGGCCGACGGTGTGAGTGCTGCCGAGGACGACCGTGCGCTCGAAGCGCGGACGGTGCGCTTCCTCAAGGAAGAACTGTCGCGCATCACCCAGCTGCCGCTCGCCGAGCTGGAAGAGGACGAGCCGCTCGGTTCGTACGGCATGGACTCGATACTGGCGACCGAGCTGACGGCCGGGCTGGAGACGACGTTCGGCTCACTGTCCAAGACGCTCCTCTTCGAGTACCACACCCTCGCCGAGCTGAGCGCCTACTTCGTGGCCGGCCACCGAGCCACCTTGGACACGCTGTTCGCCCGGACAGGAACACCGGCTGCCCGCCCGCCGCCGAAACCGCCGTGCCTTCCGGCCCCGTGTCTCCCGCAGACGCCGCTCGGGAGGCGCCCACGGCACCGGGGCGCAGCAGTCCGCGGCGCTGGACATCGCGATCATCGGTCTCTCCGGCCGCTATCCCGAATCGCGCGACCTGCGGGAGTACTGGCAGAACCTGCGGGACGGACGCGACTGTGTCGTCGAGGTACCAAAGGACCGCTGGGACTGGCGCGCCTACTACTCCGAGGACCGCACGCGGCCCGGCCGTCACTACAGCAGGTGGGGCGGGTTCATCGCCGAGGTCGACCGGTTCGACCCGCTGTTCTTCAACATATCGCCGCACGAGGCGGATTACCTCGACCCCCAGGAGCGGTTGTTCCTGGAGCATGCCTGGACGGCGATGGAAGACGCCGGCTACACCCGGGAGCGGCTGCGGCACACCGACGGTGAGGACGGCGACGGCCAGGTCGGCGTGTACGCCGGAGTGATGTGGGGGCAGTACCAGCTGCTGTTCCCCGGCGGGGACACCATCCGTGGAAACCCGAACGCGATCGGCAGCAGCTACGCCAGCGTCGCGAACCGCGTCTCCTTCGTGATGAACCTGCACGGCCCCAGCATGACCGTGGACACCATGTGCTCCAGCTCGCTCACCGCGGTGGAACTGGCCTGCCGGGACCTCCGCCAGGGCCGCACCAAACTGGCCTTCGCGGGCGGGGTGAACGTGACGGTCCACCCGAACAAGTATCTGGCCCTGAGCACCGGGCAGTTCATTTCAGGCAAGGGGCACTGCGAGAGCTTCGGCATCGGCGGGGACGGCTACATTCCCGGTGAGGGTGTCGGTGTCGTCCTGCTGAAGCCGCTGCACGACGCCGAACGCGACGGCGACCACATCTACGGCGTCATCAAGGGCAGCGGCATGTCGCACGGCGGCCGCACCAACGGCTACACGGTGCCGAACCCGCGCGCGCAGCAGGCCGCGATCCACGGTGCGCTGCGCGAGGCCGGGGTCGACCCGAGGACCGTCAGCTACGTCGAGGCGCACGGCACCGGAACCAAGCTCGGCGATCCCATCGAGATCACCGGACTGAGCCAGGCGTTCAGGACCGCGCCCGCCCCTGGCGTTCCCGCCACCGCCGACAGCCAGTACTGCTACCTCGGTTCCGCGAAGTCCAACATCGGGCACTGCGAGAGCGCCGCCGGGATCGCGGGGCTCACCAAGGTGCTGCTCCAGCTCCAGCACGGCCGGATCGCGCCGTCGCTGCACTCCGCGACGCTGAACCCCAACATCGACTTCACCCGCACCCCGTTTGTCGTCAACCAGGAACTGCGCGACTGGGAGCGCCCGGTCGTCGACGGCCGTACCCACCCGAGGATCGCCGGTATCTCCTCGTTCGGCGCCGGCGGCTCGAACGCGCACCTGGTGGTGGCCGAACACGTGGATCTGCGTCCCGCACCGTCGACGGCGACGCGGACACCGCTGCTCTTCCCGCTCTCCGCCAAGAACGAGGAGCGGCTGCGGGCGTACGCGGCCGAACTGCTGCGCTTCGCCCGCGAGGCCGATGCTGCCGGCTCCCCTCGGACCACCCCGGCGGACTTGGCCTACACCCTGCAGGCGGGGCGCGAGGCGATGGACGAGCGGCTCGGTGTGATCGCCGACTCGTTCGCGGCGCTCGCCGGGAAGCTGGAGCGGTACCTGACGGGCGAGGACAGCGTCGAAGGCCTGTACCGGGGCAACGCCAAGCGGGACAGGCAGACCCTCTCGCTCATCCCCGCCGAAGAGCTCGCGGAGACCCTCGACAAGCTGGTGCAGCGCGGCAAGCCGGCCGAGCTCCTCGAACTGTGGGTGCGCGGCGCGTCGCCCGACTGGCGGCGACTGCGCACCCGTACGACCCCCGCACCCCGCATGATCAGCGCGCCGACCTACCCGTTCGCCCGTGAACGGCACTGGATACCGGAGACGGCACAGGTGACCGAGGCCGGACCGGAGGCCCGGGCCGGTTCCACGAACGGCACCCGGCCCGTGCCCGGGGCCACGACCGTGCGCACGACCGGGGCTGCTGCCGGCACTGGCCCCTCGACCGGGTTCGAATCCCCGTCCCGCGCGGCCCTGTTCCTGACCAAGCAGTGGCGGCCGACCCCGACAGGTACGGCACGGACGCGGCACACCGCCGTCGTCGTTTTGCACGACCGGTCCACCCGGCGTCTCGCCGAAGCCCTCTCGGCACATGTTCGACGACGCGACACTGCTGGAGGCCGTCCCGGGTGCCGAGTCCGTGCTCGCCCAGTGCATCGGCAGGTGTTCGGCCTGGATCGACCTCACCGGCATGGCGGCGAGCACCGGCGGCGACGGAACCCCTGGGGCGGACGCGGTCGACGGGATCAGCGAGCACCGGCCGTCCGGCCGGGCGCTGGCGCTGCTGCAGAGCGCCCTCGACGCCAAGGCGTCCCGGGACATCCGTCTGCTGTACGTGACCCAGGGCCTGGAGACGCCGGGCGTGTCCGCTCCTGTCGGGGCGCACGCGCCGGCGGCGTCCGGGGCCGACGGCGAGCGGGTGAACTTGGCCGGTGCCGCGCGTGCCGCGCTCTACCGGTTGCTCCAGAGCGAGTACCGCGGCCTCACCTCGTGCCACGCCGACCTGGATCCCGCTGTACGCGAGGACGCCGAACTCGCGGCGGTCATCCACCGCGAACTCGGCGACGAGAGCGGTGAGGCCGAGGTCTGCTACCGCGCGGGAGTGCGGCACGCCCCGGTGCTCGAAGAGAGCGCGCCGGTCGCGGCACGAACCGTCCGGCCTGTCTTCGCCGACGTCGAGGTTCTCCTCGTGACGGGCGGAACGCGCGGCCTGGGCCTGTTGTGCGCACGGCATCTGGTCGAGCACTACGGTGTACGCCGACTGGTCCTGACGGGCCGTGAAGCCCTCCCCCCGCGTGCCCGGTGGACCGATGTCGACGCCTGCCCGCCTCCGGTACGCGAGAAGATCGACGCCGTCCTGGAGCTGGAGGCGCATGGCGTCGAGGTGCGCGTCCTCGCGTTGCCGCTGGACCGCGCCGACGAAGTGGCCGCGGGCATCGCGACGATCGAGGCGACGCTGGGGCGTGTCACCGGTGTCATCCACGCCGCCGGGCTGGTCGACACCCGTAACCCCGCGTTCGTCCGCAAGCCCGTCCCGGACATCGCCCGCGTCGTCTCCCCGAAGATCGAGGGCACCCGGAACCTGCTGACCGCCCTCGACGCGCGGTCGCTGAGGTTCGCTGTGCTCTTCTCGTCGGTCTCCGGGGCCGTCCCCACGCTGGGCGTGGGCCAGAGCGACTACGCGATGGGCAACGCCTTCATGGACTACTTCGCGCGGGCGCACGCCGCCGACCTGCCGATCACCAGCGTCCAGTGGCCGAGTTGGCAGGAGGCCGGCTTCGGCGAGGTGACGAACCAGGCGTACACCGACACGGGGCTCCTGAGCATCACGAACGCCGAGGGCCTGGCGTTCCTGGACGAGATCCTGGCCGTGTGGCGCGGTCCGGTCGTCATGCCGGTCCGGGTCGACGCCGGGCTCTTCGACCGGGGTGCCGCTGCTGGCCGCGCGTCCGGCGCGCCCGCCGTCCCCGCTCCCCGGACGCCTGCCACCGCCGCGGCGACGGCACCGGTGACCGCGTCCGTGCCGGTGGCCGCCCCCGCGCCCACTGCCGACGGACCCCTCGTGAGGCGACTCACCGACTTCCTCGGCGGTACGTTCGAAGGCCAGCTCAAGCTCAAGCCGGGCCAGTTGGACGCCGAGACCTCGTACGCGGACTACGGCGCCGACTCCATTCTGCTGGCGCAGGTCCTGCAACAGATTCGTCAGCGTCTCGATGTCCGGCTCGACCCGTCGACGCTCCTGGAGTACCCGACCCTGAGCGAACTCGCGACGTGGCTGCTGAACACGTACCCGACGGAGATCGCCGCGCGGCTTGGTGACGAGCCGCAGCGCGCCCGCCCGGACGAGGAGACGGCGGAGGGCGTGGACGGGAAACGGCCCGGCGCCCCGGAAGACGGGCCGCTTGCCGCATCACCTGCCCCCCGCCGAACCCGCTGCCCGGACCGCACCGGACTCCCGCGCGCCCGTGGCGGTTGCCGAGGGCGGGGGCGACGGTGGGCGCGGCACGGCCGTCGCGTCATCGGCATGGCCTGCCGACTGCCCGGCGCACCCGATGTCGACGCCTACTGGGACCTGCTCTCCCAGGGCCGCTCCGCCGTTCGTGAGGTCCCCACGAGCCGCTGGGGACGTCCCACCGGCTTCTACGCCGGACTGATCGACGATGTGTTCGGCTTCGATCCCGGCTACTTCATGCTGCACGCCGAGGACGCCGCGCCATGGATCCCCAGGCCCTGGTGCTGCTGGAGGAGAGCCTCAAGGCCGTCCACCACGCCGGGTACCGGCTCGGGGAGTTGGACGGCACCCGTACGGGTGTGTACGTCGGCGCCCGCAGCCGCAGCCGGACCGACGACGCCCTCGTCGGCGAGGCGCGCAACCCGGTCATGACCGTCGGACAGAACTACTTGGCCGCCAATGTCTCCCAGTTCTTCAACTGGCACGGCCCCGCCATGGTCATGGACACGGCCTGCTCGTCCTCGCTGGTGGCGATGAAGGTCGCCACCGACGCGCTGGTGGCGGGCTCGATCGACCTGGCCCTGGTCGCGGGCGTCAGCCTGCTGGCCGACCCCTCCGCCCACGAGTTGTTCCGCCGCCGTGGACTGCTCCGGGAGGACGGGGAGTTCCACATCTTCGACCGCAGGGCCGGCGGCGTCGTCCTGGGCGAGGGCGCGGGCGTCGTCGTCCTCAAACCACTGGCCCAGGCCGAGCGGGACGGCGACACGGTGTACGCCGTGGTCGAAGGCCTGGCCATCAACAACGACGGCCGGACCGCCGGACCGGCGACCCCCAACCTGGCCGCCCAGAAGGAGGTCATGCGGGAAGCACTCCGTCAGGCCGGCCGCCGACCGGACCAGGTCGCCCACCTGGACGTCAACGGCTCCGGTTCCGAGATGACCGACCTCCTCGAACTCAAGGCCATCGAGGCGGTCTACGGACAGGACCGGACCAGACCTCTGCGTCTCGGCTCGATGAAGCCCAACATCGGGCACCCGCTCTGCGCCGAAGGCATCGCCGCCTTCATCAAGGTGACGCTCATGGTCCACCACCAACGCACGGTGCCGTTCCTGTCCGGCGTCCAGCCCCTGGAGCACTACGCGCTCGACCCCGCACGCCTCGACTTCCCGAGGCACGCCGGTGCGACGGACCTGCCGTACGCGGCACTGAGCAGCTTCGCCGACGGCGGTACCAACGGTCACGTCGTCGTGGGACACCACGTGCCTCGCCTTCCGGTGCGGCGCCGCCCGGTCGAGCTCCCCGAGCTCAACCGGACCGACGTGCGCACCGGTGAACGCGTCGGTGACGCCACCTCGCCGATGGTGTGGACACGGCGCATCGACGCCCGGGACGCCGTCCTGGACGGCCACCGTGTCTACGGGCGGCGGCTGTTGCCCGGCCTGGCATGGATCGACCTGCTGTACGGCTGTTTCGAGGAGGCTGCGACGGGGCTTGCGCACCGCGAACTCTCCCTCCGGGACGTGACCATCTACCGGCCGCTGGCCTTGGACGCCGACGGTGCCGTGGAGATCCGCGTCGAAGCGCGCGCCGAGACCCCGGACAGCTGGCGCATCACCGTGACCGACGCCCCGGCGCAGGGCCCCGGCGCCAGGGCGGTGGCAACGCCGTACGTCACCGCCGAGATGCACCGGGTGGCGGGCGGGACCACGGGCTTCGGGACGGACGTTCCGGACGAGGTACGGGCCGTGCTGCGTGATCCCGACGGGCGGGTGCGCGACCTCGAGGAGATCTACAGGGACTTCCGCGCACAGGAACTCGTCCATTCCGGCCTGATGAAGGCGGTCGGCGCCGTGTACACCGGGGCCGACGACATCTGGCTGCGGGTCGCCCTTGACGAACGAGCCGCGAGCCGTGACCGGGGCGAGCGGTTGTTCCACCCCGCCCTGATCGACGGCAGCGCGGTGGCGGCCTGCGCGGTGGCCCTCGGCGAGGTGCCGGCGGGCGGCGAGCAGCGCCTGTTCCTGCCGCTCCACTACGCCTCGTTCCGGGCGGGCGCCTCGCTGGGCCGTGCCTGTTACACGCGGGTGCGACGCGAATCGATCGAGCGGCGGGAAGAACTGCTCACCTTCACCATGGAGTTCTTCGACATCGAGGGGCACAAGGTCGGCGAACTGGCGGACCTCACCACGAAGGTGGTGCGCGACGCCGGACACATCGAGCCGCGCGCCGCGGCGGCGGGCCGGGAGCCGATTCCGCCGTCCGGGCCGGAACGGTCACCGGGACCGGCACGGGGACCGGATCCCCCTCCGGGATCGTCGCCGCCCCGGACCGGGCCGAGTCCGCCGGCCGGGACGCGGTTCTGCTCCCGTCCGACGGGATCGCGCCGCGGTGACCTCGGTCCTCGCCGCCCAGCTCGGCGTTCCGGCGGACCAGGTGGGCATGCACACGAGTTACTACGCCCTTGGCCTGGACTCCGCCGCCCTCCTGAGGACTGCGGGGGAGATCGGGGAGCGGCTCGGGACGAGGCTGTCGCCGACGTTGCTGTTCGAGCACCCGACGGCGGCCGAACTGGTCGCGCATCTCGTACGCCATCACCGTCTGAGTCCGACAAGTCCTGTCCGGCCCACGGAGCCGGCCGCACCGGCGCCGTCCGTGCCGTCCGTGGAGCCCGTCGCGCCGGCCGTGGGTGGCGGTGAGCCGTCCGCCGGTCCGGTGGACGAGTACGGCGAGGGTGACATCGCGATCGTGGGCATGGCCGGCCGGTATCCGAAGGCGGCGAATGTCGCCGAGTTCTGGGAGAACCTCAAGGCAGGACGGGACTGCGTCACCGAGGTGCCCGAGAGCCGGTGGCCGCGCGACACCTTCGAGGGGGAGCGCACGCCGTCCGGACGGAAGATGTCGGCCTGGGGCGGCTTCATCGACGACGTCGACCGCTTCGACGCCGAGTTCTTCGGGATCCCGGCGGACGAGGCTGCCCTCCTCGACCCCCAGGAACGGATGTTCCTGACGGTCTGCTGGGAGGCGATCGAGGACGCCGGGTACACACCCGCCGGTCTCACCGCCTCCGGTGGTGACGGCCCGCGCCGGGCGGTCGGCGTCTTCGCCGGCGTCATGCACAAGGACTACGTGCTGGTTCAGCACGAGGCCGCTCGGCCGGACGGCCGCACCGGACGGGGACCCGCTCCGTTGTCACTGAACGCCGCGTCCATCGCCAACCGGGTCTCGCACTTCTGCGACTTCAGCGGCCCCTCGATGGCCGTCGACACTGTGTGCGCCTCCTCGCTCAGCGCCGTGCACCTCGCGGTCGAGAGCCTGCGGCGCGGGGAGTGCCGGGCGGCCCTCGCGGGCGGTGTGAACCTTTCGCTGCACCCGGGCAAGTACCGGACCTACGGCGCGCTGGAACTGCTCGCGAGCGAGGCACCGTCCCGCTCGTTCGGAGCCGGGGGAGACGGCTACGTCTCCGCCGAAGGCGTCGGGGCGGTGTTGCTCAAGCCGCTGGCGTCGGCGCTCGCGGACGGTGACGCGGTCTACGCAGTCATCAAGGGCAGCGCCGTCAACCACTCCGGCCGGACGCCGGGCATCCGGGTGCCCTCCGTCGCCGCACAGACCGCCCTCATCGAGGACTGCCTGAACCGCGCGGGTGTCGACCCGGGTTCACTCGGCTGCCTCGAAGCCCATGGCACGGGCACGGAGATCGGTGACCTGATCGAGATCCAGGCACTGCGGCGGGCGTTCGAGAAGTACACGGACGCCAAGCGCTTCTGCTCGCTGGGATCCGTCAAGTCCGCCATCGGGCACGCCGAGGCCGCAGCCGGGATCAGCGGGCTGACCAAGGCGGTGCTCCAGCTTCACCACCGGACGCTGACTCCGTTGGTGCGGCTGGAGCGGACCAATCCTTACCTCGGCCTCGACGACTCGCCGTTCCGTCTGCAGACGGAGCTGGAGGAGTGGTCGGCGGCCGGCCCCGGTACGCCGCGCCGGGCCGGGGTGAGCGCCTTCGGCGCCACCGGTGCCAACGCGCACATCGTCCTCGAAGAGGCGCCCCCGGTGGTCGGAGCGACGGCACGGGAGATGCGCGAGGGCCGGCTGGCTCCCGTGCTCGTACCGCTGTCGGCGACGGACGACGAACGGCTGCGTGCCTACGCAGCCAAGCTGGCGCGCTTCCTGGAGACGGAGGAAGGGGCGGCAGCGGATCTCGCGGCGCTGGCCCACACCCTCCGGACCGGCCGGGTCGCTCTGGCGGAACGGGCCGTGATCCTCGCGTACGGTCTCGACGAGCTGAGGAGCGCCCTCGACGACATCGCCCGGGGCGCCGACGCCGGTGCCGGGAACGTGTGGCGGGGCCGCAGAGCCGAGGAGCTCCGGGACGCACGGCTTCTGGACGAGGACGACCTGCGCGCGGAACTGGTCGGCCGCTGGTCGGCCCAGGGCAAATGGGACAAGATCGCCGAGCTCTGGCTCGGCGGCTACACGGTCGACTGGAGCGCCCTGCACGACATGACGTCACCGCGCCGCCTGCACCTGCCCAGTTATCCCTTCGCCGGGCAACGGCACTGGGTCACCCCCCGCCGCGGCGAGGGGCACGCGGCCGAGCGGACGCCCGCCGCGACCACCGAGGCGATGAGCGGGGCACCCGTGACCGGCGTACCGGTGAGCAGCAGTGAGGTGCTCGCTGACGGCGTGCCGGCGCGCAGCGCGCGGGTCGCGGGGCCCGTCGTGCCCGTGCCGGCCGGTCCGGCCCGGAGCGCGGTGCCGGACGGCGTGCCCGCGGGTGCGGCGCCCGTGGGTGTGCCGGAAGACGGCGGCGTCCACTGGCGGTTCGTCCCCGAGGACGAGGAACTGCCCACACCGTCCATGGACACGGCACGCCCCGGACACACGCCCGAGGAGAAGGCGCGGGGCTTCCTGCGTCAGCTGGTCGCAGCGCGTCTGGGACGGCCGGTCCGTGAGGTCGGCGCCCACACCGGCCTGATCGCCATGGGATTGACCTCGCTGGGGGCCGTCGGCCTGACCAGGGACCTGGTCGCCACGGTCGACCCGGGGTTCCTGCCCAGCACCCTGTTCGAACACGGCACGGTCGCCGAGCTGGCCGCGCACCTGGCCGTGCGGCGCCGTGCGGAACTGTCGCGCTGGTGGCCGTGGGAGCCGGGGAACAGCCACGCCCCCAGCGGCCCGAGCGGGCGGAAAACCCGCAGCCGGAGGTCCTGGTGGTGCTCGAGCGCCTGCAGACCGGCGCCCTGCACCTGGACGACGCCATCGCGCTCCTCGACACAGGAAGAAACCAGAAGTGAAGCACGAGCTCAACGCCCTCATCGCGGACTACCGGGCGGGCAGGATCAGCAGCAGTGAGGTCGGGAACCTGCTGCGCGAGCTGCGGCAGCAGCCACCGCAGGGGCGGCCCGCGCCGTCCGGCTCCGGGGTGCGCACCTACGGGCTCTCCGAGGGGCAGCACGGTCTGTGGGCGCTCCAGCGGGCGTACCCGGACATGGCCGCGTACAACGTGCCGCTGTGCTTCCGCGTCGCCGACCTGGACGTACCGGCCTTCCAGGAGGCGTGCCGGGCGTTGGTGGCACGTCATCCGGTGCTCAGCACGGTGATCCACCGGCAGGGGGACACCCCCTGCCAGTCGGTCGATCCCGGTCGGGAGCCCGACTTCGCCCGGGTCGATCTGACCGGTGTCGTCGACGAGGGCGAGGCGCTGGCGGCCGTCCGGCGCGAGAGCAAGAGGCCGTTCGTCATGGACGGCACCTCCGCGGACGGGGAGGGCCTGTTCCGGGTCCGTGTCTTCGACCGCCCGGCGGACGGGTCGATCGTGCTGATCACCGTCCACCACGTCATCTTCGACGCAGCTCGGCGAGGCTGCTGATGACCGCGCTGTTCGAGGCGTACGAGGCGCTGCTGGGGCGGGGCCGGCCCGGTGGCGCCCACGGATCTCGACGCCGGGGCCGGCGCGGGCTTCCACGACTTCGTGGCCGAGGAACGGCGGACCCTGGCCGAGCGCGGCGGGGAGATCCTCCCGTACTGGCGCGACCGGCTCGCCGGACCGCTGCCCGTACTGGACCTGCCGACCGACCGGGCCCACACGGCACTGACGGACCGCTTCGCCGGGGACACCCATGTCGACCGGGTGCCCGCGGAACTCGTCACCCGCATCAGGGAAACGGCCGCCGGCCGGCGCGCTTTCGTCTCGACGGCGATGCTCACCGCCTACGCGGCGACCCTGGTCTCGTACTCCGGCCACTTCGAAGGCTCCGGCCGGACCGGAGGCCCTGGACACTCCGACAGCTCCGGAGAGGTCGCCGCCCGGCGCGAGCTGGTCGTCGGAATGCCGGTGAACGAGCGCGGCGGCGAGGAACTCGCCGGGACCATGGGGCTGATGATCAACATGGTGCCGGTCCGCGTCGTGCTCCCGGACGGGGCCACGTTCGGCGAGACCGTCTCCGCCGTGCAGCGCGACGTCGCCGACGACATGCTGCACAGCCACCCCTTCTCCGCACTGGTCCGGGAACTCCCGTCGGACACGCCCCCCGGCCGCTCCCCGGTGTTCCAGACGGCGTTCGTCTTCCAGGACGTCCTCGACGGCATTTCCGGCCCCGGCCGTCCGTACGAACTCGTCGACGAGCTCCACCAGGAGGGGGAGTACGAGCTCTCACTGGAGGTCTGGGGCAGCGGCGACGCCTTCACCTTGTACTGGAAGTACCAGCCGGAGCTCTACAGCCGTCCCTTCGTCGAGCAGCTCGCGGAGCGTTTCGTACGCGTCCTGACGGCGGTGTGCGATGAGCCGGGGACGCCCCTGGCCGAATTGTGCGAGCGGTCCGCGGACACGGCCGGGACCGACGGGGCCTGCGTGCACGAGCTCTTCGAGGAGAACCGCGCCGGACCCCCGACGCGGTCGCGGTCGCCAGTCAGGAGGAGGTGCTGACCTACGAGGCGCTGAGCCGCCGCAGCGACGCCCTCGCCGCGTACCTCGTGGAACGGGGTGTGCGACGACAACGACCTGGTGGCCGTTCCTGCTCGACCGGTCGGCCGAGATGGTCGTCGCGCTGCTCGGGATCCTCAAGGCGGGTGCGGCCTTCGTGCCCCTCGATCCGGAGCTGCCCGTCGCCCGGCTGACCGACATCGTCGCCGACAGCGGCACCGCCCTGATCGTCACCCAGGCACGTCACGAGGACCGCGCCCGGAACCTGTCCGACGGCCGCCCGCGCGCCGGTGGCGCCGACGCGGTGCCGGCCTCGCTGCTGGTGCTCGACGAACAGTGGGAGCGGATAGCGGCCGCCGCCCCGGCCGAGGGGCCGGGGCGGGTCGAGGTGACCGGGGACGACCTCGCCTACGTCATCTACACCTCCGGCCACGGCCGGCCCAAGGGCGTGATGATCGCCCACCGGGGCTTCGGTGATCTGCTGCGCTCGATGCGGCGGGAGCCCGGCATGAGTGCGGCGGACACCCTCTTCGCCGTCACCACCATCAGTTTCGACATGGCGCAGGTCGAGCTGTTCCTGCCGCTGGTCAGCGGTGCCCGTTGCTATGTCTGCGACAGCCCGACGATCAAGGACGTCGAGCGCCTCAAGGAGCGCGTCGCAACGGTGCGGCCCACCGTCATGCAGGCCACGCCCGCGACCTGGAGCATGCTCTTCCACTCCGGCTGGCGGAATCACGAGGGCGTACGGATCCTCTGCGGCGGCGAGGCACTGCCCAGGACGCTGAAGGAGTACTTCCGCGACGCCGGCTGCGAAGCGTGGAACCTGTACGGGCCGACGGAGACCACCGTCTACGCCACGGGCGGACGTATTCGCTTCGACGCCCCGACCACCATCGGCAGGCCGGTCGCCGGCACCCGGGTCCACATCCTCGACGAGCGGCTGCGGCCGGTGGCGGCCGGGGAGACCGGTGAACTGTGCGTCGCCGGTACCGGAGTGGCCCGGGGCTACGTGAACCGTCCCGACCTGACCTCGGAGAATTTCATCGACCACGATCTCGTGCCCGGCGGCAAGCTCTACCGCACCGGAGACCTGGCCCGCTGGACCGAGGACGGCGAGATCGACTACCTCGGCCGACTGGACTTCCAGGTGAAGATCCGTGGATACCGGATCGAGCTGGGTGACATCGAGTACCACCTGGGCAGGCATCAGGACGTCGCCCAGTGCGTGGTGGTGGCGCGCGGTGAGGACGGTGCCAAGCAGCTCGTCGCGTATTACGTCCCGCGCCGCGCGGGAGCCGCGGGCGACTCCTCCGGGGTGTTCAAGGAGCATCTGCGCGGGCTGCTGCCGACGTACATGGTTCCCGACTTCTTCGTGGCGATCGACGCAGTCCCACTGACGGGCAGCGGCAAGGTGGACCGCAACGACCTGATGGCGCGGGAGGTTTCGCTGGCCGCGCCCGCGGCCCCGTCGCGCCCGTGGTCCGGCCCGCACCCGTGGCTCCCGCGACGCACGCCGTTTCCCGGGCACCGGAGACCGCCGGGACCGTCGCCGAGAAGGAGGTCCTCGCCATCTGGCAGGACGTCCTCAAGGTGCGGGACCTCGCCCCCACCGCCTCCTTCTTCGAGGTGGGCGGCAACTCCCTGTCGGCCGTGGTCCTCGCCGACCGGATCAGCCGACGGCTCGGAGTGCCGTTCGCCGCCGCCGATCTGTTCAAGTACGCCACCGTGCGCAGCATCGCGGCGCATGTGCGGGACGTCGCCCCCGCGCCGGACGCCGTACGTGTCCCGGAACCGGAGCCGGAGCCCGGGCCGGAGGCCGCGCCCGAGCCGGAGGCCGGGGCCGGTGGGGGGTCCGTGCCCGAGGACGCGGTGGCGATCGTCGGCATCGCCAGCCGCTTCCCGGGCATCCGCGACCACTGGGAGTTCTGGGAGAGCCTCAAGCGGGGCGACGAGGCCGTGCGCCGCTGGACGGAGGAGGAGCTGCGCGAGGCCGGTGTGCCCGAACACGTGTTGCGCGACCCGGCCTACGTCCCCTTGCGCTCCTCCCTCGACGGCAAGGAGGACTTCGACGGAGAGTTCTTCCGGCTCTCCCCGAACCACGTGGAACTGATGGACCCGCAGTTCCGTCAGCTCCTGCTGCACGCCTGGAAGGCCGTCGAGGACGCGGGCTACGACCACCGCGACATCCCCGACACCGCCGTCTACGTCTCCACCGGCAACCACTTCTACGGTGCGCCGGACGACACCGCCGAGAATCCGGCCGCCGTGCTCGACGACCCCCGCCAGTACCTGTCCTGGGTCATGAGCCAGAGCGGCACGGTCGCCTCGATGATTTCGTACCAGCTCGGCTTCGGCGGGCCGAGCATGTCCGTGCACTCCAACTGCTCCTCCTCACTGACCGCGCTCTCCCTGGCGGCCCGCGCGGTGCTGACGGGGGAGTCGGGCTTCGCGCTCGTGGCGGCCGCCTCCGCGAACAGCGTCGACGGCCTCGGCTACATCCACCAGCCAGGTCTCAACCTCTCCAGCGACGGCCACGTCAAGGCGTTCGACGCCGATGCCGACGGCATGGTCGGCGGTGAGGGAGCCGTGGCCCTGCTGATCCGCCGCGCGTCCGACGCCGTCGCCGACGGCGACCACATCTACGGCCTGCTGCGCGGCATCGCGACCAACAACGACGGCGGGGACGCCACCGGTTTCTACAGCCCCAGCGTCAACGGGCAGAGCCGGCTGATCCGGACGGTTCTGGAACGCACCGGCATCGACCCCCGTTCCATCGGCTACGTCGAGGCGCACGGCACCGGCACGAAGCTGGGCGACCCTGTCGAGCTGGCGGCGCTGACCGAGGCGTACCGCGAGCACACGGACGACACCGGCTACTGCGGCATCGGCTCGGTGAAGTCGAACATCGGCCACCTCGACACGGCCGCCGGACTCGCGGGCAGCGTGAAGGTCCTCCTCAGCCTCTACCACGGGCAGATCCCGCCGACCCTGCACTACAACCGGCCGAACCCGCAGCTGCGGCTGGACGCTTCACCGTTCCGGGTCGTGGACCGGCTGCGTGTCTGGCCGGCCGGCGGCACCCCGCGCCGCGCCGCGCAGAGCTCCATCGGGCTCGGCGGGTCCAACGCGCACGCCGTCTTCGAGGAGTACGTACGCGACGGCGGCCCGGCCGCCACGGCACGTCCGACCGCACACACGACCACGGATACGACCGGACGCGTGCACAGCGGCGCAGACACGAACAAGGGGGCGACCGTGGACACCGGCGGCGACACCGGGCCCCAGCTGGTGCCGCTCTCGGCCCGCACGCCCGACGACCTCGTGCGCGCAGCCGCCGGACTGCTGCGGTACCTGCGCGGCTCCCGGGCCGCCTCGCTGCGCTTGGACGACCTGGCTCACACGCTCCAGGTGGGCCGGGTGCCGATGGCCTGCCGGGTGGCGTTCGTCGTGCGCACCCCGCGCCGACTGGCGGCCGAGCTGGAGGCGTTCGTCCAGGACCCGACCGGCGACGGATCGCCCCGGCGCTTCACGGGCCCCCGGCCGGGGAGCGGGGCCCGGGCGGCCGAGCGGCAGGACACGAGGACCCGGGACACGAAGCTCGCGCGCCAACTGGCCGAAGGCAAGCTCAAGAAGGTCGCCAAGGCGTGGGCGGACATGCCGACGTCGACTGGGGCCTTCTGCCCCGTCCGCGTGCGGCCCGGCGCGTCAGCCTGCCGGGGTACGCCTTCGGACCCGTGACCCACCCGTGGCCCGCACCGGCCCGGCGTATCCGGCGGGAGCTTCCCGGGACGCCGGCGCGGCGGGGAACCACAGCGGGCGGGGAGCAGCCCGCGCGACTGCACCCGCTGCTGCGCGAGAACGTGTCGGGACTGGACGGACAGCGCTACCGTTCCCGCTTCACCGGCGACGAGTACGTGCTGGCCGACCACGTCGTCGGCTGGCCGGCGCCTGCTGCCCGCCGTGGCCTGCCTGGAGATGGCGTACACCGCCGTCCGGCGTGCCCTGACCGGCGCGGAGCGCGAGGCGGCAGAACCGTCCTCAAGAACGTCGCCTGGGTGCGCCCGGTGGCCGTCGGCGACGACGGCCACGACATCGAGGTTCACCCTCGCCCCGGAACGACGCCGCACGCAGGAGGAGGCGGACGGTGCCACGAGCGCGGGACCGCTGCGCTTCGAGCTCCTGAGCGACGGTGGCCGCTCGTACGTCCAGGGCCGGGCGGTGACCGAGCCCGCCGTGGCCCCGCCGGACGTCGAACTGGACCGGCTGCGCTCGGGCCTTCGGCTGCGGTCGATGTCCGGGGCGGAGTGCTACGCGCACATCGCACGCGCGCGGCGTCGAGTACGGGCCGGGCTTCCGTCTCGTACGGACCCTGCACCGGGGAGAATCCGACGGGCGCCGCGAGGTGCTCGCCGAGCTGTCGCTGCCCGGGGACATGGACGGCTCACTGGCCGACTACACCCTCCACCCGAGCTTCCTGGACGCGGCCATCCACGCCTCGCTCGGCCTGGACCCCGCGTTCGACACGGCCGCCGGTCCGGACACCACCGCCGACGGGCACGGGGCGACTTCTGTCCCGTTCGCGCTCGACCGGCTCGACGTCCACGCGCCCTTCGGCCCGACGATGTACGCATGGGTGCGCCCGGCAGCGGGACAGCGGGCCGCCGGCGCGGGCCGGGTGCTCGACATAGACCTCATCGACGAGCGGGGCCGCGTCTGCGCAATCCTGCGCGGACTCGCCTACCGGGAGCTCGGAGCACCCGCGGACCGTCCCACCCGCGCATCACGGCTGCGCACCCTGTTGCCCGTGTGGGAGCCGAGGCATTCCGGCGAGGCGTCCCCGCAGACCCCGGACGGCGAGGTGCTCGTCTTCGACTCCGGTCGCCGGCTGGGTGTGGGACTTCGGGCCCTCCACCCCCGTCACCGGACGATCGGCCTTCCGCCGGGCGCCTCGATCCAGGAAATAGCCGACCGTATACGCGAAGCATCCGCGGATCCCGCACGCCCGGGTGCCGTCGGCCGCATCGCGCAGGTCGTCTGGGTCGCCCCGGCCGAGGGCGGGCGACGACATGATCGGCGGCCAGGAACGCGGCGTGATCGAAGTCTTCCGGATCGTCAAGGCACTGCTGGCCCTGGGCCACGGCACCCGGGAGATGACCTGGACGACGTACACCTTCGGCACTCAGCTCGTCCGCGAGCGGGACAGGGTCGCGGCGACGCACGCGGGTGTCCACGGGCTGATGGGCAGCCTGGCCAAGGAACACACCCGTTGGACGATCGACCTCGTCGATCTGCCCCACGAACTCTCCGGCGAACCGGTCGACGCCTTGCTCGGCGGCGAACGACGGCTGACCGGTGTGCGGCCCGGCACCACGGTGGCCCTGCGCGGCGGGCGTTGGTTCTCGCAGGAACTGCTCCCCGTCCACCGGTCCGGAACCGGCCACCGGTCCGGAACCGGCCACCGGTCCGGAACCGGCCACCGGTCCGGAACCGGCCACCGGTCCGGAACCGGCCACCGGTCCGGAACCGGCCACCGGCCCGTACCGCCGGCACGGTGTCCATGTCGTCGTGGGCGGCGCGGGCGGTATCGGTGAGCTCTGGAGCCGCTCCATGGTTGAGCGGTACCAGGCGTCGATCGTGTGGATCGGCCGCCGGCCGCTGAACGAAGCGATCGAACGCAAACTCGCCGGGCTCGCCGAACGCGCCCGGGCCGTCGGCGCGCGGGCCCCCCGCTACATCTCGGCGGACGCGAGCGATCGTGAGAGCCTGCTGTCCGCGTACCGGCAGATCAAGGAAGACTACCCGCGCATCGACGGCGTGGTGCACTCCGCGATCGTGCTGGCCGACAGGACGCTGACGCACATGGACGAGGACGTCTTCCGTGCGGCGCTCGCCTCGAAGGCCGACGTCGGCGTCAACATCGCTGACGTGTTCGGCGCCGAACCGCTGGACTTCGTCCTCTTCTTCTCCTCGGTGGAAAGCTTCGCGCGGGCCGCCGGCCAGGCGAACTACGCGGCCGGATGCACCTTCAAGGACGCCCTGGCGCATGAACTCCAGCAGCGCGGGCTGCCCCTGGTCAAGGCGGTCAACTGGGGCTACTGGGGTGTGACCGGAGTGGTCAGCGACCCCTTCTACCAGGAGCGGATGGCGGCTGTCGGCATCGACTCGCTCGACCCCGACGAGGCGCTGAACGCCCTGGAGTCGTTCCTCGGGAGCGAGCACAGCCAGGTCGTGCTGATGCGGACCTTCGATGACGAGGCGCTGCGCGGACTCGCGCTCGACGAGCGGCAGGCCAGCCATCCGGCCGTCCTGCCGTCCGTACGGGGCGAGATCGTGGCGGCCCACCGCGCGCCGCGCGGCGAGGTGGAGCGGCTGCACGCGTTCCTGCCCCACCCGCGCATGTGCGAACTGGCGGCCCAGCTGCTCTTCGTCACGCTCCGGGACCTCGCTCCGCGGGGGGCCGGACAGCCCGAGAGCCCGGACGCCCTGGACGGCCTGGACCAACGTGTCCTCGCCAAGTACGCCCGGTGGATGAGGAGAGCGACCGGCTGCTCGCCCGCGCCGGGCTCGTGGAGCTCGTGGGCGACCGCCGCCGCGTCGGGTCGGCCGCCCACGGTCTGGACCGGGCCGGACTGTGGCGGCAGTGGCACGCCGAGCGCGACGGATGGCAGCCCAACGAGAACCAGCGGGCGCAGGCCGACCTGGTCGAGTCGTGCCTGCTGGCTCTGGCCGACGTCCTCACCGGCACCCGGCAGGCCACCGAGATCCTCTTCCCGGGCTCCTCCATGTCACGGGTCGAGGGAATCTACCGGGGCGATCCGGTCGCCGACCACTTCAACGACCGGTTGAGCGTCCTGGTGGCCGACGCCGTACGGGCCTGGGGCCGTGCCGACTCGTCGAGACGACTGCGCATCCTCGAGGTCGGAGCCGGCACCGGTGCGACGAGCGCGAAGGTGCTGGAGGCCCTCGAGCCGTTCGGCGACCGCATCGCCGAGTACTGCTACACCGATCTGTCCAAGGCGTTCCTGTTCCGCGCCGAAGAGCGGCTGCGCCCCCGCTACCCGTACCTGACGACCCGGATCTTCGACGCGGGGCGCCCGCCCGGGCACCAGGGCGTGGAGCCGGGCGGCTTCGACATCGTCGTGGCCACCAACGTGCTGCACGCCACCGCGGACATCTCCGGCACCCTGCGCAACGTCAAGGCGGCCATGCGCGCGGGCGGCCTGCTGTTCATCAACGAGATGAGCCGCAACACGATCCTGGCCCACCTGACGTTCGGGCTGCTGGACGGATGGTGGCTGTACCGGGACGCCGAGCTGCGCATTCCGGGAAGCCCCGTGCTGGCGGCCGACCGCTGGCTGGAGGTCCTGGAGGACGAGGGCTTCCGTACCGGTGCCCAGCCGGACACCGCCGCCCACGCCCTCGGCCAGCAACTGATCGTCGCCGAGAGCGACGGCAGGTTCCGCGTCCGGACAGGACCGGAAGAGCCTGAAGGAGCGGCCGGGGGCCGGGGCGGGGCCGGCCGCCGGTAGCGACGGCCGGCCGCCCGCGACTCCGGTTCCGTCCATGAATCCGGTGTCTCCGGTGCCTCCGGTGTCTCGGAGACATCCCTGCGCACACACGTCACCGCCTATTTCGAACGGCTGATACGTGAGGCCCTGCGCCTTGCGGACACGGAGCTCGACCCGCACAAGGACCTGCACGACTACGGGCTGGACTCCATCCTGGTGTCCGGCATGAACAGCGCCGTGGCCAAGGACTTCGAGGACGTCAGCAGCACGCTCTTCTTCGAACTGCGCACGCTGGACGAACTCGTCGAGCACTTCCTCGCGGACCGGCGCCCGGAGCTGCTGCTCCTGTTCCCGCAGGCACAGCCGCAGACCAGTGCTGTCGCCCGGGGTGTCGCCGACGGTGGCGGCGCTTCTCCCACCGCCCGCGCCACGGCGTACCTCACCGGGCTCGTCGCCCAGACGCTGAGGCTGGCACCCGAGGAGCTGGCCGAGGACGCCAATCTCTTCGACCTCGGGCTCGACTCGATCCTCGTCATCCAGCTCAACAACGCGCTGTCCCGTGACTTCGACGAGCTGAGCAGCACGCTGTTCTTCGACTGCCCGACGATCCGGGAGGTGGCCGAGCACTTCACGTCGTCGTATCCCGAGCGGCTTGCCGAGGTACTGGCCGGCGGCACGGCGGAGGCGGCCGTCCAGGCCGTCCCGGTCGCGTCGAGTACCCCGGCTGCCCCGTCCGTCCACGAGTTTCGGCCCACCCCGGCGGACGACGGGTTCCGGCGGACCCCCGAACCGGCGCGGACCCGCGAACCGGCCCACCCGGACCCCGTCGGCTCTGCACCGGCCCCCGTCCCGGCCCGTACCGGGGACATCGCCATCGTCGGTATCGGCGGGCGCTATCCGGGAGCCGACAGCCCCGAGGAGCTCTGGCAGAACCTGGCCCGCGGCGAGAGCGCCATAGCCCCCTACCCGACGGACCGATGGTGGTGCCGCTGGGAGGACAAGGAGCGCCCCCGGGGCGGTTTCCTGGCGAACGTCTCCTCCTTCGACGCCGAGTACTTCGGTGTCCCCGCGCGGGAAGCGGCGGCCATGGACCCCCAGGAGCGGCTCTTCATCGAGACGGTGCACAGTGCCGTGCAGGACGCCGGCCACACCACCGGGGCACTGGCCGAGAGCGGCCGTGTCGGTGTGTTCGTGGGCGTCATGAACTCCACGTACAACGGGCGAACCGCCTACTCGTCGATCGCCAACCGCACCTCGTACCTCTTCGATTTCCAGGGGCCGAGCATCGCCGTCGACACGGCATGCTCCGCCTCGCTGACGGCCGTCCACCTGGCCGTCGAAAGCCTCCACAGCGGTGACAGCGACTGTGCGATCGCGGGCGGGGTCAATCTGCTGCTCAACCCGGACCATTTCGAGGTGCTGGAGGAGCACGGACTGCTGTCGTCCGGCGACCGGTGCCGTCCCTTCTCCGAACGTGCCGACGGATTCCTCGCGGCCGAGGGCGTCGGAGCCGTGGTGCTGCGGCCGCTGGCGGCCGCAGCCGCCGCCGGGGACCACATCTACGGTGTCATCAAGGGCAGCGCCGTCAACTCCGGCGGCCGTACCAGCCGCTACAGCATGCCCAGCCTGACGGCCCAGCGTGATGTGGTCGTGCGGGCCATGGAGAAGGCGGGTGTCACGCCCGACACGATCAGCTACGTCGAGGCCCACGGCACGGCGACCCTCCTCGGCGACTCCATGGAGGTCTCGGCGCTGAGCCGGGCCTTCGGCACGGGGCGCCAGGGGCAGTACTGCGCGATCGGCTCGCTCAAGTCCAACCTGGGCCACTGCGAGAGCGCGTCCGGCATCGCCGGGCTCACCAAGGTCCTGATGCAGCTGCGGCACGGGAGGCTCGCGCCCTCCGTCAACGCCGAGGACCTGAACACCGGCATCGTCTTCAAGCGGTCGCCGTTCTTCGTCCAGCGTGAGCTCGCTCCCTGGACGCCGTCCGACGCGGAGGGGCGGCCTCTGCCGAGGCGCGCAGGCATCTCCTGCTTCGGCGCGGGTGGCTCGAACGCACATTTGATCATCGAGGAATACATGGAAGACGACGTCGGCGTCGCGTGCGCCCGGGCAGCCGGCCCACGAGACCTGCCTGGTGCCGCTCTCGGCGCGCACCCCGGAGGAACTGCGGGCCGTGGCCGGGCGGCTGTCCCACTTCCTGGAGGAGGCGGACCGTGCCGGGCGGCCGGTGCCGCTGCGCGACCTCGCCCACACCCTTCAGACCGGCCGCGAAGAGCTGCCCGTCCGGGTCGCGCTCGTCGTACGCTCCACCATGGAGCTCGCCGGCCGGCTGGCGGCGTTCCTCACCACTGGTGCCGCGGGCGAGGGTGAGTACGGCGAACTCACCGGTGCGCGTCGACGACGTGTGGGTGTGGCGGCGGATCCGGGTGTGGCGGCGGCCGTCGCCGCGGGGGACCTCCGGGCATCGGCGCGGCTGTGGCTGACCGGTGCGGTCGTGCCCTGGCGTGAGCTCCACGGCGCCCGTCCGCCCCGCCGTGTCAGCCTGCCGACGTACCCCTTCGGGCGGAAGGAGTACTGGTACGGGGACGGGAAGCCGTCGCCCGCGGAGTACGGGCCCCGGCGGGAGGGCCGGCCGGAGCAGGAGCGCCGGCCTCAGCCGGAGCAGAAGCCGGAGCCGGCGCGCCGCAGGAGCCGCTGCCCGGGGGCGGAGCGGAATGCGCGGTGGCCGCACGCCGCGCCGGCTGCCGCCCCGGATGCCCGTGAATGGCTCCGCCGGGCGATCGGCGAGCAACTGGACACCCGGCCCCACCACGTGCGGACCGACCAGGACTTCCCCGCGCTGGGGCTGTCCTCGATGGCCCTGGTCCACCTCGCCCGCCGGATCCAGCGAGAAATCGACCCGGAGTTCGAGTCCGCGTCACTCTTCGCGTACACGACCGTGGACCAGCTGGCGGCCCATCTGGGCGACGGCCCCCGCGCGCACGCCCCCGAGCCCGCCGTGACGCCCGCACCGTCCCCTCTCCCCGACGGATCACCCCCTCCCCGAGAATCACCCCCTCTCCGAGGACCAGCAGGGCCTGTGGGCCCTCCAGAAGGCGGCGCCCGGGGCGAGCCGCGTACAACGTGCCGCTGTGCTTCCGGGCCACCGGGCTCGACACCCGCGCTCTGCGCCGCGCCTTCGAGCACGTGGTCGTCCGCCGATCCCGTCCTGGGGGGCGTCGTGCGCGAGGAGCACGGCCGGCTGGTGCTGGCACGACCCGACGCGCCCGCCCCGCCTTCACGGAGCGGGGACTGCCCGCTCTCGACCACGACGAGACGATCGCGCTGCTGCGCCGGCATGCCAAGGAACCGTTCGACCTGGACAACGGGCCGCTCTGCACGCTCACCGTGTTCCGTGCCCCGGGCGACGAGTCCTGGGTACTCCTGAACGCCCACCACCTCGTCCTCGACGGCGCCTCCGCCGTCGTCCTCGTGAAGGACCTCCTGGCCGGCTACCGGTCTGCGGCCGATGACCTGCCGATGCCCGGCGACCCCCGGGCGCGCGCGGGATACGCGGAGTCGTCGCCGAGGAGGCGGCGCTGCTGCGGGGCGAGGAGGGCGCGGCCCGGCTCGCGTACTGGCAGGAGCAGCTGGCCGGCCCGCTGCCCGCACCCGCGTTCCCCGCCGACCGGCCGCGCGCCACGCCCGGGCGCGGCGCACACGGCGACGCCGTGACGCGTCGCCTCACGGCGGAGCTGAGCGAGCGGATCGCACGGTTCGCCCGTACCCACGGCGTCTACCCGTCGGCGGCGTTCCTGGCGGCGTACAACGTGCTGCTGCGCCAGTACACCCAGCAGGACGACATCCTGGTCGGCATGCCGGTCAGCAACCGCGCCGGCGCGCGCTTCGACGTCACCGTGGGCCACTTCGTCACCATGGTGCCCGTCAGGAGCCGGATGTCCGGCCGGCAGCCCTTCGCCGACCTGTGCAAGGAGGTCCAGAAGACGCTCTTCAACGGCATCGCCCACAGCTACCCGTTCGGGCCGCTCGTCCGCGAGCTCGGCCTCGGCGCCACGGACGGCTCCGCACCGGTCTTCAGCCACGCCTTCATGTACCAGGACTGGCACGAGGACGTCACCGCGGACACCCCCTCCTTCACCCACGTCGAGGCCATCCGCCAGGAGGGCGAGTACGAACTCGTCCTGGAGGTCGTCGAGCCGCACGGAGCGGAGGACGGGTACGCCGTCAACTGGAAGTACGACCCGGCGCTGTTCGACCGGCGGACGGCCGACCGGCTGCTGCGCCAGTACGTGCACCTGCTGGAGACCGTCCCGGCCGCGGCACCCGCACAACCCGTCGACGACTGCTCGCTGGTGTCGCCGGAGGAGCTGCACACCCTCACCGTGGAGTGGAACGACACCGCGGTGAGCCGCCCGGAGCGGTGGGCGCACGAACTGTTCGCCGAGAGGGCCGCCCGCACCCCGGACGCGATCGCCCTCACCGACGGAGCCGAAACCCTCACCTACGCGGAGCTGGACGAGCGTTCGTGCCGGCTCGCCGCCCGGCTGCGCGGGCTCGGCGTCGGTCCCGGCAGCCTGGTCGCCGTCTACCTGGAGCGGTCGCCCGAACTGGTCGTGGCGCTGCTGGCCACGATGCGGGCCGGTCGGCGCGTACATCCCGCTCGACCCGACGTACCCCAGGGACCGGATCGCGTACATCCTCGACGACGCCGCGCCGCAGGTGCTCCTGAGCGTCTCGGCGCTGGACGGGCGGCTGCGGGACCTCGACCCGGGCGCCGAGGTCACCGGCCGCCGTGTACTCCTGATCGACGGGACGGGCCCCGAGCCCGGCCGGGCGCACCACGACGGGGCGACCGCCCAGGAGACCGGTGCGGACACGGGCAGCCGGGTGACCGGTTCCGATCCGGCGTACGTCATCTACACCTCGGGCAGCACCGGCGACCCCAAGGGCGTGGTGGTGCCCCACGGAGCGCTCGCCAACTTCCTGTGCGCGATGGCCGAGCGGCCGGGAATGTGTGCGGACGACCGGATCCTGGCGGTGACGACGCACAGCTTCGACATCGCCGCCCTGGAGCTGTTCCTGCCACTGATCACCGGCGCGCAGTGCCACCTCAGTGACGCCGCCACCGCCCGCGACGCGGGGCGGCTCACGGAGCTGATCGCCCGCGTACGGCCGACCGTGATGCAGGCGACGCCCGCGACCTGGACGATGCTGCTCCACTCGGGCTGGACCAACGACGAACGCGTCCGTGTCCTGTGCGGCGGTGAAGCGCTGTCCGAGACGCTGAAGGAACGCCTGGTCGCGCTCGGCTGCGAGGTCTGGAACCTGTTCGGGCCCACCGAGACGACGGTGTGGTCCACGGTGGCACGGGTCGAGGCGGACAAGCGCGTCACGATCGGCCGTCCCATCGACAACACCTGGATCCACATCGTGGACGGGCAGGGCCGCATCGCCCCCGTCGGCGTACCCGGCGAACTGTGCATCGCGGGCGACGGACTAGCCCTCGCCTACCTCAACAAGCCCGGACTGACCGCGGAGCGGTTCCCCGACAACCCCTTCCCGCCCGGCGGCAGGATGTACCGGACCGGGGACCTGGCGCGCTGGCTCAGCGACGGCACCATCGAGTGCCTGGGCCGTATCGACTCCCAGGTGAAGGTCCGGGGCTTCCGCGTCGAACCCGGCGAGGTCGAGCACGCCCTGACCCGGCACCCGGCCGTGCGCGAGTGCCGCGTCGTCGCCAGGGCCGGCACGGCGGACGGCGGCACCCAGCTGGTCGCGTACTGGACCCAGGCCCCGGGCGTCGCGCGCGTCACCTCCCGGGAACTGCTCCGGCACCTGGGCCGCAGCGTGCCGGACCACATGGTTCCGGCCTTCGTCCTCCCGATCGACAGGCTTCCGCAGACCCCGAACGGCAAGGTCGACCGCCTGACGCTGGCGCGACGACCCGTGACGCTGCCCGAGGAGCCGGACGTCGCCGTCGCCGTGGCGGCCCCGGAGGAGGACGACGTACTGGCCCTGTGGCGTGAGGTGCTGGGCGTCGACAACCTCCGGCCCACGGACGCCTTCCTGGAGGCGGGCGGCAACTCCGTGCTGGCGGTGCTGCTCGCCGATCGCGTCGCCAAGCGGTTCGACGTGCCCTTCACGGCGGCCGATGTCTTCCTGCTGCGCGCACTCGCGGGGGACGGGCGCCCGTCTGCGCACCCTTCTGAACGCGGCACCGGTCCCGGCCGCCGAGGTCCCGGTGCCCGCCCCGGCCGCGCACACCGGCACCGGCGGGAGGAGGGCCGGCATCACCGTGGGCGACACCGACACCGGCACGGCCACCGGCACCGACACCGACACCGCACCGGCACCGGCACACCCGCGTACCTCGCGGACAGCGTCGCCATCATCGGTATGTCCGTCGGACTGCCCGGAGCCGACGACCACCACCAGTTCTGGCACAACCTCCTCGCGGGCGAGGAGAGCGTGGAGCTCTGCCCGGCGGACGAGCTGCGCCGCCTCGGCGTCGACGAACGGCTGATCCAGGATCCCGCTCATGTGCCCGTGCGCGCCAGCATGCGCGGCAAGGGCCTCTTCGACCCGGGCTTCTTCCAGGTCTCGGCGCGTGATGCCGAGCTGATGGACCCTCAGCTGCGTCGGCTGCTCCAGCACTCGTGGAAGGCGATCGAGGACGCCGGCCACCTGCCGGGCGACGTCGCGGACGCGGCGGTCTACATGTCCACCAGCAACGCCCTTTACCAGGCACCCGTCGCAGGCCGTGACACCCGGCGGGACTCGGAGGCCCTGGTCGGTTTCCTCCAGGCCCAGCCCGGCACCATCCCGACGACCATCTCGCACAAGCTCGGACTGCGTGGTCCCAGTCTGTACGTCCACAGCAACTGCTCTTCCTCACTGGCCGGACTGGCGCTCGCCTGCCAGGGCATCCTCTCCGGGCAGACCACGCACGCCCTGGCCGGTGGCTGCGGCATGTACGGCGAGAACACCGTCGGCTACCTGTACGAGGAGGGCATGACGCTCTCCTCCGACGGGCACTGCAAGCCCTTCTCGGCAGACGCGACCGGAATGATCGGCGGGGAGGGGGCCGTGGTGGTCCTCCTCAAGGACGCTGTGTCCGCCGTCCGTGACGGCGACCACATCTACGCGCTGGTGCGCGGCGTGGGAATGAACAACGACGGGGCCCGGAAGGCCGGTTACTACGCGCCCAGCGTCGTGGGCCAGTCCGAGCTGGTCGCCTCGGTCCTCGACAGGACCGGCATCCACCCCGAGTCGATCAGGTACCTGGAGGCCCACGGCACCGGCACGGTGATCGGCGACCCGATCGAGGTCATGGCGGTGTCCGAGGCGTACCGACGGCACACCGACGCGACCGGCTTCTGCGGCATCGGCTCCGTGAAGTCCAACCTCGGCCACCTGGACGCAGCCGCAGGCCTCGCGGGGCTCGTCAAGACGGCCCTCGTGGTGGGCCGCCGTACGGTGCCGCCGACCATCAACCACGACTCTCCCAACCCGCAGATCGACTTCGAACACTCGCCCTTCCACGTGGTGGACCGCCTCACACGCCCCTGGCGCCCGGCGCTGCACCACTGCGGGCCGCGGTGAGCTCCTTCGGTATCGGCGGCACCAATGTGCACGCCATCCTGGAGGAGGCCCCGCCCCGGGCAGACCGGGACGCGGTACTCGCGGGACCCCACCTCGTACCCCTGTCGGCCAGGACCACCGAGAACCTGCGCCGGTACGCCACGCGACCTCGCTCACCGGCTGGCCGAGGAGGAGACCGCCCGACCGACGGCCCCCCGCCTCGCCGACATCGCCTTCACCTTCCAGGTCGGACGGACCGCCCTGGCGGAGCGGGCGGCCTTCGTCGTCCACACCGTGTCCGAACTCATCGGCGCGCTGAGGGACTTCGCCGACCGCACGGACACCCCCGTGTCTGAGGGCGCCGGTCCGCCGCCGTCGTCCCTGCTCGACGACGAGGACCGACGAGGTCTCGTCCGGCAGTGGCTGGCCGAGCGCAGGCTCGACAAGGTGGCGCGGCTGTGGGAAGCAGGCGATCCGGTCGACTGGGACCTGCTGTACGACAGTGGCCGGCGGCCGCACCGGGTCAGCATGCCGACCTACCCCTTCAGCGAGGAGTACTACTGGCTGTCCGGGGAGCCGGACCGGCCCGACACCCCGCACGCCTCCCAGGGCACGCCCCGGGTACACGTCACCGACCCGGAACGCGTCACGCCGTCGGCGATGACGTGTCGGAGCCCCGCTTCTTCGAGGAGCGCTGGACCCCCTGCGATCCCGAGACGGAACGGGCCGGCCGGGACGGACGGGGCCGAGCCGTGTCCGCCGGGCAGAACGTCGTGGTCTTCCTCACGGACCGCGCGGCACAGGAGTCCTACCGGCGCGCCGCCCGCGAACACGCGCCGGGCGCCCGGGTGGTCTTCGTCGAGCAGGCGCGCAGCCCTGCCGCCCCTTCCTCCGCCCACGCGGTGCACCGGAGCGACGAGCGGAGCTGGCGGCGCGTGCTCGGAACCGTCGCCGAGGCACACGGCCGGATCGACGCCATCCACTACCTGTGGCCCACCGAGCAGGACGGCGGCGCTGCCGTCCTGCGCGAGCTGACCGACGTCGGTGTACTGGTACGCGCCCTGGCCGCCACGTCCCTGGACGTTCCCGACGTCCTCGTGGCCGGGCACTTCCGCGATGCCGTGGAACAAGCCGCCCTGGACTCGCTGATCGGCTACGAGCGTTCGCTGTCCGGGGTGCTCCCCGGCACCGCCCTGCGCGTCGTCCTGCACGACGCGGTCGCGGACGCCGGACGCTGGGCCGGCCTGCTCCTCACCGAACAGCACCAGGAGTCCAAGGCCGGCGCCCTCTACCGGGCGGGCCGACGCCATGTCTGCCGGGTCGAGAGCATCGACATCCCCGCGTCGCACGGCCCTTCGGCCCTGCGGGAGGGCGGCACGTACCTCGTCACCGGAGCCTTCGGTGGTCTGGGCCGCCGTCTCGCGGAACACCTCGCCGGGGCGTACCGGGCGAACCTGGTGCTGTTGGGCCGCTCACCGCTGCGGCCGGCCGACGAGGCGTGGGCGGAGCATCTTCGTCGTAACGGCGGAGAGATCGTCTGCCGCCGCGCCGATGTCACCGACGAGGAGACGCTCGTCCGGCTCCTGGACGGTCTGCCGTCCTCCGTACGCGCGATCGACGGTGTCATCCACGCCGCCGGTATGGCGCAGGCGGTACCGCTGACCGGGAAGACCCGCGACGCGATCGAGGCCGTCCTCGGCGCCAAGGTGCTCGGGACGCTGGCGCTGGAGCGGGCGCTCGACCGGGTACTGGGCCCGAACCCGGCGCGGTTCGTCTGCCACTTCTCGTCGAGCTCCGCCACTCTGGGCGATTTCGGCAGCTGCGACTACGCGGTGGCCAACCGGGTTCAGGCGGCGTACGCGCGTGCCTGGGCGGGCGCCGGTCCCCGCACCGGACCCTCGCGATCCAGTGGCCCCTCTGGGAGGAGGGCGGAATGGGCGCGGCCGCCCAGCGGCAGCCGGACGGACGGCCCGGCCGCGACTTCGTCACGGCCTACCTCGACTCCAGCGGCCAGCAGCCGCTCGCCACCGATACCGGCCTTCGCGCTCTTCGAACGCTTCCTCACGGCCGCTCCCGTCGCCCCCCTCGTCCTGCACGCCTCCGCCACGCGGGCACGGTCGCTGGCCGACCGCGCCGTCGCCGGCACGGTGACCAGGCCGTCCGGGAACCAGGAGACTCCGGCCGACCGCGACGGGCTCCGCGAGGGGCTCGCGGCAGCGGTCCGCGAGGGCGTGGCGCACGTTCTGAAGACCCCCGTGGAGAAGCTCGACGACGGCAGTAACTTCGTCGACCTCGGCCTGGACTCGATCCGGCTGACACAGCTCGCCCATCGGCTGTCGGAACGCCTCGGCACACGTCTCCTGCCCACCGTCCTGTACGACCACCCCACCATCGGCCGCCTCACCGGGCGCCTGGCCGAGCAGGCCGTGGCGGTGCCGCTTCCGGGAACTGACGAGACGCCCGGAGAGGACGAGGCGACCGACGGCGGATACGAGGCGTCCGGCCGGGGCGAGAAGCCGGACCGGTACGACACGTCCGACGAGGGCGCTCCGGCGGAAGGACGAGCGGCGCCCGGGGCGGGTGCGGAGCCCGCCCCCAGGGGCGATCGCGAGGTGTTCCCCGGGAACGGCCGGACCAGCACCGACGAGCCGCAGGAGTCGCAGGAGTCGCTCCCGGGCGAGGCGCCGATCGCCGTCATCGGCATGAGCGGCATCTTCCCGGGCTGCCGTTCCGTCGACGACTTCTGGAACGCGCTGACCGACGGCAAGAACCTCGTCACCGAGGTTCCGCCGGTGCGCTTCGGCGCCACCGCGGCGCACCAGGAGGAGGAAGCGGCGGAGCGCTACCCGTGGCTGGGCGGCATCGACTGGGCGGACGAGTTCGACGCGGCCTTCTTCGAGGTCGCGCCCAAGGAGGCCCGCACGATCGACCCGCGCCAGCGGCATCTGCTCCAGGAGAGCTGGAAGGCACTGGAGGACGCCGCCCTTGGCGCCGAGGAACTGAAGGACAGCCGCGTCGGCGTGTTCGTCGGCGTGGAGCAGGGCGACTACCAGCTGCTGACCGGGGACGGCGGCAGCCTCACCTCCAACCATGACGGAGTGCTGGCCGCCCGGCTGTCGTACTTCCTCGACCTCAAGGGCCCCGTCCTGGCCATCAACACGTCCTGCTCGTCCGGCCTGGTCGCCCTGCACCAGGCGTGCGCGAGCCTGCGCCGGGGCGAGTGGCGACATCGCCGTCGTCGCCGACGGCCAACTTCGTCCTCACCCCGCAGTCGCTCGCGGCGATGAACCGAGCGGGCATGCTGTCGGCGGAGGGCCGCTGCGCCACCTTCGACGCGCGCCGACGGGATGGTGCCCGGCGAGGCGGTGACGGCGCTGGTGCTCCGCCCGCTCGACCGGGCCGAGGCCGGGGGCGACCCCGTCCACAGCGTGATCACCGCCAGCGGCATCAACTACGACGGCAGGACCAACGGCATCACCGCCCCCGCCGGAGAGGCGCAGCGCGAGCTGCTGGAGACCGTCTACCGCCGGGGCGGGGTCGATCCCGAGGACCTGGGCTACATCGTCACCCATGGAACGGGGACCAGGCTGGGTGACCCCGTCGAGGTCAACGCCCTGCGCGAGGCGTTCCGCCCGCACACCGACAAGCAGGGGTTCTGCGCCCTCACCTCGACCAAGACCAACATCGGCCACACCTTCGCCGCCTCCGGCCTGGTCGGCCTGATCTGCCTGTCGGAGGCACTGCGTCACGGCACCATCCCGGCGAGCCTCCACTGTGAGCAGGACAACGAGTACATCGACTGGAGCGGGAGCCCCTTCTACGTCAACAAGTCGACCAAGGAGTGGACACCGCCGCCGGGCAAGCCCCGCACGGGCGCAGTCAGCGCCTTCGGCATGAGCGGCACCAACGCCCATGTGGTCGTACGCGAGTACACCGGCGGGCCGTCGGCGGCCGCCCCGGTACAGCCGTACTACCTGCTGCCGCTCTCGGCGAAGTCCGAAGCGGCCCTGGAGCAGGTCGTCCGCAGACTGGTCGACCGGATCGCGACCGGCGCACTGAGCGACACCGACCTGCCGCGACTCAGTGCCACGCTGCTCACCGGACGGCATCACTTCCGCCACCGCTGCGCCGTCGTTGTGAGTTCCCTCGACGAGGCCCTCGCACTCTGGAAGGCCGGGAGCCACTCGCGGTCCGGCCGCCCGGCACGCGCCGATGCGTGGTTCACGGGCACGGTGCCCCGGGACTTCACCGCCCGTGCGGCGGACGCCGAGCACATCCGGACCCGGCTGGAGGACTCCCTGGACACCCGGCTCGGCCTCGCCCACCGCCGTGAGGCACTCGTGGACCTGGCCCAGCGCTACGTCGCGGGCCACACCATCCCGCGCCCGGGCGCCCGGCCGGGCGAAAACCGTCCCACGTGGCTGCGCCTGCCGCGTATCCGTTCGCCAGGAACCGTTACTGGGTGGCCGGCGAACGGCCCGGCCCCGCCACGGTGGTCTCCCCGCCGACGCCTGCCTCGACGGTCACGGTTGCGCCCAAGGCCGCGGTTCCCGCTACGGCCGGTACGCCGCGCCCCGTCGACGAGACGCGGACGGCATCGCCCAAGCCCGTCGTACTGACCGATCTGGCGGAGATACCGCACCGGCTCGACGTCCGTCCGGGCGACCGCGGCGCAAGCCGGGGCAGCCGGGAACGTCGTCACGAACGCAGGACGGTGTCCCTGACGCCGCTCACGTCGCAGGAGCCGACGGCACCCGAGACCGCCGCCCTGTCCAGGGCGCCGATCGCGGTGACCAGGGAGCACGACGTCCTGGAGGATCTCAAGTCCGCCGCCGCCATCGATTTCGGCGGCATGGTCGCCACCCTCAACCGCACGGGCGTCATGGTCGAGCACCTGATCCCCTACTCCTCCGACTTCGCCGACTTCGCCGGCGAGCGCGGCGGGGAGGTGCTGGACCTGGGCTGTGCCTACGGTGTCGCCAGCATCGCCGCGCTGGAGCGCGGGGCCCGGGTCGTCGCACTGGACATGGAGCAGAAGCACCTGGACATCCTCGAACAGCGCGTCAACGACGAGAGCAGGCAGCACCTGACCCTGCGGCGGGGCACCCTGCCCGACGTCGACTTCGAGGACGAGCGCTTCACCGCCGTGCACGCCAGCCGCGTGATGCACTTCCTCGACCCCGACGGGGTGCGGCTCGTACTGCGCAAGATGTTCCGCTGGCTGACCCCGGGCGGAAAGGTGTTCCTGAGCACCGACTCGCCCTACTTCGGGTACTGGGCTTCCAAGGCCGCCGCCTACGAGGAGCGCAAGCGGGCGGGCGACCCGTGGCCCGGGTACATCGACGACGTCGCCGCGCACTTCGACCCGGCCCATGTCGTCGGCGGGCCGAGCCTGATCAACGCCATCGACCCCGATGTCTTCCGAAGGGAGTGCGAGGCGGCCGGGTTCGTCGTGGAGCGCGTCGGGTTCTTCGGCGCCGTGGGAGTGGACCGGGAGTCGTACGGTGCTCCCGGCCCCGACATGGAGCATGTGGGCGTCATCGCGCGCAAGCCGATGGACGCGCCCGCGCCCCGCACCACCGCGACCCTGCCGACGACCGCGGCTCTCCCCGCGACCGCGACCGCGGCCGGGAGCGCAGGTGCGGCCGCCGCGCGGTCGGCCGACGGAACCCGGATCCACTACCGGATCCGGGGCAGCGGCCCCACCGCACTGGTCTTCATTCACGGTCTGGGCTGTGACGCCTCGTACTGGGACCGTCAGATCCCCTCCTTCGAAGGGCGGTTCACCGTGATCGCCCCGGACCTCGCCGGGCACGGCCGGTCGGGCAAGGACCGGCGGAAGTGGACCGTCGAGGCGTTCGCCCAGGATGTGGCGGCCGTCGTCGAGCACGGCGTGGCGAGGGACGTGGTCCTGATCGGTCACTCGCTGGGCGGGCCCGTGATGCTGGCCGCCGCGCCACTGCTGGGAGGCTCGGTCCAGGGCATGATCGGCGTGGACACGCTCCACAACCTCGACCCCAAGCGACTGGACGCCGTTCAACTCGACCGTTTCGTCCAGTCGTTCTCGGACCAGCCGGTGAAGGCCGGGGAACTGTTCCTCGACACCGCGCGACAGGACCTGATCGAGCTGGTCGAGCGCACGCGCGAGCAGGTGGGCGGGGCGATCGTCTCGGCCGCGTTCCGCGAGATGCTGACGTACTTGCAGGATGTGCCGAAGCACTTCGACGTCCCGCTGGTTCTGGTCAACTCGACCTCCTGGATGCCGACGAACCTCGCCGCCGCACACCGGTACGGAGTGGAGGTGGATCTGGTCGAGGGCGTGGGGCACTTCGTGATGCTGGAGGCGCCCGACACCTTCAACGCCTTGCTGGGACGGCACATCGACCGCATAGCTCCACGGACCGTGCCGGGCGACGGCGGACGCGGGGCGTTCGCAGAGGGCGCTGATGGATGATGTCCGAACCACGTACTAAGATCCCGACCGATAGTGATCTGCATCGGTTCCTGCGCGAATCGTTGACCGGCGTCATCGGAACCGAAGCGGCTCCAGGCTCCGACGACGTGCATCTCGTGGAGCTGGGGCTGGACTCGATCAGCTGCGTCGTGTGGCTGCGCGAGGTCAACCGCTCCCTTGGGCTTTCTCTCACGATGGCCGATGTCTTCGGTCACCCCACGTTCGGCCAGTTGTCCGCCCTGATCGAGGGCACCATGGGAGATCTGATGAGTGCCACCACCTCTGGGCCTTCGACTGCCCCGAGCGGTTCCCTCTCCGTAGAGCAAGACATCGCCGCCTACCTGCGCCAGAGTCTGGCGTCGGAGCTGGAACTGGACGAGTCGGCGATCGACGACGACACGCCGTTCGTGGAGCTGGGGCTGGACTCGATCACGGGCGTCACCTGGACCCGCAAGCTGAACACGCGCTTCGGCCTGTCGCTCTCCGCCACCCAGGTCTACAGCCACCCCACGGTCGACGGGCTGGCGGGTCACCTCGCGGGTCTGCTCGGGGAGACCGGCGCTCCGTCGTCCCCGGACGGCACCCCTGCCGCCGGTTCGTCGGTGGCCGCCCTCCCCGCCGCCCCGGACGCCCGGCCGGCGGCTGGGGAGGAGATCCGGTCGCAGACGGCTGAACCGGACTCCGCGGTACGGCCGCAGAGCCCCGTGGAGGCCGAGACCGCACTCGCCACGTGGCTGCGGGCAAGTCTCGCCGGGGAACTGGAGCTGGCCGAGTCCGATCTCGACGACGACACGCCGTTCGTGGAGCTGGGGCTGGACTCGATCACGGGCGTCACCTGGACCCGGACCATCAACACCCGGCTG
Source organism: Streptomyces altiplanensis (assembly GCA_003719395.1). Classification (GTDB taxonomy): domain Bacteria; phylum Actinomycetota; class Actinomycetes; order Streptomycetales; family Streptomycetaceae; genus Streptomyces; species Streptomyces altiplanensis. Next base: position 48,900 of record RHMC01000037.1, read on the forward strand.
CGGCTCTCGCTCTCCGCGACGACGGTCTACGGCCACCCGACCATCAGCGAGCTGGCCCGGCACCTGGCGGGAGAGCTGGGCGTGAAGCCACCCGAGCCCGCCCCGGTGCCGCAAGCCGTCCCCGAACCCGTTCCGGCACCGCAAGCCGCCCCCGAACCCGTTCCGGCACCGCAGCCCGTCCCCGAACCCGTCCCAGTACCGCAGCCCGCCCCCGAGCCCGTGGCGCCGAGCCGGCCGGCCGGGCGCGGCATCGAGCTCGTCGACATCGCCGTCATCGGCATGTCCGGGGCGTTCCCCGAGGCGGAAGATCTCGACGAGTTCTGGCAGAACATCCTCACGGGCCGTGACTGCGTCTCCGAGGTACCCCCCTCCCGGTGGGAGGTGGGCGAGTACTACGACGAGCGTCCCGGCACGCCGGGCAAGTCGTACAGCAAGTGGATGGGTGTGCTGGAGAACGCCCACCACTTCGACCCGCTGTTTTTCAACATCTCGCCCGGCGAGGCGGAGTACATGGACCCGCAGCAGCGTGTCCTCCTTCAGGAGAGCTGGCGCTGCATAGAAGAGGCCGGTTACAACCCCGAGGCCCTTTCCGGCACGCGGTGCGGGGTCTTCGTCGGCTGCTCGGTGAACGGCTACGGCGGCAGGCTCGACGAGACCGAGCTGAGCGCCCACCAGAACCTCGGCACCAACAGCGCCATCCTCGCCAGCCGCGTTTCCTACACGCTCAACCTCAAGGGGCCCTGCCTCTCCATCGACACCTCGTGCTCGTCGTCCCTGGTGGCGATAGCCAACGCCTGTGACAGCCTCTGCCTGGGCGACAGCGACACGGCGTTGGCGGGCGGTGTATGGGTCATACCCGGCCCGGGCGTGCATGTGGCGATGAGTCAGCTGCGAGCCCTGTCCCCGGACGGCCGCTGCTACGCGTTCGACGAGCGGGCCAACGGTTTCGTACCCGCGGAGGGAGTGGGCGTCCTGCTCCTCAAGCGGCTGGCCGACGCCCAGGCGGACGGTGACCGCATCCACGCCGTCATCAAGGGCTGGGGCGTCAACCAGGACGGCAGGTCCAACGGCATCACCGCCCCCAGCGCGGAGGCGCAGACCCAACTCCAGCGGCACGTGTACGACAAGTTCGGCATCGACCCCGCGGACATCGAACTCGTCGAGGCGCACGGCACCGGCACCGCTCTGGGCGACCCGGTGGAGATCGACGGCCTCGTGCGGAGCTTCGAGGCACACACCGACCGGCGCGGCCACTGCGCCCTGGGCTCGGTGAAGAGCAACATCGGACATGCCGCGTGCGCCGCCGGCGTGGCCGGCTCCATCAAGGCGATCCTCGCGCTGGAGCACGCGACGCTGCCCCCGACCATCCAGCACGAGCGGCTCAACGGCCACATCGACCTGGACGGCACCCCGTTCTACGTGAACACCCGGGCGCGTTCCTGGCAGGGCGGGGACAGGCCCCGTCTGGCCGCGGTCAGTTCGTTCGGCTACAGCGGGACCAACGCTCACCTCGTATTGGCGGAAGCGCCCACGGCCCCCGCGCGACGGCCGGAGGACGGCGCCCGCCTGATCGCCCTGTCCGCCCGTACTGCCGCGCAGCTCCAGGAGCAGGCGCGCCGGCTCGTCGCCCACATCGAGGGCCACCCCGGGGAGAGCCTGCGGGACCTCAGCGCCACCCTGCTCCAGGGCCGCAAGCACTTCCGCCACCGCCTGGCCTACGTGGCGAACACTCCGGGGCAGGCCGTCCGGACGCTGCGCGCCTGGCTGGACTCCGGCAGCGCGCCGGCCGTCAGGACCGGTGACAACAAGCCGCAGCGCCCGCAGCGGGAGCCGGACGGGACGGCGTTGGAGCAGACGGATCCGCGCCGCCTGGAATCGCTCGCAGAGCAGTACGCGCAGGGCGGGGCCGTCGCGTTCGAGCTGTTGTTCGCGGACGGGCACAAGCCGGGCAGAATCTCCCTGCCCACCTATCCGTTCGCCAAGGACCCCTACTGGCTGCATCCGGCCCGCGACGTGTCGGGGACCGCCCGAGCGTGCCGGCGACGGCGACGGCCACGGCCGGCCGGACGCCCGCGCGTCG
>RHMC01000377.1 GCA_003719395.1 Streptomyces altiplanensis
GGGGCCCTGTCCCGCCGCCTCCCTGCGCGCCGCATCCCCCGCCGCCGCGACGAACGTCCCGTTCCGCCCCCGCGTCTCGACCACCCCGTCGCTCTCCAGCGCGCGGTACGCCTTCGCGACGGTGTTCGCGGCAAGGCCCAGTTCTTCCGCGAGGCCGCGTACGGTCGGGAGTTTGCAGCCCACCGGCAGCGCACCGGCGCGGGCCTGTTCCGCGATCTGGGCGCGCAGTTGCTCGTACGGCGCGATACCCGCGTCCCCGTCAATGGCGATCTTCAAAGTCACGGTCCGATTGTCCCCCACGCGCGAAAAAAGGGGAGGCACCGGAGATCGGCCCGCGCATAACCTGCCTCCCATGACGACGTTGACCGTGCGCGACTTCGTGCCCGCCGACACCGAGGCCTGGGTCAGGGTGCGCCGTGCCGCCGTCCCCTTCATGGTCGTGACCCCGGAGTCCGTGGCGTTCGAGCGGAGCACCGCCCGTCCGGACATGAAGATGCGCATGCTGGTGGCCGAGCGGGACGGGGAAGTCATCGGCACGGCTTTCGCCGGTATCGCGTACGACAGCGCCGATCCGGGCCAGGCGTACGTCACCCCGTACATCCACTCCGACCACCGCGGCCGGGGCGTCGGCGGGGTCGCTGCTGCTGCACGCGGCGGAGGAGCATCTCGACGCGGAGGGCGCCACGTCGGTATACGCCTGGGTGGTGGACGCACCCCACTCGCGCGCGTTCGCCGAGAGGCGCGGCTACCGGCCGACCCGCTCCCTGCACTTCCAACACCTCGACCTGGCGAAAGGACCGCTCCCCCAGCGGCAGCCGCTCCCCGCCGGGGTGGAGCTCCGCACCGCCGCGGACTTCCTGGACGATCCGCGGCCGATGTTCGAGGCCGACGCGGAGACCACCTCCGACGAGCCGAGCGACATCAGCACGGACTTCACCGATTACGACGACTGGATCAGCCACACCTGGAACAATCCGCTCCTCGACCACCGCCTCTCCACGGTCGTGGTGGCCGACGGACAGGTCGCGGCGTTCACCGCGGTCCACACGGACGGCCGCACCCGCTACTGGTCCGGCATGACCGGCACCCTGCGCGCCCACCGCAACCGGGGCTTCGCGAAGCTGGCCAAGACCGACTCCCTGCACCGCGCCCGCGCCGCCGGCTACACGGACGCGTACACGAGCAACGACGCGGACAACGGTCCGATGCTCGCCGTCAACCAGTGGTTCGGATACGAGATCTGCGCCTCGGAGGTACGCCATGTCCGCAAGCTCGGTTGAGATAGCCCTCGTCAAGGCCGGCCGTACGAAGATCCGCTACCCGGCGTCCGTGGTCTTCGACGACGGCACACACCTGGTGGTGCGGGCACCGTGGGCGGCGCCGGGGGTACGGGACTTCGGCTTCGTACGGTTCGAGCCCGGCGACGTCTTCACGGAACACTACTGGCGGGACCGGTGGTACGCCGTCAAGGAGGTCAGGACGGCGGACGGCGCGCTGAAGGGCTGGTACTGCGACGTGACGCGCCCGGCGGTCGTCAGTGACGGCCGGGTGGAGGTCGAGGACCTGGACCTCGACCTGTGGCTGTCGGCGGACGGCTCCACCGTCCTGCGGCTGGACGAGGACGAGTCCGAGGGCGAGCGGCCTGGCGGACCGCGATCCGCAGGCGGCGGCCGAGGCCCGTCGCACACTCGACGCCCTGGAAGCCCTCGCCCGCCGCGGTCCGGCCTTCGCCGAGGCGCTCAGCCACTGAGGGGGGCTCAGCCGGTCGCCCCCACGTCGTTGCCGGGGGCGCCGTCCCCCACCGGGGGCAGGTCGCCGCGCTCGATCTCGTCCGCGCCGACGCCTTCGCCGTTCTCCGGACTCTCCGGGAGCAGCGCGTCCAGCTCCCGGTTGTCCGCCCGGTGCGCCTTCTCGGCGGCCTGCCGCAGGGTCTCGCGGTCCACGGTGCCCCGATCGGCGCCGACCCGCACCACATGCCCGTCGTACGCCCGCACGTACGCGTGCGAGGTGCCCAAGGCGCGGTACCAGTGGTCGCCGTCCCGCTCGCACTCGCCTCCCCCACCGGCCCCGG
>RHMC01000378.1 GCA_003719395.1 Streptomyces altiplanensis
AGTAGGGTCGGGGACTGGCGCGGTGGCTTCCGCTCCGTTTCCAGCCCCCGCCGCTTCAAACCGTGCGTGCGGTTCTCCCGCACACGGCTTTCCGACATCGTTCACCGACTGGCATGCGCCGTCGCCCTGTGCACGTTTCCGGTAAGGCGGTAGACCCCGAGCCGGGTGATCCATCCGTAGGTGAATCGGGTGGTCCAGTTCCGGCCTCGGAGTCTGTGTTTTCGGCTGGCGAAGATGGCCAGCCGTTCGTGGACGTAGCCGTCAACCGCGTTGAACTTCCGTCCGGAGTTCCCGTTGCGGAAGTACGCTGCCCAGCCCCGCAGCACGGGGTTGAGGTCGGCGACCACGGCGGTCACTGGCCGTTCGGTCTTCGAGCGGGAAGTGGCTGCGCGGACCTTGTCCCGCAGCACGTTCATCGCTCTCGTCGAGGGCCAGCGTTGCAGGTAGAACCTGCCTCGCCATTTCCACGATTCGACTTTCCGGTGGTGGAAGCCGAGGAAATCGAAGCCCTGCCCGCCCCGGGTGAGGCAGGTGATCCCGGATTTCTCAGGGTGCAGGAGCATCCCGAGCCGTTCCAGCACCCTCGCCGCCAATTGCTGGGCCATATCGGCCCGTTGTCTAGTCGGCGACAGGACCACGAAGTCGTCGCAATACCTCACCAGCTCTCCCAGCCGGCGCCCTTCGTCCTGCCACGCCTCGTCGAGAACATGCAGGGCGATGTTCGCCAGCAGTGGGGAGATCGGTGAGCCCTGCGGGGTTCCCGCCCCGGTCGGAGAGGTCACCCCGCCCTCCAGGGCACCCATCCGCAGCCAGGCCCGGATCAACTTCAGCATCGGCCGATCCACGACATGCCGGGCCACCTGGGCCATGAGCGCGTCGTGGTTGATCGTGCCGAAGCAGTCCCGGATGTCGGCCTCGAAAACCCACTCCCGTCGCTGGTTCGCCGCGACGCGCACGGCTTCGCACGCGTCAATCGCGGACCGTTTGGGCCGGAATCCGTAGCTCGCCTCGGTGAACTGGGCCTCGAAGACCGGTTCCAGGACCAGTTTCGCGGCCGTCATCACCACCCGGTCCGCCACGGTGGGAATCGACAGCGGTCGGAACTCCCCCGGCCGCCCCGGTTTGGGAATCTGGACCCGTCGCAGGACCGACGGACGATACGTATACGTCTGCAACTGTTCGGCCAGATCCTGGAGGAATGCGTCCACCCCCGAGGCCGCCACCGCGTCGACGGTCACGCCGTCCACACCGGGGGCTCCTCGGTTTGCGCACACACCGGCCCATGCCCGCCGAAGAACGTCCATGCGGTGGACATGGCTATACAGGGCATGAAACCGGCGTTCGGGTTCTTGCTTGGCACAACGGTAAAGCGTCCGCTGCAAGGCTCGGACCTTGTCCAGAGGACGGCCGCCCAGTCCTGCGGCGCCTTCCTCCCGGCGGATGGATCTAGCCGAAACGGCACTCATCCGGGCCCCTCCCTGTTCGCGGATCGCATCGATGAAGCAGGGACCCTTCGCTCCCAGCGGGTTGTGTTGTCCCGCCGATCGGCACTACTACGCCCCCCTCCGACTGCCTCTCGACAGCCCGCCACTTCCCGGTTCTGCCGGTTATAGGCAGGCCACTCTTCCCGCGCCGCATGCGCGGGGCCGAGGAGGCTCTCTCCAGTTCCCAGGACAACCGTCCGACCATTCCACGCCCCTTACGCCGGGAGGTTCTTCGGCGACCGCTCCAGGTCCAAGATCACCTTCCGTGGCCTTCGCCTTTCAAGCACAGGCTCGGCTCCTCCTTGGCCCGCCCGCGGGCGGGGGTTAAATGACGACGCTGCAGGCTTCACTTCATGTTGCGGACTGGTCAGTCGCACGCCCCCGAAGGGCGCTTGTCACTCCACTTCGACGCCACCCTTTCGAGCGACGCCGGGAGTCAGCTACTGGGGACCCTGGCGTCTCCCCGGACCGGACTTCCACCGGCTGGCTACCCTGAGCTTGACGTCCGGTTACATCATTCACACCCCTTCTGAGCTGGGAAGACGTCCGGACTGCTGGACGTACGCTTGA
>RHMC01000379.1 GCA_003719395.1 Streptomyces altiplanensis
AACTTCGGGGGAAGGGCGCCAGGGCCAGTCCGTCCAGGCTGCCCTTGGCGCGGCTGTCCAGCCGCCAGGGCCCGCCCGTCGGGGGCACCAGGCCCGTGCCGGACTCCAGTCGGCGAGCCGGCCCACCCGCAGCGCGCCCTCGCGGACCACGGCCTGCGGCTCGTCGGCGTCCACCAGGCCCGGCAGGCCGGGGAGCACTGGCGGCCGACTCGTCGGCGTCGTCGGCGACCACGAGCAGGAACCGCCCGGGGTTCTCCGCCTGAGCGGAGCGCACCAGGCCCCACACCGAGGAGGCGGCCACGTCCGTGACGCCCCCGTGGGCGTCCTCGACGGCGCCACGGGTGACGAACACCAGCCGCGAGCCGGCGAACCGCTCGTCGGCAAGCCACTCCTGCACCAACGTCAGGGCGTGGAGGGCGAGTTCGTTGGCCGACTGCGCGCCGCGCGCGCTGTCGCCCCGGAGGGGTGCGACCACGATGGCAGGCATCGCCGCGTTCTCGCGGGCGGCCAGTTCGGCGAGGGTGGCCGCCGGGACGCCGAGGCTGACGGCGCCGGTCGAGGCGAGAGCGGCGCCCAGGCCCAGTTCGTCCGTGCCGAGCACCACCCAGGTGGTGCCCGCGGACACCTTCTCCGGCGTACCGGGCACCCAGTCGACGCGGAAGAGCGAGTTCAGTTCGTCGCGACGGCCGGTGTCGGCGGGCTGGGGTCCGGCTGCCCGCAGGACCAGCGAGTCCACGGAGATCACCGGTTCGCCCTGTACGTCGACCGCGGCGAGCTGTACGGAGTCCTGGCCGTTGCTGGTCACCCGGACGCGCAGGGTGGAGGCACCGGAGGCGTGCAGGGACACCCCGTTCCAGGCGAAGGGCAGAAGGCTGCGGTCGTCGCCGTCCGCGCTGGCGAAGACCGTGCTGTGCAGGACGGAGTCGAGCAGCGCCGGGTGCACGCCGAAGTCTCCGGCGTCGCTGACCGCGCGGTCGAGGGCGACCTCGGCGAAGATCTCCGCGCCCCGGCGCCAGACCGCGCGCAGGCCGCGGAAGACCGGGCCGTAGTCGAGTCCGTTGCTCGCGTAGCGGTCGTAGAGCCCTTCGATGTCCACCACGGTCGCGCCCTTGGGCGGCCATACGGCTCCGTCGAAGTCGAGCACCTGCTCGCCGTTGCCGATCCGCCCGGAGGCGTGCAGCGTCGCTCGTCGTCGCGCGCGTCGGCGGGGCGGGTGTAGAAGCGCAGTTCGCGACGGCCCTCCTCGTCCGCGCCCCCGATGGAGATCTGCACCTGGACGGCGCCCGTGCGCGGCAGGATGAGGGGGGCGGCCAGCATCAGTTCTTCGACGCGGTCGCAGCCGGCCTGGTCGGCGGCCCTGATGGCGAGTTCGAGGAAGCCCGTGCCGGGGAAGAAGACCATCCCGCTGACGACGTGGTCGGCCAGCCAGGGGTGGGTGGCCAGCGAGAGGGTGCCCGTCAGCAGAAGCTCGTCGGAGCGGCCACGGACATGGCGGCGCCGAGCAGCGGGTGGTTGGCGGAGGTGAGTCCGAGTCCGGTCGCGTCGGCCGGCTGGAAGGTCATCTTCGGCCAGAAGCGCTCGTGCTGGAAGGCGTACGTCGGCAGGTCCACCGGCTGGGCGCCGGTGCCCGCGAAGAACGCGGCCCACTCCACCCGCACGCCGTGGACGTGCAGTTGGGCGAGTGCGGTGACGAGCGTGACCTCCTCGGCACGGTTCTTGCGCAGGGCCGGTACGGTCACGACTCCCTCGGACACGGACTCCTGCGCCATGGCGGAGAGCACCCCGTCCGGACCCAGCTCCAGGAACGTGGTCACGCCCTGCTCACCGAGGGTGCGGATACCGTCGGAGAAGCGCACGGCCTCGCGGACGTGGCGCACCCAGTACCCGGCCGAGCACAACTCCTCGGCCGACGCCGTACCGCCGGTCAGGTTCGACACCACCGGGATGACCGGCTCGGCATACGACAGACCCTCCG
>RHMC01000380.1 GCA_003719395.1 Streptomyces altiplanensis
CACCGGCCTAGCCATCCACCCAGCACCCCCACCGAACTTACGAAAAGATCAGTAGCAGATGCTTGTTGAAGAAGGGTGGCCGGTATCCGTGAGCGTCTCTTCTGCACAATGTCAGGCAATGACGAAGAGGAGTGTTAACGGTGCCCCAGACCTACCTGTCCTGGTACCGCGAGGGTCGGATGGACGAGTCCGAGTTCCGCTCGGTCGCCGACCTCCTGGCCGAGTCCGGGATGACCGTCGAGCACCCGACGCTGGGTTGCGGGATGCTGTTGGACGTCGTGGGGGAGCAGGTGAAGCTGCCTCCCGAGCGCATCCAGGAGCTTGTCGGCCTGTCGGTCGGGCCGCTCTGCATGCAGTTCTGGTTGACGGCTGACACGGACGTGGTGTGCGACGTCAGGTACGTGGCGCCGGACACCCAGATCCTCACCTTCGTACTCGGCGGGTTGACCGAGAACGAATGTGGGCAGGCAGAGGATGCCATTCAGCGGCTGATCCAGCGGGAACTGGACAGGACCGTCGCACTGCTCGTCGATGTGGGCAGCGAAACAGCGGAAGAGGAAGATGACGCGCTGGTCCTGTACGGTCGGCTGCCGACGGGCCCGCGCCCGGACCGAGTGCAGTTCCGGACGGACCGGCTCGGTGCCGTCCCGGCTGTCCTTGCTGGAGCCGAGGTGACGGATCTCGGAAACGGGCTGAGTGCCCTCCGCTGGTAATGATCATCTGGCTGGTTCGCGGAGCCAGAGAAGCAGGGAAACCAGGACGATTCCAGCTCGGTAGCGGTCGGCGAGTTTGTCGAACCGCGTGGTGATCGCACGGAATTGCTTGAGGCGGGCGAAACATCGTTCGACCACGTCGCGGTCACGGTAGACGACCTTGTCGAACGCGGGCGGCCGGCCACCGCGAGGGCCACGCCGTCGTCGGTTGGCCGCTTGGTCCCGGCGTTCGGGGATCGGGGATCGTGGCGGCGATGCCCCGGCGCCGCAGCAGGCGCCGGATCGCCTGGCTCGAGTAAGCCTTGTCGCCGAGCACGCGGTCCGGTGTCGTACGCGGGCGGCCCGTGCCGGCGCTCGGAACGCGGATCCCGTTGAGGACCTGGCCGAACGCGGTGGCGTCGTTGGTGTTACCCGGGGTGAGCACGATCGACAACGGTAGCCCCCGGCTGTCGACGGCGAGGTGGACTTTGGTGGTCAGCCCTCCCCGGGACCGGCCGAGGGCTTGGCGTGCCGGCGAGTGGTCCGGATCTTCCAGTTCATCCCTATTCGCAGCCCCTTTTTGCGGGAGCCGACGGCGTACTGGTGGGCCCGGTTGGTTGACCTTTCAGCGTCCGGACAAGCGGGCGGTCGAGCAGAATGCGGAAGCGGTCCGTGTCTGGCATGAGGAGACCTGGCCGGCGATCCGGGCCAAGGCGAAGTCGGAGAACGCCGAGGTTCCCTTCGGCGACCAGGCCGGGGGTCCGCTCGGACCAGGTCGCCGGCCGGATCTGGGGCGCGAAAGGCGCGACGCCGGTCGTCCGCCGAATTGGGAACCGGTTCTCCGTGAACGCGATGTCCGCGATCAGCACCCGCGGCCGGATGCACTTCATGATCTTCGTCGAGTCGTTCGACGCGAAGGTCATGTGCCGGTTCCTCGCCCGCGTTGTCGGGTACTTCGACCACAAGGTCCACCTGGTCGTCGATCGGCACTCGGCCCACCGCTCGAAGACCGTCCGGGCCTGGCTCGCCGGCCACAAGGAGGCTTTTCAACCTCAGGTTGAGGCGAGTTGAAGGACGAGGACGGCCTTCACGATCTCGGTGATGCGGTTGGTGCTGCAGCGGAGTTTTCGGAGCAGGCGCCAGCCCTTGAGGAAGGCCATGGCCTGCTCGACGAGGCAGCGGATCTTGGCGTGGCTGCTGTTGTGGCGTCGCTTCCATCGCTTGAGCCGGCGGCCCCAGAACGGCACGCGGACGTGACGGTCGGCGCCCTGG
>RHMC01000381.1 GCA_003719395.1 Streptomyces altiplanensis
GACGGCGAGTACGGCGGCTGCGCGCGCCGGGGGCGTAGGCCGGGGGGCGGCGGGCCGAAGCCTTGGGGAGGCGGGGCGTACGCCTCCGGCACCGCGCCGCCCTGCTGTCCGGACTGTTCGTCCATGCCCCCAGTATGGACGCCCGGGCAGGGCCGGATCCGGGGCCCCGGCATCTCGCTCCGCGCGGACGCGCGCCTCGCCCGCCGCGGTCACCGAACACGCCCGCCTGGGCGCAAGCCCGTCAGCCGCCGTCGGCCGCGTGTGACCGGCCCCGTCGTCGCCGAGCTCTTCCCCCCGCGCGGGCACGGTGGCCGGGGGCTGACGTCCGGACCCGCGCCGCGCCCGCCCCTCCCGACGGCCGAGGGGGCGGGCGCGGGTGCCGTCAGATCACCAGGCTCAGGATCGCGGCGACCGCGAAGCCCGCGACCGACAGGACCGACTCCAGCACCGTCCACGACTTGAGGGTGTCGCGCTCGGAGATGCCGAAGTACTTGGCGACGATCCAGAAGCCGCCGTCGTTGACGTGCGAGGCGAAGATCGAACCGGCCGAGATGGCCATGATGACCAGGGCCAGGAACGCCTGCGAGTGACCGCCGTTCTCGACGAGCGGGAGCACGATGCCGGCCGTGGTGACGATCGCGACCGTCGCCGATCCCTGGGCGACGCGCAGCACGAGGGAGATCAGGTACGCGAGGACGATGACCGGCAGGCCCACGTCGTTGAAGGTGTCGGAGAGGGCCTGCGCCACGCCGCTCGCCTTGAGGACCGCGCCGAAGACGCCGCCGGCGCCGACGACCAGCAGGATGTTGCCGACCGGCTTGAGGGACGAGGTCGAGACCTGTTCGAGGGACTTGCGCGACCAGCCGCGCCGGATGCCGAGCAGGTAGTACGCCATCAGCAGGGCGATCGTCAGGGCGACGAAGGGGTTGCCGAAGAACTCGACGACCGAGCGGAGGGTGGACTCGTCGAGCGCGATGGAGGAGAACGTCGCGGCCAGGATGAGGACCAGCGGCGTACCGATGATGGTCAGCACCGTGGCGAGCGAGACGGGCTGCTCCTGCGGGGTGCGGCCCGCGGCGGTCTGCTCGGCGAGGACGGCGGCCTTGGCGTCCTCGGCGGCCTCCACCATGTCCTGCGGGACCTGGACGAAGACGCGCTTTCCGATCCAGCCGGCGTACGCCCAGGCGGCGAGGACGGCGGGGATGCCGCAGACGACGCCCATGAGGATGACCCAGCCGAGCGAGACGTGGAAGAGGCCGGCCGCGGCGACCGGGCCCGGGTGCGGGGGCAGGAACGCGTGGGTCATGGAGAGGCCGGCGAGCAGCGGCATGGCGTACAGCAGGACCGACTTGCCGGAGCGCTTGGCCGCGGCGTAGACGATCGGCGCGAGGACGAAGATGCCGACGTCGAAGAAGACCGGGATGCCGAAGATGAGGCCGGTGAGGCCCATGGCGAGCGGGGCGCGCTTCTCGCCGAAGAGGCCCAGGAGGCGGGAGGAGAGGACCTCGGCGCCGCCGCTGACTTCGAGGATCGCCCCGAGCATCGTGCCGAGGCCGATGATGATCGCGACGTGGCCGAGGATGCCGCCCATGCCGGATTCGATGACGGAGACGACGGCGGACTTCTGGACCGTACCGAAGAGTTCGGTGACGGAGAGGCCCGCGCCGAGGCCGACGGCTATGGAGACGGCGAGCAGCGCGACGAACGGCTGGAGTCTGGCCTTGATGATCAGGAAGAGGAGCAGGCCGATGCCGAGGGCGGCCACGGTCAGCAGACCGGCGGTGCCGTCGATGAGCGCGAGGCGGCCGCCGGTGTGGGGCGGTGCCTCGGCGGGTGGCGGGGCCGCGGCAAGGTGCAGGACCGGGGGGTGCACGGCGGGGAGGTTCATGGCGGGGGACCTCGTGATTCGCGGGGCGAAGGGGGATCACGGCAGGGGGCATCGCGGCACGCGCCCCG
>RHMC01000382.1 GCA_003719395.1 Streptomyces altiplanensis
GGAACCGGCCTGACCTTTGACGAACCAGCCTCACCCTGACAAGCCGAAGTCAGTAGTGCCAGGTGGGAAGCAAGAGCAACCGCAGCAAGCGGTACTCGGAGGAGTTCAAGCGGGGCGCGGTCGCCCTCGTTCGCTCCTCCGATAGGACGGTCACCGAGGTGGCCAGGGACCTCGGGGTCAGTGCCGAGGGGCTGCGGAACTGGGTCAGGCAGGATCAGGCCGACCGCGGTCAGGGGGCGCCGGGCGAGCTGACGACGGCCGAGCGGGAGGAGCTGCGCCGGCTGCGCAAGCTGGCCCGCGAGCAGGCCGAGACCATTGAGGTGCTGCGAAAAGCGGCGGTCTTCGTGTGTCCTGAACGGGTGGTGACTGCCAGATAGGTCGGCAGGAATCCGATGGTGCTGCGCAGGTGATGAGGGTTTTGGCCCCTCGGAGTCGCTCTGCGGAGAGAGGCTCCAAACCGCCTCCCGCTGCGTTGGCTGAAGACCGTCGTGGTGAGCGAGGGAGGAAAAGGCGTCCGGTGAGGCGTCAGGTGGGGATCGGGAAGGCGAGCGCAAGCGAACCACTGCTGATGCGTCGAAATGCTTGGATGACATCGAAACCGGGGCTTGAAGGCGCTCTGGGATGAGCCTGGCGGGCGATCCGCTTACTGGCCAGGTGGTGTCCGGCGTGAAGGTGGCGCGAGTCCGATCTGCGATCTCTCGGTTTTGTGACAGTGCAGTGAGGGACAGTGGGTGCCTGCGCGTTGATGCAACTCAGCGTCGGTTTCCCGGAGCGGAGCGCACTGTCATGGGCGTGAGAGAACGCGATAATTCCACTGCCATGAGGCGGTATCCCTGCAGGTGGAGCACTGACACGAAACCGAGAGATCGCAGGTACGACTCGACATCGCGGGCACGCCCCGCCGGTCGCCACGGCCACGCGCCGTATACCGGCAGGAATGTGGCCCGCCGGACCCCAAGGGGGAACCATGGCTGAGCTGAACCTCGGACCTGCAACGGATTGGGACGACGGAGAGCCGAACGGCAAGGTCAAGCTGGTAGAGAACAGGGTCTACCCGGGCTCCCCGGAGAGGAACGTCGCGGTCATCTCCCCAACAGCGTGGAGATCGTGATGAACTCCAACCAGTCCAGCTCCCAGGAGATGGACAAGGTCTACTTCGTCACCCACCACGGCAGCACGCGGAAGGTCGTCGGGATCCTCGACTCCGACGCAACCTGCAGATCGCCGGAAAGCTGATCACCGATCAGAAAAACCTGGACCTGTAGGCCCGGGGGAGCCGCCTCCCGCCTTCAGAACACAAGGGCCCGCACGACCGATCAGGTCGTGCGGGCCCTTCCTCGTCACGGAGTCAGCTGCGGCCGGTCTCCCCGAGCCGGTCGCGCACGGCCTGATACTCCTCGGTGCCGACGAGGGCGGCGGAGAGCGTCTGCGCCACCGGGTCGGAGTACGGTTGCTCTCCGCGCTCGGCGGCCTGCTGGCGGCGGAGGCGGACAATGTCCCATGCCCGGTCGGCCGACGCGCCTACGGCGGCCGTGGCGTCCCGGGCGGCGGTGAGCGAGGCAAGGACGTTGGCCAGGTCGTGCCCGGCGACGTGCTCGCGCACCAGGATCTCCAGAGCGACCGGAGCCGACGGGGCCGGTAACTGCTCCCCGCTCGCGCGGGGATGGACCCCACGGCGCCTACGCCATCCGGCAGGAACTGCCCTGCTCCCCACGCCTGCGGGGGTGGGCCTGCCTATGTCAACCACGACTGGGTCGACATGGTCCTGGTCCTTTGTGAGCGCCGCGACCACGGTCCCGACCATGCCCGCCAATAACCCTCAACAACCCCAGTTACACCGTTCATTTGGCTCTGTCTCACATCCGGGATGCTGTTGGTGATCTTCACTCGGTCAGCGTTCGGCAGAGTCGCTTGAATCGA
>RHMC01000383.1 GCA_003719395.1 Streptomyces altiplanensis
CCTGCCACCGGCGGGCCCGGCGCGGCTGTCGCCGCGGGGGCGACACCGGGCTCGCCCATCTGGCGACGGCGCGCGGCCACACCGTCGGTCGTCCTGTTCGGCCCGGTCGCCCCGCGCCTGTGGGGCCCGCCGGCCCGCGCACGGCACCGGGTGCTGTGGCATCCCGGCGCCGACGGCTCACCGCGCCCCGGCGACGCCCACGGGCACCTGCCGGACGAACGGCTGCACCGCATCACCGTCGACGAGGTCGTCGACGCGTACGCGCACTGCCGGAGCCGGAGCCGGAGCCGGAGCCGGAGCCGGAGCCGGAGCCGGAGCCGGAGCCGCGGCACGGGGACGGACCGCGGCACGGGGACGGACCGGCCGCCGGTCCCGGAGGTGTTGCGGTGAGCGGGCAGCGGGCCCAGCCGGCGGACCACCCGCGCTCGGCGTCGTCGTGATCACCCGCAACCGGGCGCCGGCCAGGGTGGGGCGCCGCATCCGGTTCCTGGAGGCATCGCCCTGAACGGACGAAGGGCCCGGTGTTCCGGGCGCCGGAACTCAGGCGGCGGTGCCCAGGCGCGGCTGCGCGGCCGCCACGCCCTCCTCCGTACGCAGGACCACGGCCGGCGCGGACCGGCGGTCGCGGAGCACGAAGCCCGCCCCCACCGCACCGGCGATGATCAGCCCACCGGCCACGAGGGCGCCCCGCGCCCCGGCCAGCTCCATCAGCAGGCCGAGCGCCGGCGGTCCCGCGAGACTCCACACGGTACGGATGGTGCCCCAGACGCCGAGGACGCGGCCCCGCATGTGGGCGGGCGGGTCGGTCTGGAGAACGGTCGTCCCGGCGGTGTCGGAAACCGACTCGACCACGGCCATGGGCAGGACGAGCACCAGCAGCACGGCGAGCGAGGGCGAGAACCCCGCCACTGCCTGCAGCAGGGCGCCGGCGGCCGCGAGCGTACCCACGAGCCGTACGGAGGGCTTGCGCAGCCGGGCCCCGAGAACCGCTCCGATGATGCCTCCGACGGCAAGCACGGTGGAGACGGTGCCGAACGCTCCGGCGCCGCCGGCCAGCGGACCCGTGACGAGTACGGCCAGGGTGAGCCCGTAGTTCCGTCCGAAGACGGCGCTGAGCCCGGTGATGCCGGCGAGCGCGACGAGCCGGGGGCGGCGCATGAAGTAGGCGATGCCCTGGCGCACGGTCATGTCGTCGTCCGCACGGTCGGCGTGGTCGGCGTTTCGCATGTCGTTCCCGGCGCGCCGGACCACCTTGTGCACCGGACGGAGGAAGGGGATGACCGAGGCGACGAAGAGGAAGGACAGACCGTTGGCGGCGTACGCGGCGGCCGTGCCGAGGAAGCCCACCGTCACACCCGCCAGAGCGGCGCCGGCGAGGCGGCCCGCGTTGTGCACGAGGGAACCCACGCCGATGGCGGAGGGGACGTCTTCCGCATGGACGAGGTCGTTGCCCAGCAGCGAACAGGCCGGTCCGTCGACGGTGGCGATGAGACCGGTGACGGCGGCCAGCGCCATCAGGACCCCGAGGCCGAGCTGATCCGTCGCCACCAGGACGGCCGTCAGAAAGGCGACGGCGCCGAGGAGCGCCTGGCTGACCGCGGCGGTCAGCTTGCGGGGCCACCGGTCGACGACGGCGCGCCCGCGAGGCTCATGAGGAGGCCGGGCGCCGCCTGGACGGACATGGACAGCCCGGTCGCGGCGGCCGACCCGGTGATCTGGAGCACCAGCAGGTTCTGGACCGTGAGCTGCATCCAGGTACCGGCGTTGGAGACGAAGTTCGCGACGGACCACCAGCGCATGCTGCGGTACTTCAGGGACCGCCACGGCGAGTGGTCGCCGCCGCCGGGCTTCGCGGTACGGCCGAAGCGCCGCCGGCCGGCGGGCGGCGCGGAAGCGGGGGCCGTAACCG
>RHMC01000384.1 GCA_003719395.1 Streptomyces altiplanensis
GGATGCTGTTGGTGATCTTCACTCGGTCAGCGTTCGGCAGAGTCGCTTGAATCGACTCGCGGGGCGGGGCTGGCGTGGTGGTGACGTGCCTGGTGGGAAGTGTCCGCTCAGTCGGATGAGGTTCGTTCCGGCGGCGGTGAGAATGTGCTGGACGTGGGTTTTGGCCATGCCTCGGTAGCGGCAGTGCCGTAGTCCGTGGGCGTGGACGGTTTCGGAGACGGTGGCTTCGCAGCCGGCCCGGATCGCATAGTGCTGCCGCCACTGGAGGGTGTCCTGCTCGCGTCGGACCCGTGTCTGGATCTCCTGCAGGGGCTGGGGCAGCAAGATGATGTGGCGGCTGCGGTCTTCGGTGGTGCCCGTGCATCCCTGTCGGGCCTCGCAGACCCGGCAGGCCGGCTTGGGGAACAGCACGGACAGCCGTTCATGCCCGTCACCCCGCGTCGCCTTCCAGGGATGACTGGTCACTCCACGGGGACAGGTGAGGGTGCGGGCCTCCCAGTCGGGTGTGAAGTCCGCCTTGGTGAAGCCAGGATGCTCACGAGCCCTCGGGTCGGCCCGAACCGGACCGGTCAGTACCACCCCATGGGTGCGGGCTGCGGAGTCGATGGATTCAGGAGTGATGTATCCGGCGTCGACGAAATGCTCCAGGTCTGTGAACCCCTGCCGGACCAGGCCCTGATGGATCTGCTCGAGGGCGTCGATGTCCTGCTCGGGCGCCGGCCGGGTGGTGACCTGCACGATCACGTGGGGACCGTCACCACAGGTTTCGCTCTGGTGATCGCGATAGCCGATCCACTCCTTCTTCCCGGACGCGGTCAGCTTCTGACTGTAGTGGGCCTCGGCGTCATAGGGAGAGATGATCTCCATGCTGGCCCACGGGACACTGGCTTTCTCCGGGTCCGGCCTTCCCGCGGCCTCGGGACGTGAAGCGGCTCTGCGCGGCATATTGCGCCTGCTCAAACGGTCCTTGGTGGACTTCGGTCCCCGCCACCGCTGCCGTCCCGAGCTGTCGAACCAGTACTGCTGCACCCACACGCGCCGCAGAATTTCCACCTGCGGCAAAGTCCGCAGCCGCGGCGGGGCCTGATCGCTGAAAACGGCCCTCAGCAGCCGCATTCCGTCCGCGCCGACCTGCAGCGCGTACTCCTCCAGCGCCACCTTGCCCTTGGGCAGCCGATGGTAGATGGCCGGACGTCCGTACCGGTCCGCCCAATCCGCGGTGACCAATGACGCCAGCCAGACCTCATCCGCCAGAGTCAACTGCTCCAGAGCGGCCCGCAGTGTCTCGGTGACCAACTCCGCCCGGCTCAGCTTTCGAATGGCAGCAAGCACATGGGTGGAGTCCGTGCGCACCGCACCACGCCGCTTGACCAAGCCCGCGGCCACAAGATGGTCGACCATCACGACCAGCAGCCGATCCGCCCGATCACCTTCAGCCATGCGGTCCCGGAACTCGCTGAGCACGGAATGGTCAAAGCCCGAATCATCCAGCTCGAGGCCCGGACAATACTTCCAGTCCAACCGGCAGCGGACCGCCTCGGCAGCCTGACGGTCCGTGAGGTTCTCCGCGTACTGCAACACAGACACCATCGCCAGCCGAGCCGGCGACAACCCCCGCCGCCCATCAACCGGATACCAGTCGGCGAAATGCTCATCGGTGAACAGTTCGTCCACCCGGTCACGCACCCACATGGCCACCGTGCCCCGTGGATTACTCGCCCGCGCCATCCGTACCGTCAACGGCGGAATCACCCGCCCAGAACTCGACCCCATCGACATCGCGGCCACCCCTCCGACCGCTCGAACCACCCCGCCCAGACCAGCGCAGCACACTGCACCGATCCACACGCCAACCAGGTCATGGACTTCACTCCACCGAGTGAAGATCACCAACAGCATCC
>RHMC01000385.1 GCA_003719395.1 Streptomyces altiplanensis
CTGGACCCGCGATGCCCGCCCACCGACCGTCCCCCGCCCCAGCCCGCCCCGCGCCCCCACGCCGCAGCCTGGGGGCGAGGGGCCGGGGGGGCGGGCGCGTCCTGCGGCCCCGGAAGCCGCCCCGGAGGCCGCAGACGCGCCGGAGGCGGGGACGGGCGGCCCGGAGAGCGCGCCTCCACCCGACGGACCGGTCGTGGGGGGCGGGCGGTTCACCGTACGGCTGGTGAATTTCGAGGGACCCTTCGACCTGCTGCTCCAGCTCATCTCGAAGCACAGGCTCGACATCACCGAGGTCGCCCTCTCGAAGGTCACCGACGAGTTCATGGCGCACATCCGCGCCATGGGGCCCGACGGCGACCTCGACCAGACCACTGAGTTCCTCGTCGTGGCCGCCACCCTGCTCGACCTCAAGGCCGTACGGCTGCTGCCCGCCGCCGAGGTGGAGGACGAGGGGGACCTCGCGCTGCTGGAGTCGCGGGACGTGCTGTTCGCGCGGCTGCTGCAGTACCGCGCGTACAAGAAGATCGCCGACATCTTCAGCGAGCGGCTGGACGCGGAGTCCCGGCGGTACCCGCGTACGGTCGGTCTCGAACCGCACCACGCCGCGCTGCTGCCCGAGGTCGTCATCAGCATCGGCCCCGACGGCTTCGCCGGGCTCGCCGTGAGGGCGATGCGGCCCAGGGCCGAGCCGCAGGTGTACGTCGATCACATCCATGCGCCCCTCGTGTCCGTACAGGAGCAGGCCGAGGTGGTCGTCGCACGGCTGCGGGAGATGGGGGAGGCGGATTTCCGGACGCTCACGGAGGACGCCCCGGACACGCTCACCGTGGTCGCGCGGTTCCTGGCGCTGCTGGAGCTCTACCGGGAGAAGGCCGTCGCCATGGACCAGGAGGAGGCCCTGGGGGAGCTCAGGGTGCGGTGGACCGGCACGGAGACGGCGCAGCCCGTCGTCACGGACGAATTCGATCAAGTGGTGGAGGAGACACGGTGAGCGAGTCCCCCGCGGTCGCGGACCTCGGCCTCAAGCCCGCCCTGGAGGCGGTCCTCATGGTCGCCGACGAACCCGCCGCCGAAGAGCACCTCGCCAAGATCCTGGAGCGGCCCCGCGGAGCCGTCGCGGACGCCCTGCGGGAGCCTGGCCGACGCGTACGCCGTACAGGGGCGCGGATTCGAACTCAGACCGGTCGCCGGGGGATGGCGCTTCTACTCGCGGCCCCAGTACGCGGCGGCGGTCGAGAGCTTCCTGCTGGACGGCCGGCAGGCCCGCCTCACCCAGGCCGCCCTGGAGACCCATCGCGGTCGTCGCGTACCGGCAGCCCGTGAGCCGGTCGCGGGTCTCGGCCGTACGCGGCGTGAACTGCGACGGCGTGATGCGCACCCTCCTCCAGCGCGGCCTGGTAGGGGAGGCGGGCACGGAACCCGAAACAGGTGCGATCCTGTACAGGACGACGAACTACTTTCTGGAGCGGATGGGCCTGCGTGGCCTGGACGAGCTCCCGGAGCTCGCGCCATTCCTCCCGGAGGCGGACGCGATCGAGGCTGAGACGCTAGAGGGTGCGCCGTCGTTCGATCCGGACGCCCCGGACACCGACGCAGACGACAAGACGGAATTTTGATGCGAAGCAGCAGCGGCAGGAACAGCGGAAGCGGCAACGACCGGAATCAGCGGGGCGCGGGCAAGGGGCGCGACGACAGGCAGAAGCGCAGCGACCGCCCGGAGCGCCCGGACCGTCCCCGTCCCGAGGAGCGCCGTTACGACGTCGGCCGTGATGCCCCCGGTGCCCGTGGCGGCAGCGGTGGCGGCGCAGGGCGTGGCGGCAGTGGTGCGGGCGCCGGACGTGGTGGCAGTGGTGCGGGCGCCGGAGCGTGGTGGCA
>RHMC01000386.1 GCA_003719395.1 Streptomyces altiplanensis
CTGATCACGGGTGGTACGGGTGGTCTGGGCGCGGTGGTGGCCCGCCACCTGGTGGCGGAGCACGGTGTGCGCCGTCTGCTGCTGGTGAGCCGCCGGGGTGCGGACGCCGACGGCGCCGAAGCCCTGGTGGGCGAGTTGACGGAGCTGGGCGCGGAGGTCTCGGTCGAGGCGTGCGACGTCGCCGATCGGGACGCGCTGGCCGACCTGCTGGCACGTCACACCGTCTCCGCCGTGATCCACACCGCCGGTGTGCTGGACGATGGTGTGCTGGGCTCGCTGACGCCGGAGCGGCTGGACGCGGTCCTGCGGCCCAAGGCCGACGCGGCGTGGAACCTGCACGAACTGACACAGGACCACGCCCTCACCGCGTTCGTGGTCTTCTCCTCCGTCGCCGGCGTCATCGGCAGCGAGGGCTCAGGGCAACTACGCGGCAGGAAACGCCTTCCTGGACGCGCTGATGGAGCGCCGCAGGGCCGAGGGGCTGCCGGGCCTGTCCCTGGCCTGGGGCCCGTGGGACCGCACCGGCGGCATGACGGGCACCCTGGCCGAGACCGAGGCGGACCGGCACGCCCGCTCCGGCGTGCGGGCGCTGACGCCCGAGCAGGGCGTGGCGCTCTTCGACGTGGCGCAGTCCACCTCGGAGCCCGTCGTCGTACCCGTGCGGCTGGACCTCCCGACATTGCGCGCACAGGGCGAAGTCCCGCCGCTGCTGCGCTCGTTGATCCGCCCCCGTACCCGCCGTGCGCCTCCGTCGCCGGATCGAGCACGGCCAGTGGCTTCGTGCAGAAGCTGAACCGGCTGGAGACGGAAGAGCGTCTCGACCTGCTGCTCGACCTCGTGCGCGGCCAGACCGCCCTCGTCCTGGGCCACGCGGGCGGCGAGGACATCGATCCCGGGCGTGCCTTCCGTGAGCTGGGCTTCGACTCGCTCACCGCGGTCGAGCTCCGCAACCGGCTCAACGCCGTGACTGGGCTGCGGCTGCCCGCCACGCTGGTCTTCGACTACCCGACCGTGCGGAGCCTGGTCGGATACATCCTCGAAGAACTGCTCGGCGCCGAGGTGGCCGTGGCGCTGCCCGCGGCCGGACGCGGCGCCGCGGAGGCGGATGACCCGATCGTGGTCGTGGGGATGAGCTGCCGCTATCCGGGCGGCGTGACCTCGCCCGAGGACCTGTGGCGACTGGTCACCGAGGGCGCAGACGTCATATCCGGCTTCCCGACCAACCGCGGCTGGGACATCGAGTCGCTCTACCACCCGGACCCGGACCACGCCGGTACGGCGTACACGCGCTCGGGCGGATTCCTGCACGAAGCGGGCGAGTTCGATCCCGCGTTCTTCGGGATGAGCCCGCGTGAGGCGCTGGCGACCGACTCGCAGCAGCGGCTGCTGCTCGAAGCGT
The DNA here is from genome assembly GCA_003719395.1 of Streptomyces altiplanensis. GTDB lineage: Bacteria > Actinomycetota > Actinomycetes > Streptomycetales > Streptomycetaceae > Streptomyces > Streptomyces altiplanensis. The sequence goes on from RHMC01000386.1 coordinate 1,400, forward strand.
CGTGGGAGGCGATCGAGCGGGCCGGCATGGACCCGGTGTCGCTCAAGGGCAGTGCGACCGGCGTGTTCGCCGGTGTGATGTACAGCGACTACGGCGCGGTGCTGGCCGCCCCCGAGTTCGAGGGCTTCCGCGGCAGCGGCAGCTCGGCGAGTCTGGCGTCGGGCCGGGTGTCGTACACCCTGGGCCTGGAGGGTCCGGCGGTGACGGTGGACACGGCGTGTTCGTCGTCGCTGGTGGCGATGCACTGGGCGATGCAGGCCCTGCGCAGCGGGGAGTGCTCGCTGGCGCTGGCCGGCGGCGTGACGGTCATGTCGACGCCGGCGGTGTTCGTGGACTTCTCCCGGCAGCGCGGTCTTTCGGCCGACGGCCGGTGCAAGGCGTTCTCCGAGTCGGCCGACGGTGTCGGCTGGTCCGAGGGCGTGGGCATGCTGGTGCTGGAGCGGCAGTCCGATGCTCTGCGCAACGG